>NZ_JAJGQG010000004.1:0-249797 GCF_020783795.1 Xanthomonas sp. NCPPB 1067
CGCGCCCGTCGACTGGTGATGCATCATGATCGACTGGCCCACGTCGCCGAAGCGTGGGTCTGGTTGACCGAAGCGAGGTTGCTGCTTCGCCGGTTAGTAACTTGATTATGTAAACACCCTCTAAGCCGTGTGGGTTTGCGTGGCCTGTTGATGATGGAGTGGGGGGATCGGACGAGGACGGCTGCGCTCGTCCGTCGCCGCCGTTGCGGTTGGCGTGGTGATTGGTAATGCGGTTTGGCGGCAGCATGTCCGGATGTATGCTTGGACAACTGCTGTGCTACCCGGAGGCGCTTGTCACGAGGCACTCAGCGGCGGACCCGCCACGGGGCGATGCAGGCGCCATTGCGCGCGTGGTGAACTCCAACTGTGCAGAGTTGTGCAAGACGCTAGCCATGGACACCGCAGCCATTGGCAGCTTACCGATCTTCCTGAGGAACCATGCATGAGCTGTGCTGTCGTTTGCAGTAGTTTTCGAACGTTGGCTGCGGTGCTGCTGTGCGCAGCGATGCCGGCAGCATGGGCGCGTCCGTCCGATGCCGGGCGCACCTGGATCCTCAGTGGAGCCGAGCTGGTGCAGGCGATGGAGGGCAAACTGGGCGATCCGGCGCACAATGGCCCTGCGCGGCGTCAGTTGTCGAGTGCGCGCGCGCGGGCCTATATCGAGGGGGTGGCCGATGCCACCAGCGGGGTGCGCTGGTGCGGGGCAGGGAAGGTGCTTCCGCACGAGCTGGTCGATCGGGTCTACACCTATCACCGGGGGTTGCCCGCCACGCAGCTGCAACAAAGTGCAGCGACGCTTGTGGTCGATGCCTTGGCACAGGCATTTCCCTGCGCTTCCAGGCCTTGATTGGAGGTGCCTGCATACGTGGACGTGCGCTGCAGGAAAGCAAGGCGCCAGATCCTGCGATGCTCATGCATGGAGTGTCTTCGCAGATGAGCCATGCGATGCTCGGCTGTGGCCTGCGTTTTGTAGTGCAGCGCTTGCCGGGTGCGACCGCCGCGGCAACAAAAAGCCGCGCGATGCGCGGCCTGATGCACGACCCGCGGTGAGTGCGCTTCAGCGCAGCTTGGCCAGTGCCACGCGGGCGTCGGCCATGAACTTCTGCGCTTCCTGCGGTGTCGCCAGATTGGCGGCGAGCTGGCTGAGTACCTGCTCGATGTCGCTGGACGCTTCCCAGGCCTCGTCGCACAGCATGCCGGCGATGGGGCCGAGATAATTCAATGCGACTTTTTCCAGCACGTCGCGGACGCGCTCGTCTGGCGCGCCGGCGCCGCTGCTGGCGGACGCTGCAGGGGCAGGCGATGCCGCCGGTGCCGGTGCGGCTGCAGGCGCTGGAACAGCTGCGGGTGTGGGCGCAGCCGGCGCGCGTGCCGGCGACGGTGCACCACCGAGGTCCTGTTCGAACCCGCCCATCAGCCACTGACGCGAGTCCTCGCTCAATAGCGAGGGCTTGCCCGTGCCGGCGCCCGGATCGGCCTGGAAACGGGCCTTCGCTGCGCCGACCATGGTGAGCCGTTGCACCGCCTCGTCGTTGCGCAGCATGCGAAATACCACTTCCTCGATCTGCCCGGCGTTGATGCGGACGATGCAGGAATGGTTTTCCTCGGTGACGACGAACAGAAAGCCGGACGCCTTTTTCAATGCCAGCGCTCTGAGCTCGCGCAGGATCTCGATCAGCGGGCGGAATTCATTGGACATGGCGTCTTCCTGGCATCGTCTGGTACGGAGGCATCTGCAGTGGCTCAGCGCTTGCTCAGCCGCTCCATGGCCAGGCGGACACTATTGGACAGGCGCGAAATGGCACGTGCCAGGGTGCCGATTTCGTCCTTGAGATTGACCTCGGCGATGGTGTGGTTCCATTTGCCCAGGCTCAGTTCTTCGGCCACGGTGGTCAGGTGCTGGATGGGGCGCAACACGCGGCTCCAGATCAGCGCCCACTGCAGGCCGAGCAGCAAGGCGCAGACCAGCAGGCCGATACCGGCGATCCACAAAGACTGGCGCACGATGACGCCGTTGACGTCGCTCTTGGGGTACGCCGAGACCAGGGTGAAGCCCCAATCGGGCACTTCCTGCTTGGTCACGACCCAGTCGTCCGGCGTTTCCTTGACGATGCGCTCGATGGTGGCAGTGTCGGTGGTAGCGCCGGTGGTCGACTGGAAGCGCAGCTTGTTCTTGCTGTCGAAGACGGCGATGAAGCCGGAATCGAGCACGCGACGGCTGCTGACCACGTTCTCCAGGGCCTGGGTGTCGGCCTTGTAGCCGACGTACCATGCGCCGATCACGCGCTTGTCGCTGCCGGCGAAGATCGGCTCGTAGCCGGTGACGTAAGGGTTGCCGAGGATGTCGACCACGCCGTAGAAGCTTTCGCCGTTGCGCAGCTTGGCGGCTGCCTGGCCAGTGGGGTCGAGCACGGTGCCGATGGCGCGGCTGCCGTCGTCCTTCTTGACGTTGGTGGAAATGCGCACGAAATCGTCGCCGGTGCGCGAGAACAGCGTGGCGGTGCCTTCGTGGATGGCGGTCACGTCATCGAGCATGCTGAAGTCGTTGGCCTGCGGGCGCTGACCCAGCAACAGATCGTTGGCGTTGCGGTCTGCGACGCGGACCTCGTTGCCCAGGCTCGGCGCGCCGTGCGCGTTGGCTTCCTTGCGCAACTGGCGCATCGAGGAATTCACACGGTCCAGCATCATCGAGCGGGTGACGGCGAACAGGGTCTGCAAGGACACCGACTGGCGCTCGATGGAGTCGCCGGCCTCGAACCTGACCCGGTTCGCTTCGGTAATGGCCAGAATGACCGTCAGTGCCACCACCACGACCAGCACCAAGGCCAGCACCGGCAGCAGCAGGCGCACCCGCAAAGAGTGACGAAGCATCGCAATTCCCCTGAACGCGTTTAAAAGATGAAGCGACTGACGCCGAAGCGAGGTACGGCGGTTTGGTCTAGCCCTTATCGGCCATCAGTGACGGTGCTGAAGCGGCCCCCATGCCGCACGCGGTGCATACGATAGCCTAAGCCGATGCCTTTGACAGTACGGCTCGAGCGCGGCGTGTGCCTGGCGTTCAAGAATCGTGGACGGTGTGGCACCCCGTCGGCCATAGTGCGGGATGAAGCTCACCGTCGGTGTGCGCCCGGATCGGCGTTGGCGGCTGCGGTATGGCCGGATGCCGCACTCCGCTCGTTGCGACGGTGCCGAAGCGAGCGCGTGCGCTGTGTGCCTGGCGCCGGCAGCCCGGCGTCTCGGGTTCGACTCGCAAGTCGCGGTCCGTCCCCGCTCAGGTGTCCAGCGACAGGATGCCGCGGCGCAGGGCCACCGTGACGGCATGCGTACGGTCGCGCACGCCCAGCTTGCCCAGGATGTTCTTCATATGCGCCTTGACCGTCTCTTCGGAGATCGCCAGGGCATTGCCGATCTGCTTGTTGGAACAGCCGGTGGCGACCAGGCTCAGTACTTCGGTCTCGCGGGCGGAGAGCGCATCGTCGAGTACATGCGCGGCGATGTTCTCGGCCACCGAGGCGGGCACCTGGCGGCGCTGACCGCGGCGCACGTCGCGAATGGTGTCGATCAGCTCGCGCCGCAGCGCGCTCTTGAGCAGGTAGCCGCAGGCGCCTGCCTGCAATGCGCGCACCGCACGCACGTCGCCGGTATAGGTGGTCAGCACGATGACCTTGGCCAGCGGGTCGACGCGGCGGATACGCTGGATGGCTTCCACGCCGTCCACGCGCGGCATCTGCAGATCCATCAGCACCACGTCGGGGCGCAGGCTGGCATAGCAGGCAACTGCCTGCTCGCCATCTTCGGCTTCGCCCACGACGCGCATGTCGCATTCGGCGGCCAGCATGGCGCTCAGGCCGTCGCGCAGCAGCGGGTGATCGTCCACCACCAGGACGTGGGTCGGTCGGACCAGTTCAGCCATCGCGGCGCTCCGTGGGTGATACGTGTCGAAATGGCCACCACCAGCGTGGCGGGCTGGCATAGGCGGTACGTGCGGGCAGTGCGATCTGGATTTCGGTGCCGCTGCCAGAACGCGACCACAACTGCATCTTGGCGCCGATGCGCTGTGCGCGTTCCTGCATGCCGGTCAGCCCCCAGTGTCCGGTGCGGGCGTGACCATGCAAGACATCCGGATCCAGGCCGCGGCCATCGTCGCGGATGCGCATGACGAAGTCACGTGAACCGTAACGCAGTTCCAGCGCGATGCGGCTGGCGTTCGCATGCCGGTCGGCATTGGCCAGGGCTTCGCGGCCCAGTTGGAACAATTCGTCGGCCACCAGCGGACGCAGCGCCATCACCCGTCCTTGCACCGACACCTGCAGCTCGGCCGCGCGCGCTGACACGCTCGCGCTGCGGGCGCGTTGCAACGCTGCAGCAAGCCCTTCGCGCAGGCCGTGGCTGTCGCGCAGGCCGTTGACCCGTTCGCGGCCTTCGACCAGCGCGGTCTCGGCCAGATCCACCGCATGTTCCAGCTCGCGCCGGCGCGGGTCGTCGCAGGGCAGCGACCGGCTGGCGACATGCAGGCGCAGGATCAGCCCCTGGGTACCCTGCAGCAGGGTGTCGTGCAGTTCGCGGGCGATGCGCTCGCGTTCGCGATAGCGCTCTTCCAGGCGCGCGCGCAGCCGGCCGGCCACATGCCGGGTGCGCAGGCGCCAGGCGACCGCAAGCGCGAGCAGCGCGGCCAGGACGCCACAGAGCCTGAACTGCCAGGTCTGCACGAACGCGGCATCGATGACGAAGTCCAGCGTGTCGCCACGTTCGTTCCAGACGCCATCGTCGTTGGCGGCGACGATACGGAAGCGATACCGTCCCGGCGCAAGATTGGTATAGAACGCCTCGTTGCGATTGCCGGCGTCCTGCCATTGCGCGTCCACACCTTCGAGGCGGTAGCGAAAGCGCACCCGTTCGGGCCGGGTCAGGCTGACCGCGTCGTACCCGATGCGCAGGCGGTCGGTCCATTGCGGCAGGTGCAGGCCTTGCGTGCGCGGGTAGGGCCGATCGTTGGCCACCACATCGGTAATGAAGACATCCGGTGCGGTGGGGTTGCGGTGGGTCTGCTCGGGGTCCAGCCAGGCCAGGCCTTGATTGGTGGTGAACCACAACAGGCCATCGGCAGCGGCGTGGGCGGTGGGTACCGGCGAAGCCTGTTGGGCGACGCCGGGCAAGCCGTCCAGGGTGTCGTACACGCGCAGCGCGGGGCTGACCACGCCGGTGCGGACGCTGTCCTGCAGGGCGCGTTGCGGCAGTTGCACCACGCCGCGGTTGCCGTTCAACCACAGCGTGCCGCGGCGATCCTGCACGATGCCGGTGATGCCTTGCAGGAGCGGATCGGCCTGGTCGGCCACCCGACGGAAGCGACCATCGGCGCCGAGCGCGGCCAGGCCGGTTTCGCCGGCGACCAGCGTGAGTGCGGCGCTGTGCCAGATCGCAGTGATCGGGCCGACCGCCAGACCCTGCCTGGCCGCATACCGCTTCGGTCGCCGGCCCTGCAGCATCCGCACCTCACCGTTGACGGTGCCCACCCACAGGCTGCCGTCGGGTGCGATGGTCAGTACCGAACAGGCGGTGTCCTGCGCATCGGCGAGCGGCAGCCAGCGTTGGCCATCGAAGACGGCTGGGCCACTGGCGTCGGGGCATACCCATGGACGGCGGCGGTCATCGACTGCGAATGCGCGGATGGCTCCGGTCGGCACGTCATGCGGCAGCGTCACCCTGTGCGGACGGCCATCCTGGACGTGCAGCAGCGACTGTTCCCCGAGCACCCAGGCATCGAGATCGGGCGGGATGGCCAGCGCGGTGGTCCGCGTGTCTGGCGACGCTGCGCGCTGCAGTCGCGCGAGGCGCTCGCGGCTCAGCGCCAGCAGGCGCCCATCGCGCAGGCTGGCCAGCAGCGGGCGCGACGAAGTGCCTGGCAATGCCTCGAAGGTGGCCACCGCCATGGCCTGGCCTGGCAGCAACGGCGCCAGAGGAAGCAATGCGCGGTGCCGGAAGCGGTTGAGTCCCAGGTTGGTGCCCGCCCACAGATTGCCTTCGCGATCTTCCAGCAAGGGCCCGGCAGTGGCCGAGGTCAGCCCCTGCGCAGCGCTGAAGCGTTCCGGTCTGGCGCCGGGCGCCGCAGGTGTGGCGATGCGGAACAGCCCGTGCGCGGCGTAATCGCTACCCCACAACGCGCCATCGCGCATGAAGCGGATGCGCCGTGCGAACAGCCCGGGAAATGCGGGCCGTGCGCGCGCGTTCGCCGGCAGCAGCGCACCGCGTGTATCGGTCAGTGCGAACACGCCACGCGACGGGTCGGCGACCCACACCGCACCGTCCGGGCTTTCGGCCAGGGTGGCGTAGTGGCCAACGGTCTGGCCGCTGGGGGCAAACCGTGCCGCACCCGGCCGCAGCGACAGAATCTGCGCCCCGTCGCTGACCCACAGCACGCCGCGGCGATCGCGCAGCAGCCACTGCGCGCGATCGCGCGAGTAGCCCCATTCCGGGCCGGCACGATGCCAGCGCTTGCCGTCGAACCAGCACAGGCCGCCGTCGCTGGCTGCCCACAGCCGTCCGCTGCCATCGCGCTCGATCCGGAACACCATGCCGGCCGGCACGTCCTTGCCGGCGGCGAAATGGGTGAGGTGGCCGTCGGCCAGGCGGTCGATGCCGGCGTTGAAGTAGCCGATCCAGGCCGTGCCGTCCGGCTGCAACGACAGCGCGGTCATGTTGTGTGAGGCGTAGGTCTGGCCGACCGGCGGCGCCTGCCTGGTGAAATGTTCGCCGTCGAACTGGAACAGACCGAAACCGGTCGCCAACCACAGGGGGCCGGTATCGGCTTGCTGGATGTCCCAGATATCGGCCGGCGCGCCGCGTTCGGTGCTCCAGGCGGTGTGATGGAACTGCAGCAGTCCCGCGCGACCGGAGGCGACGCCGGCCGCCTGTGCGGGCGCGCACGCCAGCAGGCAGGCGCACAGCATTGCCCATATCGCAACACGCAGGCGAGACGATGCTGGCGATGGAATGACAGGCTCATGCGGCATCGCGGCATTGTCGGGCGAGATCGAGGGAAGCACCAACACCTCTTTCGGGGGAGCGACGTGGACCACCCGATCGGTTACGCAGGTGGCGCGCGATTGCATCGCGCGGCGGATGGCTGTCGCGCAGCGTGCGCTACCAGGCGGGTGCAAGGTCGGCGGTGGAAGCGGAGCGGCATCGCGGAGGTGCTCGATGGCGGTGGCGTTCGCCTGTCTGCCGTGTTGCGGAATGCATCGGTGCCAGGCGCCGCATCGCACCGAACGCCGATGTTGCCAGCAGCGCTCGGGCCGGCGTTGCCATCGCGATTGGTACACGCCCGCCCCCCGAAAGAGTGAGCGATCGGCCTCACCATCAGGGGTGGGGCGATCGGCTTGGCCGCCGCACCATGGCCGCATTCCTTACCAGAGACGCCGTATGGCAGGTCCGTTTCTCGCTGTGCGTCCCGGCGCAGAGGTTGGCTGCATGTCGTTGCCGCATGCCACGCGGGCACGCGCCGTGGCCAGGGCGCTGCACTACATCGACACGCATCTGTGCGAGCCCATCTGCGTGACGCAACTGGCTGGCGCTGCGTGCATGAGCCGCTTCCATTTCGCACGCGTGTTCCGTGAGGCGACCGGCGCCAGCCCCATGGAGTATCTGCGCCAGTGTCGGCTCGAGCGCGCGCAGGCAATGCTTCGCGAGGGCCGCCACACCATCAGCCAGATCGCCACCGACCTGTGCTTCTTCGACCAGAGCCACTTCGTGCGCAGCTTCCGCAACGCCACCGGCTGCACGCCGGCACGCTTCGCTGCGCGAGTGGCCATCGATAACGGCTCAAGCGCATTCCAGGCGTCGGCACCGCGGTGCACTGCGCCTGGCTTTTCCCCTTCCCTGGAGCACCCGACATGAGCATCGCCACCGCCGTTCCCGGCAAAACCCTGTTGTCTCCCGGCGATCACGCTCTGATCCTGATCGATCATCAGTCGCAGATGGCGTTCGCCACGCACACCATCGACATCTCGGCGCTGCGCAACAACGTCGCCTTGATCGCCAAGGGCGCCAAGGGTTTCGAGGTCCCGGTGATCCTGACGACAGTGGCGGAGAAGTCCTTCTCCGGACCGTTGTTTCCCGAATTGCCGGAGATCTTCCCGGGTGAGCCGGTGCTGGACCGCACCAGCATGAATGCCTGGGAGGACCAAGGCGGTGATCGATCGCGTCAACAGGATCGGCAAGCAACGCCTGGTCATCGCCGGGCTGTGGACCAGCGTTTGCATCGTCGGGCCGACGCTGTCGGCGATCGAGCAGGGCTTCGAGGTCTATGTCGTCACCGATGCCTGCGGCGATGTCAGCGACGAAGCGCACGAACGCGCGGTGGCCCGCATGCAGCAGGCCGGTGCGGTGCCGATCACCAGTGTGCAATATCTGCTGGAGCTGCAGCGCGATTGGGCGCGCGGCGACACCTACGAGCTCACTACCGGCATCGCACGCGCGCACGCCGGCGGCTATGGCATCGGCATCCAGTACGCCAAGAGCATGTTCGGCGCGCAGGAAGGCGGGCATTGAGCGCATCCACAGCACGCGGCATGCATGGCCCTGCGGCGGCGCTGCCGATGCTGCGTCTTGCCGGAGGCGGATTCCTGCTGCCGCACGGATTGGGCAAGTTGCTGGGCTGGTTTGGTGGCCCGGGATTGCCCGGCTTCGCCGCTGAATTGCAGCAGTTCGGCGTTCCCTCTGGCGCGCCACTGCCGTTGCTGCTGGCACTGGGACAGACGCTGTCCGGCCTGGCCGTGCTGCTGGGGTTGTGGACGCGCGCAAGTGCTGCGCTGGCGGCGGTATTCATCGCCGCGACGGCGCTGGTGGCGATGCCCAAGGGCTGGTTCTGGATGCACGGCGGCATGGAATACCCGGCGATGTGGCTGTTGGTGTTGCTTGCATTGGTGGCTGCCGGTGGCGGCGCATGGTCGCTGGATGGCCTGCGCAGGCGCGGTGCGACATGACCGGCAGCGCAAGCGATCACGATCCCGGACGCCGCCGATGGATGCAGGGGGCAGCGGCGGGTCTTGCGTTGGGCGCGTTGCCCGCGACGTCGTCTGCCGAGAGGACAGTGCCGATGGTTGATCTTGTCGTTCGCAATGCACGCATCACGACGCTCGATCCACGCTTGCCCGGCGCCACAGCGCTTGCGGTGGCCAATGGCCGCATCGTGGCAGTGGGTGACGACGCGCAGATCATGGCAATGGCCGATGGCGCCCAGGTCATCGATACGCAGGGGCGGCGCCTGCTGCCCGGGCTCAACGACAGTCATACCCATCTGATCCGCGGCGGGCTCAACTACAACCTGGAACTGCGCTGGGATGGCGTGCGTTCGTTGGCCGATGCAATGGCCATGCTGAAAGCCCAGGTCGACCGCACACCGGCCCCGCAGTGGGTGCGCGTGGTCGGTGGCTTCACCGCGCATCAGTTCGTTGAAAAGCGTCTGCCGACGCTGGACGACATCAATGCGATTGCGCCGGAGACACCGGTATTCCTGCTGCATCTGTACGACCGCGCGTTGCTCAATCGCGCCGCCTTGCGCGCCTGCGGTTATGACAGGACCACACGCGATCCGCCTAGCGGCCACATCGAGCGCGACAAGCTGGGCAATCCCACCGGCCTGTTGCTGGCCAAGCCCAACGCGCTGATGCTGTATGCAAGCCTGGCCAAGGGACCGCGCCTGCCGCTGGAATACCAGGCCAATTCCACCCGCCATCTCATGCGCGAACTCAACCGGCTGGGCATCACGTCGGTGATCGATGCCGGTGGTGGCTTCCAGAACTATCCGGAGGATTACCAGGTCATCGAGCAGCTGCATGCGGCCGATCAGCTGAGCGTGCGTATCGCCTACAACCTGTTCACCCAGAACAAGGGCAAGGAGGTGGCCGACTTCCGCGGCTGGACCGAGCTGCTGCCCGTGCGCAAGGGCGACGATCTGCTGCGCCACAACGGCGCCGGCGAAATGCTGGTGTTCTCTGCTGCCGATTTCGAGCAGTTCAGCGCGCCGCGCCCGGAGCTGCCGCCGGAGCTGGAACCCGAGCTGGAACAGGTGGTACGGCTGCTGGCGGAAAAGCGTTGGCCGTTCCGTATCCATGCCACCTACGACGAGAGCATCGGGCGCATTCTCGATGTCTACGAGAAGGTCAATGCCGACATACCGTTCGATGGCCTGCACTGGTTCATCGATCATGCCGAGACCATCACGCCACGCAATATCGATCGCATCCGCGCCTTGAATGGCGGTATCGCCGTGCAGCACCGCATGGCCTACCAGGGCGAGGCCTTCGTGCAGCGCTACGGCGTGCAGGCGGCCCGGCAGACGCCGCCGATACGCCGCATGCTGGCCGCAGGAGTTGCGGTGGGCGCCGGCACCGATGCCACCCGCGTGGCCAGCTACAACCCGTGGGTGGCGCTGTCGTGGCTGGTCACCGGGCGTACCGTGGGCGGGATGGCCCTGTATGGCGAAGAAAACCTGCTCGATCGCGAGCAGGCCTTGCGGTTGTGGACGCAGGGCAGTGCCTGGTTCTCCGGCGACGAGTCGCACAAGGGCACTCTGGCGGCGGGCCAACTGGCCGATTTCATCGTGTTGTCGGACGATTACTTTCGGGTCGACGATGCCGCCATTGCCGATATCACCAGTGTGCTGACCGTCATGGGGGGACGGGTGGTGCACGGCGCTGGCGACTTCGCCGCGCTGGCGCCGAGTCTGCCACCGGCCATGCCGGACTGGTCGCCGGTCAACCGGTTCGGGGGGTATCAGGCCAGCCACAGCGTAGGCACGCTGGCCGGTACCGCGCATCGACACGGCAGCGGCTGTTCTGCGCATGGGCCGCATCGACATGCCGCGCACCATGCCGCGCCCAGCGGCGATCTGCGTGGATTCTGGGGAGCGCTGGGCTGCTCGTGTTTCGCCTTCTGATGCGGGCCATTGCTTGCCGCCGCGTGCATGCCCGGTCTGTTGCCGGGATCGTCTGTGCGGTGTCCATTGGAGCCTTGCCGCGATGATTTCTACTGGCACGCCAACCGATGGCGGCGCCTGGACTCCGCTGCGCGAGCCGATCTTCCGTGCGTTGTGGCTGGCGATCCTGGGCAGCAATATCGGTACCTGGATCAACGATGTCGCCGCCTCCTGGGTGATGGCCGGGCAAACCGGCTCGCCGCTGATGGTGGCGGCGGTGCAGGCGGCTACCACCTTGCCAGTGGTGCTGTTCGCGCTGGTCGCAGGGACGCTGGCCGATAGCGTCGACCGTCGCCGCTACCTGCTGCTGACCCAGGGCTGGATGTTGCTGGTGGCCGGCGCACTGGCCTTGTTCGCGCAACTGCAGTTGCTGACACCTTGGGTGTTGGTGGGCTTGACGTTTGCGATGGGTGTGGGCGCGGCGATGGCGATGCCGGCGCAGGCAGCGATCGTCTCGGAACTGGTGCCACGCCCGATGCTGGCATCGGCGGTGGCGCTCAATTCGATCGGAATGAACATTGCGCGTTCGATCGGCCCGGCGATCGGCGGCCTGATCGTGGCGCAGTTCGGTCCTCCCTGGGCCTTTCTGCTCAACGGTGCGACGTTCGGCTTGATGTGGCTGGTGTTGTGGCGCTGGCGTCGCGACGCGCATGCCTCGACACTGCCGCCGGAAAGCTTTGGCACCGGCCTGCGCGCCGGTCTGCGTTATGCCGCGCACGCTGGCCGGCTGCAGGCAGTGTTGATCAAGGCCGCCGGCTTCTTCCTGTTTGCCAGTGCGTTGACCGCCTTGCTGCCGTTGGTCGTTCGCCGCGACATGCAACTGGGCGCCGGCAGCTATGGCATCTTGCTGGGCTGCATTGGTATCGGCGCCATTGGCGGCGCCTTGTTGCTGCCGCGCCTGCGGGCGCGCTATGACCGCGATGTGCTGGTGTTCGTCGCCACGCTGGTCTGCGCGGTCTCGCTGCTTGGGCTGGCACTGTCGCGCCAGATCGCGGTGCTGTGCGCGGTGATGGTGGTCAATGGGCTGGCCTGGATCGCTGTGCTGTCGTCATTGCAGATCGCCGCGCAGACTGCCGTGCCCGCCTGGGTGCGTGCGCGCGCGTTGTCGCTGTACATCGTGGTGTTCTCGGCCGGCATGGCAGCCGGCTCGCTGATCTGGGGAGCACTGGCGCAACGCACCTCGATCGCGGTTGCCCTGCAGATCGCTGCCGCAGGCGCGGTGATTGCGGCGCTGCTGGTCAAGCGTGCCCGCATCGCCGGTACCGAGCAGCAGGATCTGACGCCGGGTGGTCATTGGCCGGCACCGGCGCAGGTGGAAGCGGTCGATCACGATCGTGGACCGGTCCTGGTGACGGTGGAATACCACATCGCTGCCGAGGCACGCGCGGTCTTCGTGCACCTGATGACGCAACTGGGCAATGCGCGGCGGCGCGACGGAGCAGTGGTCTGGGGGATCGCCGAAGACGCGGCCACTCCGGGCGTGCAACTGGAATACTTCATCGTTGCCTCGTGGCTGGAGCACCTGCGCCAGCACGAGCGCGTCAGCGGCGACGATCGCCAGCTGCAGGAGCAGATCCGTGCACTGCATCAGGGCGAGCGCGCCCCGTTGGTCCGTCATTTTGTCGGCGGTGGTGGGATCGGCGTGCCGCCGCACGCGCATTCGGAACCGCTGAGATGACGGTGAACTGGAAACTTGTCATCGGCCTGGCGCTGGGGATGGCCATTGGTTCCGGATGCCGGATCGCAGGAATTCCATCGCCTGCGCCGACGGCATTCGTGGGCGCGCTACTGGTATTGGCAATGACCTGTGGCTATGTGCTGGCGGACCGCTTCATGGCCAGGCGCGCCGCACGCAACCTGCGGCATTGCGGTGGGCCAAGCGGCCGTCCGCCCGGACAGGGCGAGGCGTGAGCATGGCCGTGGTCGGTGTATTGCTGGCGTTACTGATCGGCGTCGGCTGCCGCATGCTGGACCTCCCATTGCCCGCACCGCCACGCCTGACCGGCGCGTTGCTGGTGGTCGCGATGAGCGGCGGTTTCATCCTTGCGGATTGGGTGCTGCGCTAGGTCGTCGCCATCGCTGAAGATCCATCCTTGTGCGATCCCGCTCCCAGGTGGCCAATGACGCGCTTCGGGCCGCGCAGCCTGGCCGATCGCACCGAGCGTCCTGCCGACCTTGCGTCGCTTATCGCGATCTCTTTGCGGCGAAAGCACCTGCGTGGCCCGGCGCACACGTAGCGCCGATCGTGCACGGGTCGAGCCTGCGGCCCGGCCTGCGTCGCCATCGGCCAAACCTAAAGCAAAGGCCGACTCTCGCGAGCCGGCCTGCGTGGTTGCCCTGTTGCAGCAATCAGGCCTTTGCGAACGCCAGCAGATCCTTGTTGAACTGATCGGCATGCGTGACGGTCAGCCCGTGCGGCGCGCCGGCATAGATCTTCAGCTCGGCATGCTTAATGATCTTGGACGACAGCTTGGCCGACGCATCGATCGGCACGATCTGATCGTCGTCGCCATGCACCACCAGCGCCGGCACATCGATCTTCTTCAGGTCGGGGGTGTAGTCGACTTCGGAGAATTCGCGGATGCAATCGTACTGGCCTTTGTGGCCGCCCAGCATGCCCTGCAGCCAGAACGCATCGCGCATGCCCTGGGTGACCTTGTGGCCATCGCGGTTGGCGCCGAAGAACGGTGTGGTCAGGTCCTGGTAGAACTGCGAACGGTCCTTGGCCACGCCCTCGCGGATGCCGTCGAACACGCTCATGGGCAAACCGCCGGGATTGGTCGGGCTCTTGACCATCTGCGGCGGCACTGCGCCGACCAGCACCACCTTGGCCACGCGCTTGCTACCGTGACGACCCACGTAGTGCGCCACTTCGCCGCCGCCGGTGGAATGGCCGACCAGGATCGCGTCCTTCAGGTCCAGCGCCTCGATCACTGCCGCCAGGTCGTCGGCATAGGTGTCCATGTTGTTGCCGTCCCAGGTCTGGCTGGAGCGGCCGTGGCTACGACGATCGTGCGCGATCACGCGGTAGCCGTGCTGGCCCATGAACAGCATCTGCGGATCCCAGGCATCGCCGCTGAGCGGCCAACCATGCGCGAATACGACTGGCTGGCCCTTGCCCCAGTCCTTGTAAAAGATGTTGGCGCCGTCGGGGCGTTTGACGAAATTCGACATCGGGTTGACTCCGTGGGTGGACGAGTGTGACGAGGCGACAGGAACTGGCTGGAGAGCGGCGGCAGTCGCCAATGCGGGCAGCGACAACGCTGCCACGGCGGCCGTGCTGGAGACGAGAAAGTTGCGGCGGCCGGCGTCGACCGGATGCGCCTGGGACGTATCCATAGGAACTCCTGAGGGAGAGGGCATGCAGCGGCAGTCGCATGACGCGATGCAGGCCATTGGCGCATGCGCCACGTGGGTGACGCAGGTCGGGGACATGCCGGTGCATGCGGGAAGTAGACCGCTTCCGGCGGCGGTGCAGATTGCACCTGCGTGCGCTCTGTGCGACGCGGCTGCGCCGTTGCAGATCAGGTCGATCGACGCAACCGGAAGTATGCGAGGAATCGCTGCGCATCCCGCACCGGGCCATTGCTGGTATTCGCCATGATGACCGCTGCACGCTATTGATCGGCTGTTTGCCTGGGACGAGCGATGGCAGCGTGACGCGCTTGCCGGGATCAGTGCAGTGCGGTGTCCCACAGCAGCTTGACGTTCAAGGCCACGATCACCGTTGCAATCACCCACGCCATGCGCACCAGCCATGCCGGCGCCACCAACGCACCCATCAGTTGGCGGTCGGAGACGAACCGCACCAGCGGTATCACTGCGAACGGCAACTGCATCGACAGCACCACCTGGCTCAGGACCAACAGCCGCGCGGTGCCGGCCTCGCCGTACATCCAGGTCACCATCACCACCGGCACGATGGCGATGCCGCGGGTCAGCAGGCGGCGCTGCCATGCCGGCAGCCGCAGCTGCAGGAACCCTTCCATCACGATCTGCCCAGCCAGGGTGGCGGTCACGGTGGAGTTGATGCCCGAAGTGAGCAGGGCGACCGCAAACAGGGTCGAGGCCAGGCCCACACCCAGCATCGGCGCGAGCAGGGCGTGCGCCTGCTCGATCTCCTGCACATCGGTGCGGCCCTGCGCATGGAACACCGCTGCCGCCAGGATCAGGATGGAGGCGTTGATGAACAGCGCGAACATCAATGCCACCGTGCTGTCGGTGACCGCCCAGCGCAGTGCAGAGCGGCGTCCCGCATCATTGCGCGGGTAGGCGCGCGTCTGCACGATCGACGAATGCAGATACAGGTTATGCGGCATCACCGTCGCACCGATGATGCCGATGGCCAGATACAGCGCCTGTGGGTCGGTCACCACCTGGGCGCGCGGAACGAAGCCGCCCAGCACGGCCGCGACCGGTGGCGCTGCCAGCGCGATCTGGATGCCGAAACAGATGAAGATGATCAGCAGCAAGGCCATGACGAAGGCCTCCAGCGCGCGGAAGCCGCGGTTCATCAGCAGCAGCACAAGCACCACGTCCACCGCGGTGATGATCGCGCCCAGGGTCAGCGGGATACCGAACAGCAGTTTCAACGCGATCGCGGTGCCGATCACCTCGGCCAGGTCGCAGGCGATGATCGCCAGCTCGCACAGGACCCATAGCGACAGGTTCGCCGGGCGCCGATAACGCGCACGGCATGCCTGCGCCAGATCCAGCCCGGTCGCGATGCCCAGCCGCGCCGACAGGCTCTGCAGCACGATCGCCATGATGTTGGAGAGCAGGATCACCGACAGCAGCAGGTAGCCGAACTGCGAACCGCCGGCCAGATCGGTGGCCCAGTTGCCCGGATCCATGTAGCCCACCGACACCAGATAGCCGGGGCCGAGAAAGGCCAGCAGCCGGTACCACCAGTGCCCCCTGCGGGGTACGGCGACACTGGAGTGGTGGTCGCCGAGGCCCCCATCGGCGTGGGCGGGCGAGCGGGCGGGAGCGAGCTTGTCGGCGTGCATACGGGGTGGCAGGGCGCAGTCGGCCGAATGATATAGCAATTGCTATGCTATTGAGCATTGGCAAACCCAATCGTAATGATCGGTCGCGTGCTTCACACTAGTGCCCTGGGGCACCGATGCCGGGCGCAATCACGAGGACGAGGGTGGGCAAGAGCGAGAAGCTGGAGGCGGCCGCGCCGTCCCTGATCGATGCGCAGGTGCATGTGGAGAGCTTCCGCCAGGTGCGCGAGGCGCGCCGGGCAGAGCTGGTCGAGGACTACGTGGAGCTGATCTCCGATCTGTTGGTGGACGGTGGCGAGGCACGTCAGGTCGACATCGCCGCGCGTCTGGGCGTGGCCCAGCCCACCGTGGCCAAGATGCTTAAGCGACTGGTGCGCGATGGATGGGTGGTGCAGCGCCCGTACCGCGGCGTGTTCCTGACCCCGGCGGGTGAGGCGTTGGCCGCGTCCAGCCGCCAGCGACACCAGATCGTCGAGCGCTTCCTGCTGGCCCTGGGTATCGATGAGGCCACCGCGCGCCGCGACGCCGAGGGCATCGAGCACCATGTCAGCGAAGCCACCGTGGCGGCCTTCGCCGCTTTCCTGGATCGGCAGGGCGGCAGCGGGGCGTGAGCGTATCGCCCGATGGCCCCGTCGATCACGCGCCGCTGCCGGCGGATCAGCAGTGGATGCGGCATGCCTTGCAGCTGGCCGAGCGTGCCGAGCGCGACTATGACGAGATTCCGGTCGGCGCGGTGCTGATCGACGCGCAGGGCCAGCTGCTGGGCGAAGGCTGGAATCTCAACATCGCCAGCCACGACCCAAGCGCGCACGCCGAGATCGTGGCGATGCGCGAGGCAGGGCGCCGCCTGGCCAATCACCGGCTGCTCGGCTGCACGCTGTATGTCACCCTGGAGCCATGCGCGATGTGCGCCATGGCCATGATCCATGCGCGCATCGCGCGGGTGGTGTTCGCGGCCAGCGATCCCAAGACCGGCGCCTGCGGCAGCGTGTTCGACCTGTTGGCCGACCCGCGCCACAACCACCGCGTGCAGGTGGTCGGCGGCGTGCTGGCAGCCGAGGCGAGCCTGCGGCTGACCAATTACTTTCGGGCCAAGCGCGGCAAGCCGCCGCTGCTGCCTTGAGCCACATGGGCGCGGTATGATGCGCGCCCTTTCCAGCACTCGGCCGGCGACGGCCTTCCACAGGACGGCGACATGGCAGACACCCTTGCAGGCAACGACCGACTGATCTGGATCGATCTGGAAATGACGGGCCTGGATACCGACCAGGATTCCATCATCGAGATCGCCACCATCGTGACCGATGCGCAGTTGAACGTGCTTGCCGAAGGGCCCGAACTGGCCATCGCCCACCCGCTGGCGATGCTGGAAGCGATGGACGAGTGGAACCGCAATCAGCACCGTCGCTCGGGTCTGTGGCAGCGCGTGCTCGACAGCCAGGTCACCCATGCGCAGGCCGAAGCGCAGACGGTGGCCTTCCTGAGCGAATGGATCCGCGCCGGCGCTTCGCCGATGTGCGGCAACTCGATCTGCCAGGATCGCCGCTTCCTGCACCGCCAGATGTCGCGGCTGGAGCGCTACTTCCATTACCGCAACCTGGACGTGTCCACCATCAAGGAACTGGCGCGGCGCTGGGCGCCGACGGTGGCCAATGGATTCGCCAAGAGCTCGGCCCACACCGCCCTGAGCGACGTGCGCGATTCCATCGACGAACTGCGGCACTACCGGCAGTTCATGGGCGCGCTGGGCGGCGACGCCGCCGCCGGGGTGGAGGGCTGAGCGCCAGGCGCACTCCCGCTTGCGTTGGGGGTGGCCGCGCTCCAGCCTCAACAGGCGTGAGCGCCAACGTTCGGGCCGAACGAGCGCAGTCGCTGCCGGATCGGATCTGAGCCGATAGAAAAAGCCGCATCTTTCGATGCGGCTTTCTTGTCTCGATCGACTGGTCGCGCTCACCGCGCCAGTGGCGGCCCCTTGGTGAGATCGCCGTCGTCGGTGATGCCCTTGAGCAGCAGATCGGAGAGCGGCTTGCCGTCGGCATCGTGGTGATACACGTGCAGATCGCGCTGCGGATACGGGATATGCAGCCCGTTCTCCAGCAGTTGCGTGCGGATCTGCTCCAGCGTGGTGCTCTTGGCCGCACCGAAATTGCCGTTGGTGGCATAGGCGAACAACATCAGGTCGACCGTGCTTTCGCCCAGGTTGGTGACCTGCACGAATGGCGCCGGCGACTCCAGGATGTTCGGATTGTCCTTGGCGATCTGCAGCAACAGCTGTTGCGCCTTCTTCAGATCGTCGTCGTAGCCCACACCGACCGTCACGTCCAGGCGGCGGTTGGGCAGGGTGCTGTAGTTGATGATGGGGGCGGTGGTGATCGTGCTGTTGGGCAGGGTGATCATGCGTTCGTCGAAGGCGCGTAGCCGGGTCTGGAAGATCCGGATCTCGTCGACGATGCCTTCCTGCCCGGCGATCACCACATGGTCGCCATCGCGCATCGGCCGCAGCACGATCAGCATGACGCCGGCAGCGATGTTGGACAGCGAGTCCTTCAATGCCAGACCGACCGCGAGGCCGGCCGCACCCAGGACCGCGATCAACGAGGTGGGGGGCACGCCGATCTGGCTCAAGGCGCTGACGAAGACCAGCACCAGCAGCAACGCATACGCCACGTTGCGCAGGAAGTTGGTCAGCGTGGTTTCGATCCGTGCGCGCGTGAGCGCGCGATGCAGCCACTGGCTCAGCTGCTTGGCCAGCCACATGCCGATCACCACGATCAGCAGCGCCAGCCCGCAGTTGAGGGCGTACTGCGCCCAGTTCACGCTCGACCAGTCGAAGGCCGGCGACTTCGCCGCCGGCTTGGCAGCCGCTGCTCCCGCAGCGACCGCCGTCATTGCACCCAACAGTCCCATCAGCTCTCGCTCTTGAGCTTGGCCAGCCGCAGCCAGGTATCGACCACGGTGTCAGGATTCAGCGACACCGACTCGATGCCTTCCTGCATCAGCCACTCGGCCAGTTCCGGGTGATCCGACGGCCCCTGGCCGCAAATACCGACGTACTTGCCTTTGGCACGCGCCGACTTGATCGCCATCGACAGTAGCTTCTTCACCGCGAGATTTCGCTCGTCGAACAGGTGCGCCACGATCGACGAATCGCGGTCCAGGCCCAGGGTGAGCTGGGTCAGATCGTTGGAGCCGATCGAGAAGCCGTCGAAGATCTCCAGGAATTCATCGGCCAGCAGCGCGTTGGACGGCAGCTCGCACATCATGATGATCTTCAGGCCCGGCTTTCCATCGGCACCGTCGCCCTGCTTGAGCCCGTTCTGCTCCAGCACCTCGATCACCTTGCGGCCTTCTTCCAGCGTACGCACGAACGGGATCATCACCCAGAGGTTGTCCAGGCCCATCTCGTTACGCACCTTCAACACCGCCTTGCACTCCAGCGCGAACGCCTTGGCGAAGGACGGATCGACGTAACGGCTGGCGCCGCGGAAGCCGATCATCGGGTTTTCTTCGTGCGGTTCGTAACGCGAGCCGCCGATCAAATTGGCGTACTCGTTGGACTTGAAGTCCGACAGCCGCACGATCACCGTGTTCGGCGCCACCGATGCCGTCAGCGTGGCGATGCCCTCGGCCAGGCGGTTGACGTAGAAGCTCACCGGGTCGCCATAGCCGGCGATCTTGGCATCGATCTTCTTGCGCACCTCCGCATCCTGCTTGTCGTACTCCAGCAGGGCGTTCGGGTGGATGCCGATATGCGCGGCGATGATCATCTCCAGGCGCGCCAGGCCGATGCCGGCGTTGGGCAGCTGGCCGAAGTCGAACGCGCGTTCCGGGTTGGCCACGTTCATCATGATCTTGAGCGGGGCAGGCGGCATGTTGCCCAGGTCGGTGGTGGTGCGCTCGAACGGCAGCAAGCCATCGTAGATGAAGCCGGTGTCGCCCTCGGCGCAGCTCACCGTGACCTGCTGGCCATCGCTGATCGCATCGGTGGCATTGCCCGAGCCGACCACGGCCGGTACGCCCAGTTCGCGCGCGATGATCGCCGCGTGGCAGGTGCGGCCGCCGCGGTTGGTGACGATGGCCGAGGCGCGCTTCATCACCGGCTCCCAGTCGGGGTCGGTCATGTCGGCGATCAGCACATCGCCCGGCTGCACGCGATTCATGTCCTCCAGCGAGCGCACCACGCGCGCGACGCCGCTGCCGATCTTGGCGCCGACTGCGCGTCCTTCGACCAGCACCTTGGCGTCCTTCGCGTCCAGCGCGAAACGCTCGATCTGGGTGGCGTGGCTACGCGACTTCACCGTTTCCGGACGTGCCTGCACGATGAACAGCTTGCCGCTGACACCGTCCTTGGCCCACTCGATATCCATCGGGCGGCCGTAATGCTTTTCGATCACCAGGGCCTGTTTGGACAGTTCCTGCACGTCTTCGTCGCTGATCGAGAAGGTGCTGCGCAGTTCTGCCGGCGTGTCTTCGATGCGCACGCGCTCGCCCGGAACGTCCGAATACACCATGCGGATCGCCTTGCTGCCGAGCGCGCGGCGCAGGATTGCCGGCTTGCCCGCAGTGAGCGTGGGCTTGTAGACGTAGAATTCGTCCGGGTTGACCGCGCCTTGCACCACCATTTCGCCCAGGCCGAAGCTGGAGGTGACGAACACCACGTCGCGGAAACCGGACTCGGTGTCCAGCGTGAACAATACGCCTGACGACCCCACACCCGAACGCACCATCAGCTGCACGCCAGCCGACAGGAACACGTCCTCGTGCTTGAAACCGTGGTGCACGCGGTAGGCGATCGCGCGGTCGTTGTAGAGGCTGGCGAACACTTCCTTGACCTTGTGCACGACATCGTCGGCGCCGGTCACGTTGAGGAAGGTTTCCTGCTGGCCAGCGAACGAGGCGTCCGGCAGGTCTTCGGCAGTGGCCGAGGAACGCACCGCCACCGCGACCTCACCGCCGCCATTCTCGGCGCACAGCGTGTCGTAGGCGGCACGGATGTCGCGATCCAGTTCCGGCTGCAGCGGCGCATCGATGACCCAGCCGCGAATCTCCTTGCCGGCTGCGGTGAGCGCATTGACGTCTTCGACGTCCAGCGTTTCGAGCTTGTCGAAGATGCGCTTGGACAGGTCGTTGTGCGCGATGAAGTCCTTGAATGCCTCGGCAGTGGTCGCATATCCACCGGGAACCGAGACGCCCAGCCCGGCCAGGTTGCCGATCATCTCGCCGAGCGAGGAGTTCTTACCGCCTACGCGGGCCAGATCGGCCAGGCGTAGCTCATGCAACCACAGGATATTCTCGTTCAAGCGCGATGCTCCGTATGGCCATCGCCCGAGCGGGCTGGATGGCCGCGTCCGTAGGAAGAAGCCGCTATGATGCAGTGCACAGCGGAATCTGCACAAGCATGAACCCGTAAGTTTTGGACACCAGTTCAAAGAGGTGGTCTTGATGTCAACAATCCGGCCGGTGTTCTACGTCTCCGATGGAACCGGTATCACCGCTGAAACCATTGGGCATAGCCTGCTCACCCAGTTCAGCGGATTCAACTTCGTCACCGACCGCATGTCGTTCATCGATGATGCAGAAAAAGCGCGCGACGCCGCCATGCGGGTGCGCGCCGCAGGCGAGCGGTACCAGGTGCGCCCGGTGGTGGTCAATTCGTGCGTCGATCCACAATTGAGCATGATCCTGGCCGAAAGTGGCGCGCTGATGCTGGATGTGTTCGCGCCCTTCATCGAGCCGCTCGAGCGCGAGCTCAATGCGCCACGTCACTCGCGGGTCGGGCGGGCACACGGCATGGTGGACTTCGAGACCTACCATCGCCGCATCAACGCGATGAACTTCGCGCTGAGCCACGACGATGGCATTGCGCTCAACTACGACGAGGCCGACGTGATCCTGGTCGCGGTGTCGCGTGCGGGCAAGACCCCGACCTGCATCTATCTGGCCTTGCATTACGGCATCCGTGCCGCCAACTACCCGTTGACCGAAGAGGATCTGGAAGACGAACGGCTACCGCCGCGGCTGCGCAACTACCGCAGCAAGCTGTTCGGCCTGACCATCGATCCGGAACGCCTGCAGCAGATCCGTCAGGAACGTCGCGCCAATTCGCGTTACAGCGCGGCGGAGACCTGCCGGCGCGAGGTGTCGATGGCAGAGCGCATGTTTCAGATGGAGCGCATTCCGTCGCTCAGCACCACCAACACCTCGATCGAGGAGATCTCCAGCAAGGTGCTGTCGACCCTGGGGCTGCAACGCGAGATGTTTTGAGGAGCCGGCATTGGCGGGGCGGGATTCGGGATCGGCAAACGAGCGGCGCGTTCGCCATCCGGAGGCTGTCGCGATTGGTCGGACGGCCTGCTGGCAATCCAGGGAAGGCAAGCGGGCGGGGCAGTGCTCTGCCAAGGTAGGCCCGTCGTCCGGGCCTCGTCAATGCTGCCGGTGCGGCAGCGCAGCGTGTAGGATCGGTGCATGGCCCAAGCATTGAGCAAACTGGACATCATTCCCCGCCTGAGCCGGTTCGGTTGGCTGATGGGCCTGTATGCAGAGAATTTCCAGCACCTGACCCGGCTGTTCGCGCCGGCCGACCTGGCGCCGGGGTCTTATCTGTCTTCGATCGGGGATGGACTGGACCTGCGCCTGGATGTGATCGAGTGTCACCGCTACACCGTCGAGCTGCGCCTGACCTACGACCTATGCGATCCGGTGACCGGCGAGCCCGACCCGTCGGCCTATGTGCGCCTGTACCGCGATGCGCGTCAGGCCGAGACCACGCATTGCTACGTCGGCCGTCGCTGGCAGGACGTCATGGGCATGTTCCCGCCTCCGGCAGAGCTGATCAGCCACCGGATGCGCATGAACACCTTCCTGGGCAAATGGCTGGAATATCTGGCCGAGCGCGGGCATGGCGTGGCCACGCTGCGGCTAGACAGCGAACACGTCGCCCCGCCGCGTCCGGGCGCGCAGGCCGCAGTCGGCTGAGCCTCGCCCGGCGGCTCGCCGACTGTCCAGGCGAGCACGACCGGTGATTCACTCCTGCAATGCTCAGGCTTGCCCTGATGGGCCCACCCGCGTGTGCTGGATCGCGCATCGCATCGTCCCAAGCGCGGTGCAGCCGTCCTGTGCCGCTCGTTGAGGCGCCGCATCGGTCATACTGCCGCGCTTTGCGTCCGATCTCTGCCATGCCCTATACCCCGATCGTCGCCACGCTGGGTTACCTGTTGTCGCCGGACGGCACGCAGGTGCTGATGATCCACCGCAATGCCCGCCCGGGCGATCAGCACCTGGGCAAGTACAACGGGCTCGGCGGCAAGGTCGAGCCGGACGAAGACGTGCTGGCCTGCATGCGCCGCGAAATCCGCGAGGAGGCCGGCGTGGAATGCGGCGACATGCAATTGCGCGGCACCATCAGCTGGCCCGGCTTCGGCAAGCATGGCGAGGATTGGCTGGGCTTCGTGTTCCTGATCCGCAGCTTCGAGGGCACGCCGCAGGCATCCAACCACGAAGGCACGCTGGAATGGATTTCCCTTGCGCAGATGGATCGGGTGCCGATGTGGGAAGGCGACCGCAACTTCCTGCCGCTGGTGTTCGACGGCGATCCGCGCCCGTTCCACGGGGTCATGCCGTATCGCGACGGGCGCATGCAGTCGTGGAGTTATTCGCGGATCTGACGCAGTGGCATCGGCCGGAGCAGCGATGCAGCTGCGGCCGACGCCGCGCGGCAGGTCAACGACCTTGCCAGCCGCTGCAGCACAGGGTTTTCCACATCGCCTGTGGATGGACGCTGCGCAAGTCTGTGGACAACTGCAGCTGCCCCTTGCGCCGCAACGCTTGCGAAGCGGGTGGCGAAAATTTCACCAGTTCCGTCATTGGGCGGTCCAGCCGCCATCGATGGCGATGGCTTGCCCGGTGATGTTGCGCGCGGCATGCGACATCAGGAAGGCCACCGTACCGGCCAGTTCGTCGTACTCGATGAAGGCGCCCTTGGGCATCGGCTTGAGCATCACATCGCGGACCACGTCGTCTTCGGCGATGCCGCGCGTGCGCGCCTGGTCGGCGATCTGACGCTCCACCAGCGGCGTGCGGACATAGCTCGGGCACAGCGTATTGACCGTGATGTCGCAATCGGCCGTCTCCAGCGCAACGACCTTGGCCAGGCCGACCAGGCCATGCTTGGCGGCGACGTAGGCGCTCTTGTAGGGGCTGGCGACCAGCGAGTGGATGCTGCCGATATTGACGATGCGTCCGTAGCCGGCGGCGCGCATGCCGGGCAGCAGCGCGCGGCTCAGGCGCGCGGCGCCGGTCAGCATCACGTCCACCAGCAGCGCCCAGCGCTGCATCGGGAAGGCTTCCAGCGCGGCCACCTGTTGCAGGCCGGCATTGTTCACCAGCACCTGCGGCGCACACGATGCGGCAGCCAGCGCCTGCGCGATGCTGTGCTCGTCGCTCACGTCCAGCACCAGTGCCTCGGCCGAACCACCGGCCCTGCGCAGTTGCCGGGCGGTTCGTTCGGCGGCGGCCAGATCCTGGTCGCTGACCAGCAGGTGATGGCCTGCGTCGGCCAGATGGGCGGCGATGCCGGCGCCGATGCCACTGCCGGCGCCGGTGATCAGGATATTGCGCATTGGGGTCCTCGCAGGGCGGGGCGCTGCCAGGAGCGGCCGCGCGGATCGCCAGCCTAGCCGAGTGCGCCGCCACGGTCGCCTGCATGGCGCGCGCGCGTTACCCTTTGCGCCTCGCTTTCCTCGGGTCCCGCATGAAACGCCATTTTTCGATGCTGCGCGATTTCCAACTCGCAGACTGGTTCACCCTGGCCAACGCCTTTTGCGGTACCGGGGCGATCTTCGCGGCGATGCGCTTTCTGCAGGAAGGCCACCGCGGCGATCTGCTGCTGGGGATGGCATTGATCCCGCTGGCCTTCGTCTTCGATGCGCTGGACGGCCACGTGGCGCGCTGGCGCAAGGCGTCCTCCACGCTGGGCCGGGAACTGGACTCGCTGGCCGACGTGATCTCCTTCGGCGTGGCGCCGGCCGCGCTCGGTTATGCCTGCGGCATGCGTGGCGGCTGGGACTGGCTGGTGCTGAGCTATTTCGTCTGCTGCGGCGTGAGCCGGCTGGCGCGCTATAACGTCACTGCCGAAGAGATCGCCGGCGATGCCGACAAGGTGCCTTACTTCGAGGGCACGCCGATTCCGACCAGCCTGGTGCTGGTGATCCTGCTGGCGGTGGCCGCCAGCATCGGCCATATTGGCGATGCCCTGTGGTGGGGGCAGTGGCAGCTGGGTCCGTGGCAATTCCATCCACTGGTGCTGCTGTTCGCGCTTTCCGGCTCGTTGATGATCAGCAAGACACTGCGCATCCCCAAGCCCTGACCGGCAAGGTCCAGCGCACGCGGTAGGATGGCCGGACAGGCACACCAGCGAGGAGACGATGGCAAGCAGCGGTTCGGACAATGGCAATTTTCAGGACAAGGCGCGCCAGTACTGGGCGGCTTGGGCGGATGCCATGGGTCACGCTCAGGCCGGTCCCGCCGCCCGACAGCCGCCGCCCGCGTCAGCCGGCGAGGCCCCGCAGGACTGGCGGAAGGCGGTGGATTGGTGGTCGCAACTCTTGCCTGCCCAGGCCGCACCTCAGGCGCAGGAGGCCATCGACCGCTTCCGCAGCCAGGCCGGCGACTGGTTCGGCACCATGCAGCAGGTCGCCGCGCAGTTTGCCGGGCGCGACACCTCCGCCGACGAGGTCTCCGACGCCTGGCGACGTGCCGTGCAGGGGCAGGGCGAGCAACTGATGCAATGGACGCTGGGCTCGTTGCGTGGCGGCAGCCCTGGCGGCTTCGATCCCTGGTTGCAGGAGGCGGCGCAGACGCTGGGCAGGTGGCGGCAGGAGAACGCGCCATGGCTGGAGATGCCCGCCTTCGGACTGAACCGCAATCATCACGCGCGCCTGCAGAAACTGGCGCGCGCGCAGCAGGAGTTCCAGGCCCAGTCGCAGGCCTACGCCGATCAGCTCAAGGCAGCCATCGAACAGGCGTTCGGGCGTTTCACCGGTAAGTTGAGCGAGCATGAGAGCAGCGGCAGCCAGCTCACCAGCGCGCGCGCCCTGTTCGACCTGTGGATCGAGGCGGCCGAGGAGTCCTATGCCGACATCGCGCTGTCGGAGCAGTTCCGCCAGGTGTACGGCGATTTTGCGAACGCGCATATGCGCTTGCGCGCGGCGCTGCAGGAAGAGGTGGAACAGCTCAGTGAGCGGTTCGGCATGCCGACGCGCTCGGAGATGGATGCGGCTCACCGACGCATCGCCGGACTGGAGCGGCTGGTGAGGCGAATGGTGCGCAGCGCCACCCCTGCGCCGGGCAGGCCGGGGGCGCCGGACGCACCCGCCGCTGCAGCGCCGGCCGCGCCATCGCCGTCTGGCGATAAAACGGCGCCCGCCGCGGCCGCCACACGCAGGCGCAGCGCCGCAGGCAAGCCGGTCGGCTCCGCTGCGGCAGCGCCGACGTCCACGCCGGCGGCCGGCAAGGCGCCGCGCGCAACGTCAGGCAAACCCGCCGCGAACAGACCGCGTGGAGCCAAGCCATGAAAGGCCCGCTTGGATTCAGTGCCGAAGACCTGATGCAGGAGACGCTGGCGCTGCAGCGCAAGCTGCGCGATGGGCTGAAGCTGCTCCCCGGCGTGGAGGACGTCGACTATGGCGTCACCGAACGCGAGGAGATCTGGCGCGACGGCAAGGTGGTGCTGTATCGCTTCGTCGGCGAACAGGCGCCGGTTTCCAGGACGCCGTTGCTGATCGTGTATGCGCTGGTCAACCGGCCCTACATGGTCGACCTGCAGGCCGATCGTTCCCTGGTCAAGGGGCTGCTGAGCCATGGTCAGGACGTGTATGTGCTGGACTGGGGCTACCCCGACCGCTCCGAGCGCTATCTCACGCTGGAAGATTATCTGCTGCGTTACATCGACGGTGCGGTGGACCACCTCAGGGCGCATGCCGAGGTGGATGCGCTCGACGTCCTTGGCATCTGCCAGGGCGGCACGTTCTCGCTGTGCTACGCGGCATTGCAGCCGCACAAGGTGCGCAACCTGATCACTATGGTGACTCCGGTGGACTTCCACACGCCCGACAACATGCTGTCCAACTGGGCGCGCATGGTCGACGTGGACCTGTTCGTCGACACCATGGGAAACGTGCCTGCGGATCTGATGAACGCCAGTTACCTGATGCTCAAGCCGTTCCGGCTCAATCTGCAGAAGTACGTCGGCCTGCTCGATATCCTCGACGACAAACAGGCGCTGGAAGATTTCCTGCGCATGGAGAAATGGATCTTCGATTCGCCGGATCTGGCGGGCGAGGCGTTTCGCGAGTTCGTGACCGCTTTCTACCAGCGCAATGGGCTGGTCACCGGGCAGGTGGTCATCGGCGGGCAGGCGGTGGATCTGCAGGCGGTCGACATGCCGGTGCTCAACATCTACGCCGAACACGACCACCTGGTGCCGCCGGATGCCTCGCGTGCCCTGCGTGGGTTGGTGGGGAGCAATGACTACAGCGAGCTGAGTTTTCGCGGCGGACATATCGGCATCTATGTGTCCGGCCGCGCGCAGCGCGAAGTACCGGTCGCGATCCACCGCTGGCTGCAGGAACGCGACGGTAGCGATTGATGCGGGTGCGCGGCGGCTGGCACGGGATGCGCGCCTGCGCCATCACGGCGCGCTGTCGTCTGGTTTTCTAGACTGTTCGCCACGTTTCAAGGAGTCCAGTCATGGCCGCTACCGGATTAACCCGTTCCCTCAACGACCGCATGATCGCCGGCGTCATCGGTGGCATCGCGCGTCGCATGGGTTGGAGCTCCACACTGCTGCGCGTGCTGTTCGTGGTGGTGTCGATCGCCTCGGCGGCGTTCCCGGGCATCCTGGTCTACCTGATCCTGTGGCTGCTGATTCCCAATCAGACCGATTGAGGCGGTCGCCGCACGGACCGGTTGCCTTGCTGGCGTTGGGCGCGGCGTGGACGCTGCCCAACACCGCACTCGGCCTGCTGGTCGGGGCCATCGGAGTCTGCTTCGGTGCTCGCCCGCGCTGGTCTCATCGGGAACTCGCCCTGGTGTTCGATGCCTGGCCCTGGGGGCCGGGCGGGGCGATGACGCTGGGGAACGTGATCCTGCTCAAGGGCGCGTCGCTGGATCTGCCGTGCAGCACCTACGCACATGCGGCCGGCCGCTGCGAGCATCCGCCGGTACGGCTGGGCGACCACGAACGTGCGCATGTCTACCAGTACATGCTGCTCGGGCCACTGTTCCTGCCGGTGTATCTGCTCTGTGGCGGGATCCATGTGCGCAACCCGTTGGAGCGTGCCGCCGATCTCTACGCGTTGCAGGGGTATGGCTGGTGGCCATGGAGCCCGCGCCTCGGCTGAGGGATCGCGGAGCCACAAGGCCATGCGACAGCGTCACGGCCGGCGTTCTGCCGATAGTCGATGCGTATGGCGCGAGCAGCGCGCTGCGCGCATAACTGGAAGCGCGCCGGGTAGACCGGGTGCCGAAGTCGCTCCAGCCACCGGCACCGCGCATCGTTTGCCGAGATGCGCGCAAGTCCACCGCGATCAGCGCAATCGTGCGAAGCCGAACAGCTCCGACAGGGGGTGCGGTGTGCCTTCCAGCTTTGCACGCAGTAGGCCGGCGCCAATGGCGCTGTAGGTGATGCCGTTTCCACCGTAGGCCATGGCGAACGCCACGCGTGGGCCCAGTTCGGCGTGCGGGCCGAAAAACGGCAACCCGTCGGCGGTCTCCGCAAAAGTGCCGGCCCACGAGAAGACCGGGCGCAAGCTGACGTCCGGCATGGTCTTGTCGATCTTCCGCAGCAGGGTTTTCAGCTTGCCCTGCAGGCGCGCGTCGCGACGCGCCGGGATATCCACGCTGTCGTCCTCGCCGCCAGCGACCACGCGGCCATCCGGGGTGCTGCGCACATAGAGATAGGGCCGTGCGGTCTCCCACATCATGGTGTGCTTGAGTGCGCCCATCTCGCTGTCGTGCAGCGGGTCGGTAACGAAGGCGTAGCTGCTGCGATTGCGCGCCACCCGCTGCGACAGCCGACGCTGGTTGCCGTAGCCGGCCGCCATGATCACGTGCCGGGCGCGCACGCCAACGCCATCGGCGGTGCGCACCTCCACGTGTTGTCCCTGCGGCACGATGGAAGCGATGGTGCTGCGGTCGAAGATGCGTGCGCCGTATTGCTCGCACTCGGCGAACAGCCGATAGCACAGCCGATAGGGATCGACGCTGGCAGCCAGGTGGCTGAGGATCGCCCCGTCCGAGCGCACGCCATAGTCGTGCCACAACGAAGCGCGCTCGATCCATTCTACCGGAAGCCGTTGCGTCAGACGGGCGTCGAACTCGTTGCGCAGGTCGTTCACGTCGCGTGTTCGGCTGGCGTAATACAGGCTGTCCTGGCGGGTGAAATCGCAGCCGCCGAGGCCGTCGCACAGGTCCTGCAGGTCCACGATGGCCTGCGCGCATGCGCCATAGGCCAGCGCGGCCGCCGGCAGACCGTGCTGCCTGGCCAGCTCGATCATCGGCGTGTCGATTTCGTATTGCAGCAGTGCGGTACTGGCCGAGGTGCTGCCCCAACCGATCTCGCGCTGCTCGATCACCAGCACCTCGTGTCCGTGGCGTACCAGTTCATGCGCGATCAGCGCAGCGGTGACGCCGCCCCCGACGATCACGACCTCGCTGCTGGCGTCATGCTCCAGGCGCGGGTATGTACGCATCAGTCCATTGCGGATCGACCAGAACGGATAGCCACTTTTGAGGTCCATGCGACGTCATGAATGCGGGTGGACCGCGATTGGACGGCCAAGCGGGGTGAAGCGGTCGTGATGCGATACCGGCCCGCGTTCCGTCACCAAACCGCAAACAGCCGGCGTTAACGTGCGTGGAAAGCTCCTCACAGCGCGCTGGGTATGCTCGCGTCCCAAACGTAGCAACTGCAACAAAGAAGGTGTGGTATGTCGATTGTCCTGTACGTCGGTGGCAGCAAAGATGGCGACAAGGGCGTGGTGCCTTACGGTTTCAGCAAGTCGCGTGCGATGACCGATGCTGGCCCCGAGGTCTATGTGGAACGCATGGTGCCGCTGAAGAACCTTGGCCGGGTGCGAGTGATGGCGCTCGAATCGCTGCACGAAAGCATCCTGGTCGAACGCGCGGCCACCCATTACGCCCATCGCGCCAGCTGAGCGCGACCGCACCGGTTTGCCGCGGCGCTGTCAACGGGTTTCCGCGGCGGGCCTGCGCTGCGAAAATGCGTTTTTTCAGTGAAGCGGTTCACTCCGCGCCGTCATGCACGATAGCCAGCTCGCTCAGCAGATTGCCCGCACCATCGCCGATGAGATCGGTGCCCAGCCCGCGCAGGCGCGCGCTGCCATCGCCTTGCTCGATGAGGGGGCCAGCGTCCCGTTCATCGCCCGCTACCGCAAGGAAGTCACTGGCGGCCTGGACGATACCCAGTTGCGCAACCTGGAAACGCGCCTGACCTACCTGCGCGAGCTGGAAGACCGCCGCGCGGCCATCCTGGCCAGCATCGACGAACAGGGCAAGCTCAGTGACGTTCTACGCAACGAGATCGCCGCCGCCGACACCAAGTCGCGCCTGGAAGACCTGTATCTGCCTTACAAGCCCAAGCGCCGCACGCGCGCGCAGATTGCGCGTGAAGCCAGATTGGAGCCGCTGGCCGATGGACTGCTGGCCGATCCGAGCCAGACCCCCGAGGCGGCCGCTGCCGCGTTCGTCGACGCCGACAAGGGCGTGGCCGACGTCAAGGCCGCGCTGGAAGGTGCCCGCGCCATCCTGATGGAGCGCTGGGGCGAGGACGCCGCCCTGGTCGGCGAGCTGCGCAGCTGGTTGAGCGACAACGGCGTCATCCGCGCGCGCGTTGCCGAGGGCAAGGAGGAGGCCGGTGCGAAATACCGGGATTACTTCGATCATGCCGAGTCGCTGGCGAAAATCCCCTCGCACCGCCTGCTGGCGTTGTTCCGCGCGCGGCGCGAGGAGTTTCTGCACCTGGACCTGGACCCGGGCACCGACGCAGAAGCCGGACATCAGTACGCCGAAGGCCGCGTGGCCCGCAACGCCGGCATTTCCAACACTGGCCGCCCGGCTGATCGCTGGTTGCTGGACGCCTGCCGGCTGACCTGGCGCGCCAAGCTGCACATGCACCTGCTGCTGGACCTGTTCAATCAGGCGCGCGAAAAGGCCGAGGCCGAAGCGATCGCCGTGTTCGGCGACAACCTCAAGGATCTGATGCTGGCCGCCCCGGCCGGCCCGCGCGTGGTGTTGGGGCTGGATCCGGGCATCCGCACCGGCTGCAAGATCGCCGTGGTCGATGCCACCGGCAAGCTGGTGGCCACCGAGACGATCTACCCGCACGAGCCCAAGCGGCAGTGGGATCAATCGCTGCAGACGATCAGGAAGCTGTGCATGCAGCACAACGTGGAGCTGATCGCGATCGGCAACGGCACCGCCAGCCGCGAGACCGACAAGTTGGCCGGCGAAGCGATCGCGCTCTGCGACGGCGCCAAGCTGCAGAAGATCGTGGTCAGCGAGGCGGGCGCGTCGGTGTACTCGGCGTCCGAATTCGCCGCCAAGGAATTCCCCAACCTGGATGTGTCGTTGCGCGGCGCGGTATCGATCGCGCGGCGATTGCAGGACCCGCTGGCCGAACTGGTCAAGATCGAGCCCAAGGCGATCGGTGTGGGCCAGTACCAGCACGACGTGGATCAGTACCGCCTGGCCAAGGCGCTGGACGCGCGCGTGGAAGATTGCGTCAACGCGGTGGGCGTGTACGTCAACACCGCCTCGGCGGCGCTGTTGTCGCGCGTCTCCGGCCTGTCCAGCACCGTGGCCGAAAACATCGTGCGCCACCGCGACGACAATGGCCCGTTCAAGCGCCGCAAGGACCTGCTCAAGGTGCCACGCCTGGGCGACAAGACCTTCGAACAATGCGCAGGCTTCCTGCGTATCGCCGATGGCGAGGAGCCGCTGGACGTGTCTGCGGTGCATCCGGAGGCGTATCCGGTGGTCGAGCGCATCGTGGCCAACACCGGCAAACCGATCAAGGCCTTGCTGGGCGATGGCGGCTTCCTGCGCGGACTCAAGCCGGAGCTGTTCACCGACGAACAGTTCGGTGTGCCGACCGTGCGCGACATCCTCAAGGAGCTGGAGAAGCCCGGCCGCGATCCGCGCCCCGAGTTCAAGGCCGCGCAGTTCGCGGAGGGGATCGAAGACATCAAGCACCTCAAGCCGGGCATGATCCTGGAAGGCGTGGTCAGCAACGTCGCCGCATTCGGCGCGTTCGTCGACATCGGCGTGCATCAGGATGGGTTGGTGCATATCTCCGCGCTGTCGGACACCTTCGTCAAGGATCCGCGCGATGTGGTCAAGGCCGGCGATATCGTCAAGGTCAAGGTGCTGGAAGTGGATGTCGCGCGCAAGCGCATCGCCTTGACCCGTCGCCTGTCCGACACGCCGCCGGCCGATGCCGCCACCCAACCGCGCGATGCGCGCGGCAGCGGTGGGCCGGGGCAGGGACGTCGCGACGGTGGTACTCGTGCTGCCGCCGGCAGCAACAAGCCGCGCACCAGCGCTCCGCCGGCGGACAATGCATTGGCTGCCGCGTTCGCCCGCGCCAAGCGGAGTTGAGGCGATCCGCTCCGGCGGCATCGCCGGGGCGGTTTGCGTATCGCGGTGATGCCCAGCGCGTGCGCGAACATCCGCGCGCTGGCCCCGGAGGCGGCAGCGCACCGCAGCAAGCGCCGTGATCCACCGGTCGCAGCGCTGCTGCGGCCGGTAAGGCTGCAGGTCATCGCCTGTCGGCCTGCTTCAGCAATCGCGGGCGATTGCATGCAATGCAGGCAGGCCGTATGCACCGGGCGGCGCGTGGCACTGGGCGCTTGGCCTGGCTGGGTGTGCGCCGATTTAGGATCGTTCGGGAAGCGCGCGTACCGGAGCCAGCAAGCGTTCGATCAGATCGACCAGGCCGGGCGGTTCGACCGGCTTGCCCATATGCGCATCGAAACCGGCGACCACGGCACGGTCGCGATCCTCGTCGCGCACGTAGGCGGTGAGCGCGATCGCCGGCAGATGCCGGTGCGGCCGCGCGCGATCGCTGCGCAAGGCGCGGATCAGATCGTAGCCATCGCGATGCGGCATGGCGATGTCGCTGACCAGGACGTCGAACGAGGCTTCGGCCAGATGGCGTTCGGCGAGGTCGACCGAACCGGCCGCCTGCACCTGGGCGCCGGCCTGCTGCAGGAAGTGCAGCACTGCCTCGCGCGAATCCTGGTCGTCGTCCACCAGCAGGACGCGCACGCCCTTCAGACGGTCATGGCAGTCCGTCGATGGCGGGCCCGGCGGAGCCGGAGGCGGGCGCAGCGCGGTGACGCCGTGCTGGAACGGCAATACGACGGTGAACGTTGCGCCCTGACCTTCGCCTGCACTGAACGCACCCAGGCTGCCGCCATGCAGGTCCACCAATTGCCGCGAGATCGACAAGCCCAGTCCCAGCCCGCCAGCGCGGCGCGTCGTGCCGGCATCGGCCTGTCGAAAGCGGTCGAACACATGCGGCAGAAAGTCGGGCGCGATGCCGATACCGGTATCGTGCACGCATAGCCGCACGCGGCCGTCTTCGGCATCGAGCGTCACCCGCACCGATCCGCCCGCAGCGGTGAACTTGAGTGCATTGCTGAGCAGGTTGGTCAGCACCTGTTGCAGGCGTCCGGCATCGCCGAAGAACCACAGTTCGCAACCGGCCGGTGCATCGAGCTCCAGCGCGATCTCGCGCGCCAGCGCTGCCGGCTGCATCAGTTCCACCGCGCTGCGCGCCAGCCCGGCGATGTCGAAATGTTCGGCGTGCAGGCGGAGCTTGCCCGAAAGGATGGCGCTCATGTCCAGCAGATCGTCGATGATCTGGGTCTGCCCACGCGCACTGCGTTCGATGATGGCCAGCCCCTTGCTCAGGTTGCCCGGTTCCATTTGCTGGGAGCGCATCAGCCGCGACCATCCCAGGATGGCGTTGAGCGGCGTGCGCAGCTCGTGGCTGAGGGTGGCCAGAAACTCGTCCTTGACCCGATTGGCATGCTCGGCCTGATTGCGGGCGGCAGTCTCCGCCCGTAGTGACTGTTTGAGCCTGGCATCCACGCGGGCGCGCTCGATCACGATGCCGGCCAGGTGCGATGCCGAGCGGGCCATGGTCTGCTCCCGCAGCGAGGCCAGGTGAGGGCGGTCGTAATAGATGTTGAGGGTTCCCAGCACCTGGCCGTTGCTGGACAGGATCGGGGTCACACAGCATGCGGCGATGCCCAGCGTCGCGGAGATCGCGCGATGACGGTTGAAACCGGGCTCGCTCTGGATATCGGCGCAGATGACTTGCCGGCCCAGGTGCGCCGAACGCGCACAGGGCGGCCCGTCCGCCGCGATCGGTACGGCCTCGAACGGGCCAGGATGATCGAGCGGAAAATGCGCGGCCGATCCGAAACTCAGGGTATGCCGAACCTCGTCGCGCACCATCACCGAGCAGTACAGCGGAATCTCTCCACGTGCCTCCACGCTCAACGCGATGGCATCCAGCACCACCTTCAGCGGTGCGCCGGTGGTGATCAGGCTCAGGATCGCGCGATCGGAGGCGGTGGCATCTTCGATATGTTTGCGTTCGGAGATGTCGGTGAGCGAACCGATGTGCCCCAGGAACCGCCCATCGCTGGCGAAGTGGGGCGAGGCGGTGTCGATGCACCATCGGTACTGCCCGTCATGCCGGCGTACCCGGTATTCGGCGACGAATTCGCCGCGTCGCTCCAGCGCCTGGGCGAATGCCTGCCGCACCCGCGTCGCGTCATCGGGGTGCATCACGTCCCACCAGCCCTGATCCAGCGCCTGATCCTCGCCCTGACCGGTGAAGTGGTACCAGCGCGGGTTCCAGTACACGCAATCGCCCTGCGCGTCGGCCATCCAGATCATCGCCGGCACGGTCTCGCAGAGCGCGCGGAAGCGGATCTCGCTTTCGCGCAATTGCTGCTCGAAGGCGCGACGGTCGTGGATATCGGTGTAGGTGCCGATCCATTCGCTGATGGCGCCGTCATCGCCGCGGACCGGCAATGCACGTGCCAGATGCCAGCGCGCCCGACCGTCCTGGCCGCGCAGCTCGCATTCGACTTCATAGGCGCGCTCGCATACCAGTGCCTGCTGCCATGTCTGCACCGACAGTCGCAGCCCGTCGACGGTATGCGCCTGTTGCCATGCGTCGGCTTCGCTGGTGGTCGGATCCTGCCCCGTGTAGTCGTACCAGCGCTGATTGAAGTATTGGGGCTGCCCATCCGGGCCGGCGATGAAGATGATCTGTGGCAGTGTGTCCGCCAGGCGGCGCAGGCGCGCCTCGTTGGCGGCCAGTTGCTGCTGCGCCCTGGCGCGTTGCATCGACTCCCAGCACCGCGCCGCGACCAGTCTTACCAATTCGATCTCGGTGGATAGCCAGCGCCGTGGAGCGCGCTGGTGGACGCCGATCGCCGCCACCAGTCGCCCGTGCTTGTGCAGCGGAATTGCCAACGATGCACGCAGGCCAGAGCGCCGATACTGTTCAACCACATAAGCCGGTGCCCCCGGCGCCATCGCGTCGGTGGTGGACCAGGGGCGGTTTTCCAGCAGGGCATCGCGCAGGCCGCGCGCCGCCTCCAGCGGAAAGTCGCCCTGCAGGCTCGGCATGTCCTGGACGTGGTCGCTGATCACATGCATGGTGCTGCCGTCGGCGGCGGCCAGTCCGAACGCGCAACGGTTGGCCTGCAGATGCTCACCCAGCAGGCGCACGCTGGTGTCGATGATGTGGCGCGGGTCGGAGACGTGCTGCAGCGCATCTTCGAGCGTCAGCAGGAAACTGTCGCGACTTTCGACCCGCCGCTGCGCAGTGACGTCGAAGCCATGGACGAGGATCGCATCGATCCGGCCATCGCTGTCGCGCATCGGCTGGTAGAGGAAATCCACCAGCGTCTCTTCGAGCCCGTTGCCGGGCGTGCGCTGCAGATAGGCTTTCATCGCCTCGCCGATGAAGGGTTGCCCGCTACGCCGCACCTCGTCGAGCAGATCCAGGTAGCCCTGCCCGAGGATCTCCGGCATTGCCTCCAGCAAGGGGCGGCCCAGCAGTACTCGCTCGCCGACCAGATCGTGGAAGCGCTGGTTGACACTTTCGATGACGTAGTCTGGTCCGCGCAGCACCGCCATGAATGCAGGCGATTGCTCCAGCGCCTGCGAGGTGGCGCCTGCGTTGATGTCCACCTGCGGGTGGCTGCCGTCGGCCGTCGCGCAAGCCACATAGAGCGCACCCACCTGTTTGTCGCCCTCCATCACCGGGCTGCGCGACCAGCGCGACAGGTCCAGCGGGGCGCTTGCGCTGCCGTGCCGACCATCGGCGGCAATGTCGGACAGTTGTGTGAGTGGCTGCCCGAATGCGGCAGGGTGCCGCGGGCCCAGCAGCGCGATACAGGCATCGTTATAGATGCAGCGCGCGTCGTCGCCCCACAGCAGCAGCATCGGATGTCGCGCATGCAGGCAAAGCGACACCGTGGTGCGCAATGCGGCCGTCTCGTGCAGCGATGCATCGACGCCGTTGCCAGCCGCCGTCAACAAGCCTGCTGTTTCGCTCGCCTGGGGCAATAGCCCTGCAAACGGCGTCACGGCCATTTCCATCCGTCGGCCCGCCCGTGATTCTTCGATGCACGGATTCTAGTGGCAACCCGACACTGGCGTGCTCAATCGTCGGTGTCGCCCGATTGCCGCGCCCGCGACAAGGCACCGACCAACTCTTCGGAGAGATAGGGTTTGGTGAGGATGACGCCGCGTTCGAAACCGCTGGGAATGCTGTCGCGGGCCACTCCTGTGGCCAGCACGAAGGGAATGCCCCGCTCGGCCAGCAGGCGCGCGACCGGCTGGCTGGTTTCGCCATTGCCCAAGCGGTAATCCAGCACCGCGATGTCGGGCGTGTCGGTCTGGATGAGCTGCATGGCAGCTTCAACCTGGCCGACCGGTCCGAGAACGACCGCGCCTGCATGGACGAGCTGCAGATCGAGCAGCATGGCATTCATGTCGTCGTTTTCGACCACGAGTACCCGAACTCCATGCAACACCGACATTGCTGACTCCTTCACCGAAGTCGGCCAGTATATCGGGGCAGGTAGGTCGCAGCGCTGCCGACGTCGCTTGCAGCTGAATTCGTCAGGCGCGTGTTGACACTGTTCGTTTCATTCGTGAGTCGCTATACTGCGCGGCCACGCCGAAGTGGCGGAATCGGTAGACGCAGCGGACTCAAAATCCGCCGCCCTTAAAAGCGTGTGGGTTCGAGTCCCACCTTCGGCACCAATGACTTACGGCAGCTTCGGCTGCCGTAATCATTTCCGCAATCTGGACGGCCTTTCCGCAATCCGCGCAGCGTCTGCAGTAGCGGGAACTGAAGACGTCTGCGCGCTTTACTCGAGTGCGAGATGCGCCCGGCTGCCCGCACCCTGGTCGGTAAGCGGCGCTGGTCGCGCAACGGCAGTGACGGTCTGCCGTGACTCAATCGCATCGCCATCGCTTGCGGGCCGGATGACGCTGCAGGCACGTCGCCATCACGGCCGGTGCGTACCTTGAAGATCTCCCCTTCGAGCCGGTAGCCGTCATGAACGTCGATGCTTCACAACAACTGCGCATTCTCCGCGACATCCACGACACCAAACCGGTATCGGACGAAGAAGCCAACTGGGCGGTGCGTGCAGGCTACGCCGCGCAGGCCGAGGATGGCGACATCGATCTAACGCACGAAGGTCGCAAGGCATTGGACGAAGGTCGGGCGTGATGGCTCGATGGCTTGCGCGGACGGACACATCATCGTTCGCAGTCGCCTGCCATCGCTCGGTGCCGCACCCTGGGTTCGTAGGCGGGCAGGTCGCGCGTTGCAGGTAGAGTGCAGCGGCAGAGCGTCCGCAACCCATGGATAAAAAAAGCCCCGGCATTGCCGGGGCTTTGGATGATTGGCGTCCCCACGGGGATTCGAACCCCGGTGTCCACCGTGAAAGGGTGGTGTCCTAGGCCTCTAGACGATGGGGACGCGTATCAAAACCTCGTTGTCCAATCCAGACGGCCTAATGTCTGAAGTGGTGGAGCCAGGCGGGATCGAACCGCCGACCTCCTGCATGCCATGCAGGCGCTCTCCCAGCTGAGCTATGGCCCCGCGCTACTGCGAGCCGGCAATCATAGCGATGGTCTCGGCGTTTGGGAAGAGGGGGTTGCTAAAAATTTTCCTGACGTCCGTGCCGGTGGCCGCGACGGAGGTGATGCGCAGCGACTCCGCATCCGGAGACGGCGTCGTTGCGGGTTGGGTGCGATCCGTGGCGCCCATGTGCGCTGGCCGGTAGGGATTGCGCATCCATTGGCGTGATCGCGGGTCTGCTTGCGTGCCCCGCGGGACCGCGACGATCCGGCTCGCGGAGGTTGGCGTAGCGATGCGGTCTGCACCGTCACCTCGTGTTCGTTGCCACGATCGTTGTCGTTGTCGTTGTCGCAATCGGACTGCAATGGCGTGAGGTATCGTGATCGCACGCATCGCGTGCCGGCATCATGTATCCCGGTGCAAGCGAGTACCGGGCGGTGTCGATCGTCGCACGCAAGGGCGAGCATCGATGCCGGCGTGCGCTGATCCCGATCACCAACAGGTTGCAGGGCGGGGCCGAACGATCAAGCATAAAAAAAGCCCCGGCATTGCCGGGGCTTTGGATGATTGGCGTCCCCACGGGGATTCGAACCCCGGTGTCCACCGTGAAAGGGTGGTGTCCTAGGCCTCTAGACGATGGGGACGCGTATCAAAACCTCGTTGTCCAATCCAGACGGCCTAATGTCTGAAGTGGTGGAGCCAGGCGGGATCGAACCGCCGACCTCCTGCATGCCATGCAGGCGCTCTCCCAGCTGAGCTATGGCCCCACGAAACTGAGAACGAAATGATAGCGGCCTGTTAATGTTCGCGCAAGCGCTTTTTCATTCCGATTGAGACGGCGCGTCTGCGCCATCGCCACCGGTCGCCCGGCTATTTGACCCCGTGCAGATCACGCAGCTGCGTCGGGCGCGCGCCGAAGTAGGCGGCAAGATCGGCGATGTCCTGATCGCTCAACGCGGTGGCCTGTGCAGTCATCAACGGATGTTGACGATCGCCGCTGCGGTAGGCCTGCAAGGCATGCGCAAGATAGTCGCCGTATTGGCCGCCGAGTTTGGGATAGCTGGGATCGATCGGTGCGTTGCCATCGGCACCATGGCAATCCACGCAGCTCTGGCCGGTGGCCTTGCCCTTGGCGTGGGCGAGCTTGTCGCCGGCGTCGGCGCGGCCGGTCGGCAGGCCGGCAGAAGAGCTGGAGCCATGTTCGCCGCTGGCGTGGCCGGCATCGCCGGCCGAGTGATCGGTGGATTCGACTTGAGACTGGGAGCAGGCCGCCATCATCAGGGCAGCGACCAGGACGATGGCTAGACGCGGAGCGTACAGGGCGTTCGGCATGTGGGCGCTTATTTGAGGGTGGACAGGAAGGCGGAGATGTCGGCGATGTCCTGCTCGGAGAAACTCTGCGCCTGCGCCTGCATGGTCGGATGCTTGCGCTTGCCCTGGCGGTATTCGGTCAAGGCCTGGGTCAGATACTGGCTGGACTGTCCGCCAATCTTGGGCACGCGATAACTGGGGTAGGCGTTCTTGTAGCCGGTGACGCCGTGGCAGCCCTGGCAGGTATAAGCCAACAGGCGGCCGTTGGAGGGATTGCCAGTCGCCGCGGCAGGCGCCGCTGCGGCGGTGGCAGGCGCGGCCGCAGAGGCAGGCGTCGCCGGGGCCGGTGTCGCAGGCGTGACGGACGGTGTGGCTGATGCGCCCCCAAACGACAGGAAGACGACCAGAGCGAGACAAGCGGCGAGCGGCTGCGGGCGCATGGTTTCGTATCCGGAAGACTGATTGAGCGTCCGCACGTGGGGGCGTGTCGGAACCTGACCGAGTATGCCTGCGATTTGGCGCGGCGCAAACGGGGTGAATACGCGAACTTGAATGGACCATGACCTTTGGCGCATTGGCGACATGCGTGGGCAGGTGGTCTACTTGCCTACAACACCTGTTCACGCATCCACTAGGACACGACGATGTCGCCAATGACCCTCTTGCCCCGCCGCAGCGGACCCTGCGCCGCGGCGTTGTTGATCACCACCAGCCTGCTGCTGGGCGGTTGCAAGGCCGGCGAGGGCCAGGCCAAGGCCTCGGATGAAAAGAAGGCCGTGGATGCCGTGCCGGTGGAAACCGCCAAGGCGGCACGCCGGGCGGTGGCTGCCAGCTATACCGGCACCGCGGCGTTGGAGCCGCGCGCTGAAGCGCAGGTGGTGGCCAAGACCTCCGGGGTGGCGTTGGCAGTGCTGGTGGAAGAGGGGCAGAAAGTGTCGGCCGGCCAGGCGCTGGTACGGCTGGATCCCGACCGCGCGCATCTGGCCGTGGCGCAAAGCGAAGCGCAATTGCGCAAGCTTGAGAACAGCTATCGCCGTGCCACCCAGTTGGTGGGGCAGCAACTGGTCAGCGCGGCCGATGTGGACCAGCTCAAGTTCGATGTCGAAAACAGCCGTGCGCAGCATCGGTTGGCATCGCTGGAGCTGTCCTACGCCACGGTGCAGGCTCCAATCTCCGGGGTGATCGCGTCGCGCTCGATCAAGACCGGTAACTTCGTCCAGATCAACACGCCGATCTTCCGCATCGTCGACAACTCGCAGCTGGAAGCCACGCTCAATGTGCCCGAGCGCGAACTGGCCACGCTCAAATCCGGCCAGCCGGTGACCTTGCTGGCCGATGCGCTGCCGGGCCAGCAGTTCGTGGGCAAGGTGGACCGTATCGCGCCGGTGGTGGACTCGGGCAGCGGCACGTTCCGGGTGGTGTGCGCCTTCGGCAAGGGGGGCGAGTCGCTGCAGCCGGGCATGTTCGGGCGCATCCGCATCGACTACGACCAGCGCAAGGACGCCTTGGTGATTCCACGCCTGGCCTTGCTCGACGATGGCGAGCCGGCGGTCTTCGTGGTGCGCAATGGCAAGGCCAGCCGCGTGCCGGTGAAGCTGGGCTACGCCGAAGGACCGTGGCTGGAAGTGCGGCAAGGGTTGAAAGAGGGCGACCAGGTGGTGACGGCCGGCAAGGTCGCGCTGCGCGACGGCACCGCCGTGCAGGTGATCGGCCAGCCCGATCGCAAGCCGGTGGCCGCTGCCGCACCGGCCGTTGCACGTGACGGGTCGCAGGCATGAGCGAACACGGCAACCCGCACGATCCCGTGCACGACCCGCATGCGCCATCGCCCGGTGGCGGACTGGTCGCCTTCGCCACGCGGCGGCGGGTGACCATCGCGATGATCACCGTGACCATGCTGCTGTTCGGCCTGATCGCACTGCGCAGCCTCAAGGTCAACCTGCTCCCCGATCTGAGCTACCCCACGTTGACCGTGCGCACCGAATACACCGGAGCCGCGCCGGCGGAAATCGAGACGCTGGTGACCGAGCCGGTGGAAGAAGCCGTTGGCGTGGTCAAGAACCTGCGCAAGCTCAAGTCGATCTCGCGCACCGGGCAGAGCGACGTGGTGCTGGAATTCGCCTGGGGTACCAACATGGACCAGGCCAGCCTGGAGGTGCGCGACAAGATGGAAGCCTTGTCGCTGCCGCTGGAAACCAAGCCGCCGGTGTTGCTGCGCTTCAATCCGTCCACCGAGCCGATCATGCGGCTGGCACTGTCGCCCAAACAGGCGCCGGCCTCCGATGCCGATGCGATCCGTCAGCTGACCGGGCTGCGCCGCTATGCCGACGAGGATCTGAAGAAGAAACTCGAGCCGGTGGCCGGCGTGGCGGCGGTCAAGGTGGGCGGCGGGCTGGAGGACGAGATCCAGGTCGATATCGACCAGCAGAAGCTCGCGCAGTTGAATCTACCCATCGACAACGTGATCACCCGGCTCAAGGAAGAGAACGTCAATATTTCCGGCGGGCGGCTGGAGGAAGGCTCGCAGCGCTACCTGGTGCGTACGGTCAACCAGTTCGTGGATCTGGACGAGATCCGCAACATGCTGGTGACCACCCAGAGCAGCAGCGGCAGCGCCGCCGAAGCGGCCATGCAGCAGATGTATGCCATTGCGGCGTCCACCGGCTCGCAGGCGGCGCTGGCGGCGGCAGCGGAGGTGCAGAGCACCTCGTCGTCGTCCAGCAGCAGTATCGCCGGCGGCATGCCGGTGCGGCTGAAGGATGTGGCGCAGGTGCGCCAGGGCTACAAGGAACGCGAGGCGATCATCCGCCTGGGTGGCAAGGAAGCGGTGGAGCTTGCGATCTACAAGGAAGGCGATGCCAACACCGTGTCCACGGCCGCGGCGCTGCGCAAGCGCCTGGAGCAGCTCAAGGCGACGGTGCCGGGCGACGTGGAGATCACCACCATCGAAGATCAGTCGCACTTCATCGAGCATGCGATCAGCGACGTCAAGAAGGATGCGGTGATCGGCGGTGTGCTGGCGATCCTGATCATCTTCCTGTTCCTGCGCGATGGCTGGAGCACGTTCGTGATCAGCCTGTCGCTGCCGGTGTCGATCATCACCACGTTCTTTTTCATGGGGCAGCTGGGGCTGAGCCTCAACGTGATGTCGCTGGGCGGCCTGGCCTTGGCCACCGGTCTGGTGGTGGACGATTCGATCGTGGTGCTGGAAAGCATCGCCAAGGCGCGCGAGCGTGGTTTGAGCGTGCTGGATGCGGCCATTGCCGGCACCCGCGAGGTGAGCATGGCGGTGATGGCGTCCACGCTGACCACCATCGCGGTGTTCCTGCCGCTGGTGTTCGTCGAAGGCATCGCCGGGCAGTTGTTCCGCGACCAGGCGCTTACGGTGGCGATCGCCATCGCCATCTCGCTGGTCGTGTCGATGACGCTGATCCCGATGCTGAGTTCGCTCAAGGGCGCGCCACCGATGGCGTTCCCGGACGAGCCCAGCCATCCGCAATGGCAGCCCGAGCAGCGCTGGCTCAAGCCGGTGGCGGCCGGTCAGCGTGGTGCCGGGGCGAGTGTGCGCTATGCGTTCTTCGCTGCGGCCTGGACGACCGTGAAGCTGTGGCGCGGGCTGAGCAGGGTGGTGGGACCGGTGATGCGCAAGGCCAGCGACCTCGCAATGGCGCCGTATGGACGTGCCGAGCGTGGCTATCTTGCGATGTTGCCGGCCGCCTTGCGCCGGCCGTGGCTGGTGCTGGGGCTGGCAGCGTCGGCCTTCGCCGGCACGGTGTTGCTGGTGCCGATGCTGGGCGCGGACCTGATTCCGCAGCTGGCGCAAGACCGTTTCGAAATGACGGTGAAGCTGCCTTCCGGCACGCCGCTCGCGCAGACCGATGCGTTGGTGCGCGAGTTGCAGCTGGCGCACGACAAGGACCCGGGCATCGCTTCGCTCTATGGCGTGAGCGGGAGCGGAACGCGGCTGGACGCCAATCCCACCGAGAGCGGCGAGAACATCGGCAAGCTCACCGTGGTGATGGCCGGCGGTGGCAGCGCAGAAGTGGAAGCGGCAGCCACGCAACGGCTGCGCAGCAGCATGGTCGGACATCCCGGTACGCAGGTGGATTTCGCGCGGCCGGCGTTGTTCAGTTTTTCGACGCCGCTGGAAGTGGAACTGCGCGGGCAGGATCTGGGCGAGCTGGAGCAGGCCGGGCAGAAGCTGGCGGCGATGCTGCGCGCCAATGGCCACTATGCGGATGTGAAGTCCACGGTGGAGGAGGGCTTTCCGGAGATCCAGATCCGTTTCGATCAGGAGCGTGCCGGTGCGTTGGGGCTGACGACGCGCCAGATCGCCGACGTCATCGTCAAGAAGGTGCGCGGCGATGTCGCCACGCGCTACAGCTTCCGCGATCGCAAGATCGATGTGCTGGTACGCGCACAGCACAGCGACCGCGCCAGTGTGGATGCGATCCGGCAGTTGATCGTCAATCCTGGCAGCAGCCGGCCGGTGCGCCTGGCGGCCGTGGCCGAGGTGGTGGCGACCACCGGCCCCAGCGAGATCCATCGCGCCGATCAGACGCGGGTGGCGATCGTGTCGGCCAGCCTGAAGGACATCGACCTGGGCGGTGCGGTGCGCGAAGTCGAATCGATGGTGCGCAACGATCCGTTGGCCGCTGGCGTGGGCATGCATATCGGCGGGCAGGGCGAGGAACTGGCGCAATCGGTGAAGTCGCTGTTGTTCGCGTTCGGGCTGGCGATCTTCCTGGTCTATCTGGTGATGGCATCGCAGTTCGAGTCGCTGCTGCATCCGTTCGTCATCCTGTTCACCATCCCGCTGGCCATGGTGGGGGCGGTGCTGGCGCTGTTGATGACCGGCAAGCCGATCTCGGTAGTGGTGTTCATCGGCCTGATCCTGCTGGTGGGGCTGGTGACCAAGAACGCGATCATCCTGATCGACAAGGTCAACCAGTTGCGCGAAGAGGGCGTGGCCAAGCGCGAGGCCCTGATCGAAGGCGCGCGCTCGCGTCTGCGGCCGATCATCATGACCACGCTGTGCACCCTGTTCGGCTTCCTGCCGCTGGCGGTGGCGATGGGCGAGGGTGCGGAGGTGCGTGCGCCGATGGCGATCACCGTGATCGGCGGGCTGCTGGTATCCACCCTGTTGACCTTGCTGGTGATTCCGGTGGTCTACGATCTGCTGGATCGTCGCGCGGACGCGTATTACCTGGAACGTGGCCGGCGCATGGCGCGTCGGCAAGCGCGCACGCAGGCGGAGGGCCACACCGATGGCCTGGAGGCGCTATGAGCGTTGCCGCCTTCAGTATCCGTCGGCCGGTTACCACCATCATGTGCTTCGTCTCGCTGGTGGTGGTGGGCTTGATCGCCGCGTTCCGGCTGCCGCTGGAAGCACTGCCGGACATCTCGGCGCCGTTCCTGTTCGTGCAGCTGCCGTATACAGGCTCCACCCCGGACGAGGTGGAGCGCAACCTGGTGCGGCCGTCCGAAGAAGCCTTGGCCACGATGACCGGCATCAAGCGCATGCGCTCGACCGCCACCGCTGATGGCGCCAATATCTTCATCGAATTCAGCGACTGGGATCGCGATATCGCCATTGCCGCGTCGGACGCGCGCGAGCGTCTGGATGCCATTCGCGACGATCTGCCCGACGATCTGCAGCGCTTCCATATCTTCAAGTGGTCCAGCAGCGACGAACCGGTACTCAAGGTGCGCCTGGCCAGCCAGACCGATCTGACCGGCGCGTACGACATGCTCGACCGCGAGTTCAAGCGGCGCATCGAGCGCATCCCGGGCGTGGCCAAGGTGGAGATCTCCGGTGCGCCGCCCAACGAGGTGGAGATCGCGATCGCGCCGGACCGGCTTACCGCGCACGATCTCAGCCTCAACGAGCTGAGCGAGCGCCTGGGCAAGCTCAACTTCTCCGTCTCGGCCGGCCAGATCGACGACAACGGCCAGCGCATTCGCGTGCAGCCGATCGGCGAGCTGCGCGACCTGCAGGAACTGCGCGAGCTCGTCCTCAACGCCAAGGGCCTGCGCCTGGGCGATATCGCCGAGGTACGCCTGAAGCCCACGCGCATGAACTACGGACGCCGGCTGGACGGGCGCCCGGCGATCGGTCTGGACATCTACAAGGAACGCAGCGCCAACCTGGTGGAAGTCTCGCGGTTGGCGCTCAGGGAGGTCGAAGACATCCGCGCCGAACCGGCCATGCGCGACGTGCAGGTCAAGGTGATCGACAATCAGGGCAAGGCGGTGACCTCGTCGCTGGCCGAACTGGCCGAGGCAGGTGCGGTGGGCCTGTTGCTGTCGATCACGGTGTTGTTCTTCTTCCTGCGACACTGGCCGTCGACCTTGATGGTGACGCTGGCGATCCCGATCTGCTTTGCGATCACGCTGGGCTTCATGTACTTCGTCGGTGTCACGCTCAACATCCTGACCATGATGGGGCTGCTGCTGGCGGTGGGCATGCTGGTGGACAACGCCGTGGTGGTGGTGGAGAGCATCTACCAGGAACGCGAGCGCATGCCCGGGCAGCCGCAGCTGGCGGCACTGCTGGGTACGCGCAGCGTGGCGATCGCGCTCAGCGCCGGCACCTTGTGCCACTGCATCGTGTTCGTGCCGAACCTGTTCGGCGAAACCAACAACATCAGCATCTTCATGGCGCAGATCGCGATCACCATCTCGGTGTCGCTGCTGGCCTCGTGGCTGGTGGCGATCAGCCTGATCCCGATGCTGTCGGCGCGGATGAAGACGCCGCCGATGGTGACCTCCGAGCGCGGCGTGATCGCCAGGTTGCAACGACGGTACGCGCGCCTGTTGGCCTGGACCCTGGCGCACCGCGGCTGGAGCGTGGCCGGCATCGTCCTGGTGAGCGCGATCAGCCTTGTGCCGATGAAGCTGACCAAGGTGGACATGTTCGGTGGCGAAGGCGGCAACGAGGCCTTCATCCAGTACCAGTGGAAAGGCTCGTACACGCGCGAGCAACTGGGCGAAGAGATCGGGCGCGTCGAGCGGCACCTGGAGGCCAACCGATCCAGGTACCACATCACCCAGATCTATTCGTGGTTCAGTGAAGTGGAAGGCAGCAACACGGTGGTGACCTTCGATGCGAGCAAGGTCAAGGAGCTGACGCCGCTGCTGGAAACGATCCGCAAGGAGCTGCCGCGCTCGGCGCGCGCCGATTACAGCATCGGCAACCAGGGCGATGGCGGCAGCGGCAACCAGGGCGTGCAGGTGCAACTGGTCGGCGATTCGACCGAAGCGCTCAAGGCGCTGGCCGAGGATGTCGTTCCCCTGTTGGCGCAGCGCAAGGAGCTGCGCGATGTGCACGTGGACAACGGAGACCGCACCAGCGAGTTGGCGATTCGCGTCGATCGCGAGCGCGCTGCGGCGTTCGGCTTCAGTGCGGAACAGGTGGCCAGCTTCGTCGGCCTGGCGCTGCGCGGCACGCCGCTGCGCGAGTTCCGGCGTGGCGACAACGAAGTGCCGGTATGGGTGCGTTTCGCCGGCGCCGAACAGAGCAAGCCAGAAGACCTGGCAAGCTTCACCGTGCGCACCAAGGACGGCCGTAGCGTGCCGTTGCTGTCGCTGGTGAACGTGCAGATCCGGCCTGCCGCCACCCAGATCGGGCGCACCAACCGCCAGACCACGCTGACCATCAAGGCCAATCTGGCCGACAAGGTCACGGTGCCGGAGGCGCGTGCGGCGATGGAAAAGCCGCTCAAGGCGATGAGCTTTCCTGCCGGCTACAGCTACACCTTCGACGGCGGGGACTATCAGAACGATGGCGAAGCGATGGGCCAGATGGTGTTCAATCTGGTGATCGCACTGGTGATGATCTACGTGGTGATGGCGGCGGTGTTCGAATCGCTGCTGTTCCCTGCGGCGATCATGAGCGGGGTACTGTTCTCGATCTTCGGGGTGTTCTGGCTGTTCTGGCTCACCGGCACGTCGTTCGGCATCATGTCCTTCATCGGCATCCTGGTGCTGATGGGCGTGGTGGTGAACAACGGCATCGTGATGATCGAGCACATCAACAACCTGCGCCGGCGCGGCATGGGCCGTACGCAGGCACTGGTGGAAGGTTCACGCGAGCGGTTGCGGCCGATCATGATGACCATGGGCACCGCGATCCTGGCGATGGTGCCGATCTCGCTGACCAGCACCACGATGTTCAGCGACGGCCCGCCGTACTTCCCGATGGCGCGTGCCATTGCCGGCGGCCTGGCCTTTTCGACCGTGGTGAGCCTGCTGTTCCTGCCGACGATCTACGCCATGCTCGACGACATGAGCAGCGGCGCAGCGGCACTGGTGCGGCGTGCACGCGGTCTGCCGAAGACGCCGCCGGCAAGCGTTGCGTTGGAGTCGTGATCGACCCACCACGCGTCGTTTGAAGCCGCTCTCCCGGCGGGAGCGCCGCTGGCGTGATCGCCTGCCGACAAGCCTCCCCCATCCGCCCTGCGGGCACCTTCCCCCGCACGCGGGGGAAGGGACGTCGTAGCTGGGGAAGGGACGGCGCACGCGAGGAAGGGGCCTCGCAGGTGTGCTGGAACACCAAGATCGCCTTGCGCCTTAGCCCCTCTCCCGCCTGCGGGAGAGGGGTTGGGGTGAGGGCGCAGATACTCCAAGTACAGCCACTCAGCCGCCCAGCGTCACCATCAGATGCAGCGCTCGGTCAATCAGCCCGCCCGCACCTGCCGCACGATCGCCGCCGCCTTGGCCGAGCTTTCCTTGACCTTGTCCCACTGACCCTGGGCCAGCCAATCCTTGGGCACCATCCACGAACCGCCGATGCAGACCACATTCGGCTGCGACAGGAACTCGGCGGCATTGGCTTCGCTGATGCCACCGGTGGGGCAGAGCTTGAGTTCGGACAGCGGGCCGGCCAGGCCCTTGAGCATCTGCAGGCCGCCCACGGCAGTGGCCGGGAACAGCTTGCACACGCGGAAACCCAGCCCCATCAGGGTGAGCAGCTCGGTCGGCGTGGCGGCGCCGGGCACGGCCGGAATCGGCGCATCGGCCAGCAGGCGCGCCAGCGGGGCGGGCGTGCCGGGAGTGACCAGGAAGTCCGCACCTGCATCCACCGACTGGCGCAGCTGCAATTCGCTCAACACGGTGCCCGCACCGATCACGATGTTGGGCAATTCGCGCTTGAGCATGGCCAGCGCATCGATCGCCACCGGCGTGCGCAAGGTCAGCTCGATGGCGGGAAGGCCGCCTTCCAGTAGCGCGTCGGCGACGCGACGTGCCTGGTCCAGCGTGTCGACGGTGACCACCGGCAGGATGCCGGCGTCGCGCAGCAGCTGTTCGGCGGTGTTCTGGGTCTGGGCAATCGTCATTGCAACTCCATTAGACGGCGGCGCCGAAGCGGCCGCGCAGAGGGAAGGGGTCAGGCGTCCTTGGACTCGTGTGGTGCAGCAGCGGCAGCGGCGTCGGCGCCCAGTTCGTATTCGGCGTCGTAGCTCCACAGTGCGCCGTCCGGATGGGTCGGGCCGCAGGAAATGGAGATCGCACCCTGGTCGGCCGGACCGACGACCTGGCGGTTGATGCCGAACAGGTTGCGGCCCAGGTCGTTACCGGCCACGGCGGTGTTCGGCGCGACCTCGCGCGAGGCCCATTCTTCCGCCGAGACCAGGACTTCCAGCGTGCCCGCTTCGCCGTCCAGTCGCACGATGTCGCCTTCGCGCACACGGCCGATCGGGCCACCGCGCGCAGCTTCGGGCGTGAGATGGATCGCCGCCGGAAACTTGCCCGAGGCGCCGGACAGGCGGCCGTCGGTGACCAGTGCCACGCGACGGCCCTGGTTCTGCAGCAGGCCCAGCAGCGGCGCCATCGAATGCAGCTCCGGCATGCCATTGGCCCGCGGGCCCTGGTAGCGCAGCACCACCACGAAATCGTGCGGCAGCACGCCGGCCGCATGCAGCTTGTTGAGCACCTGGGGGGTGTCGATCACCACCGCCGGCGCTTCGATCCTGCGATGCTGCGGCTTGACTGCCGACAGCTTGATCAGCGAACGGCCCAGGTTGCCGCGCAACAGGCGCAGGCCGCCCTGGGATTCGAACGCATCGCTGACCGGGCGCGCGACGCTGTCGTCGGCGGTGGTCGCGGTGCCCGGCACATAAACTACCTTGCCGTCCTGCAGACGCGGCTCGTCGACATAGGCGCGCATGCCGCCTTCGACCACGGTCGGCAGGTCGTCGTGCATGTAGCCGGCGTCCATCAGTTCGCGGAACACGAAGGCCGTGCCACCGGCGGCCTGGAAGCGGTTCACGTCGGCCTCGCCATTCGGATAGACGCGGGTCAGCAGCGGTACGGTCTGCGAGATCAGGTCCATATCGTCCCAGGTCAGCACGATGCCGGCCGCGCGCGCCACCGCGATCCAGTGGATGGTGTGGTTGGTCGAACCACCGGTGGCCATCAACGCGACCACTGCGTTGACGATGGCGCGCTCGTCGATCAGCCGGCCGAACGGGCGGAAATCCTGGCCCAGTGCCGAGATCGCCAGCGCACGCGCGGTGCCCTCGCGGGTCAGCGCATCGCGCAGCGGCTGCTCCGGGTTGACGAACGAGGCACCGGGCAACTGCACGCCCATCGCTTCGAGCAACACCTGGTTGGAATTGGCGGTGCCGTAGAAGGTGCAGGTACCGGGCGAGTGGTAGGAGGCCGATTCGGCTTCCAGCAGCTCGGCACGGGTGGCTTCGCCTGCGGCGTAGCGCTCGCGGACTTCGGCCTTCTGCTTGTTCGGGATGCCGGGCGTCATCGGGCCGGCCGGCATGAAGATCGCAGGCAGGTGCCCGAATGCCAGCGCGCCGATCAGCAGGCCGGGCACGATCTTGTCGCACACGCCCAGGTACACCACGCTGTCGAACATGTCGTGGCTGAGGCCGATCGCCGCGGCCTGGGCGATGTTGTCGCGCGAGAACAGCGACAGCTCCATGCCGGCGCGGCCCTGGGTCACGCCGTCGCACATCGCCGGCACGCCACCGGCCACCTGCGCCGTGGCGCCAAGCGCACGCGCGGTGTCGCGGATCAGCTGCGGGTAGTGCTCGAACGGCTGGTGTGCCGACAGCATGTCGTTGTAGGCGGTGATGATGCCCAGGTTGGGCGTGGCCGCGCCGCGCAGGCGCGATTTGTCGGTGGGCTCGGAGGCCGCAAAGCCGTGTGCGAGATTTCCGCAGCTCAACCGGCTACGGAACGGACCCTCGCGCAGGGCGGCGTCGATGCCGGCCAGATAGGCCGCGCGCGAGGGCGCGCTGCGCTTGCGGATACGGTCGGTGACAGCTTGGATGTTCGGATGCAGGCTCATTGGCTACCGGCTATGAGAAACGGGGGGAAGAAATCACACTGTTTCGTAGTTCAAACATCCGCGCATGGATGTGCGGGCTTTTGCGAGGGACTCGCATTCAAGCACACCAGTGCACACGCAGCCGCGGCCCGGGCTGCTGCAAGGCCACGCGAATCGGGTACTCGTCGATCGCTTCGCCGGCCAGCGCCGCCTGCAGCATCTCGAGCTTCTGCTTGCCGCGCAGCAGCAACAGGCGGTTGGGGATCGGCGCCAGCCCGGAAGGGGTCAAGGTGATGCGTAACGGCCACTGGTTGGCGCCCGGGCAACCGGTGGCGTCCAGTGCGGCATACGGCTGCGGGCTGGCCAGGGCCTTGGGCAGATCGGTGGCTCCGGGAAACAACGAGGCGGTGTGCCCATCGCCGCCCATGCCAAGGACGGCCAGACAGGCGGGCTCGGCGTGCGTGGCCTGCAGGTTGGCCGTGTGCACGCACTCGGGCAGTTGCTTGCCAGGACGCACCAGCGGAATGAAGGTCGCCGCGGGCGCGTGGGTCAGGAAGCTGTGATTGACCAGCCACGCGTTGCTGTCCTTGTCCTGCGGCGACAGCCAGCGTTCGTCGACCAGGCCGACTTCCACCCGCGACCAGTCCAGTGGGCGGTGCGCCAGGGATTCGTAAACCGGTGCAGGCGTGGTGCCGCCGGACAGCAGCATGCGCGCCTGGCCGCGGCGGGAGATCTCCTGCTCCAGCAGATCGGCCATCGTACTGGCCACCGCCTCGGTCCACTCGGCCGGATCTTCGTAACGCACCAGCGTGATGCGTGGGTCGTTCGACAGGCTCATCGCTGCGCTCCAGAGTGCTGGCGCTGCGCGTCCACCGCGTAGGCCGCCGCGCCGAGCAGGCCGGCATGTGGATGCATCACCGCCAGCGACGGCACGCGCGACATGATCGCGGAGAACCGCCCCTTGTGCTCGAAGCGTTGACGGAAGCCGGAATGCTGCAGCGAATCCAGCACCTTGGGGACCAGGCCGCCGGTGAGGAAGACTCCGTCCCATGCGCCCTGCATCAGCACCATGTCGCCGGCGATCGCGCCGAAAATGGCGCAGAACAGGTCGATGGTGCGCGCCGCGCGTGGATCGCCGGCGGCTGCACGCGCGGTGATGTCCTTGGGCTGCAGCGGGCCGGGATCGACGCCGCCGATTTCGCTGAGCGCACGGTGGATGTTGACCAGGCCCGGGCCGCAGATCAGTCGTTCGTTGGACACCCGACCGAACTGTTCGGACAGGATTTCCAGGATGCGGATCTCCTCCGGCGTGCCCGGCGGAAAGCTGACATGGCCGCCTTCGGTTTCCAGCGGAAAACAGCGCCCGTTGCGGATGATCAGGCCACCCACGCCCAGGCCGGTGCCCGGCCCGATCACGCCATAGTTGCGCGGCTGGTCGATGGGCGCCGGCCGCCAACTGGCACCGCCCACTTGAACCACGTCCTGCGGGCGCAGCAGGCTGATCGCCATGGCCTGCGCCGCGAAGTCGTTGATCAGGTGCAAGGTGCTGAAGCCGAGCATGCTGGCGGTACGCGTGCGCGAGATCACCCAGGGATGATTGGTGATGCGTGCCTCGTCGCCGTCCACCCGGCCGGCGACCGCGAACACGCCCTGGGTGGCCTGCACGCCGATCTGGTCCAGGTAGTGACGTGCCGCTTCGCCGAGCGAGGCGAATTCCACGACCGCGAACTCGCGCGAAGTATCGTCCAGCAGCGGCACCGAGGCATTGACATCGGCCAGCGCGAAGCGCGCATTGGTTCCGCCGATATCGGCGACCAGCACCGGCTTGGAGAGAGCGGTCATGCGTTGTTTCCCTGTGCGTCGGTGGCTGGAGGCAGGAACGGGGTGGCGGATTCCGGCCCCCAGCTGCCGGCGGGATAGGGCTGCAGCGGCAGCGCCGCGCTCTTCCAGGCATCGCTGACGCTGTCGATCCACGCCCAGGCGGCCTTGACCTCGTCGTCGCGCACGAACAGCGCCGGGTTGCCGTTGAAGGCATCCACGAACAGGCGTTCATAAGCGATGCGGCGGTGCAGCCCGGTCGGCACCGACAATTCCAGCTCCAGCGGCTGCAGTTCGATCGCGCCCCATTCCGGGCCGGCCAGGCTGCTCATCAGGCCCAGCTCGATGTTCTCCTGCGGCTGCAACTGGAAGGTGAGACGGTTGGGCACCGCGGTCTGGCGATCCGGGCGCTCGAACAACCAGTGGGTCACCGGCTTGAGCGTGACTACGATGCGGGTGGAACGCTCGGCCAGGCGCTTGCCGGTGCACAGGTGGAACGGCACGCCTGCCCAGCGCCAGTTGTCGATATGCGCGGTGACCGCAACGAAGGTCTCCACGTCGCTGCCTTCCGGCGGCTGGTAGGCCTGGGCCGGCTGGCCATTGATGCTGCCGGCGGTATACCGGCCGCGCACGCTGTCGTGACCGGCATGCTCGGCGGTCATCGGGCGCAGCGCGCGCAGCACCTTGACCTTCTCGTCGCGGATGCGGTCGGCTTCCAGCGAGGCCGGCGGCTCCATCGCCACCAGGCACAGCAGCTGCAGGATATGGCTCTGCACCATGTCGCGCAGCGCGCCGGAGCGGGCGTAGTAGGCATCGCGCCCGTCCACGCCTTCGCTTTCGGCCACCAGGATCTGCACCGACTCGATGTAGGTGCGGTTCCATACCGCCTCCAGCAGCGTGTTGCCGAAGCGCAACGCCACCAGGTTCTGCACCGCGGCCTTGCCCAGGTAATGATCCAGGCGGAACACGCGGTCTTCGTCGATCAGCGCGCCGATCGACTGCAGGATCTCGCGGGCACTGTCCGAATCGTGGCCGATCGGTTTCTCCAGCATCAGCCGATGCGGTGCCGCCAGCGCCCCGCCCAGCGCCAGGCCCTGGCAGGTGCTGATGTACAGGCCCGGAGGAATGGCCAGATAGCTCACGATCCGGCGGCTGGCCAGTTCACGCACCGCATCTGCCACCGACTCGGCGTTGCGCAGGTCTACCGAGCGGTAGTCGATCCGCTGCAGCAGGGCCTGGATCTGTTCGGGCGTGGCGATCGGCAGTGCATCGGTCAGGCGCGGGCGCAGGACCTCGCGGAAGGCCTCCGTGTCGTGCGGCGACAGCGCCAGCGCACGCACACGGAAGTCGTCGGGCAACAGCCCATCGACGAACAGACGCAACAAGGAGGGAAACAGATAGCGCTGGGCGAGATCGCCGGTGGCGCCGAACAGGATCAGGGTGTTGTGCATGGACCGAGTTTCAGATTCTGGGGACATCGTTATCAACGGCTTGGCGGAAGGGCGCCGGGCAGCCGGCGGTCGGTAGTCTGTTCCTGGGCGACACATGGGTGCGCACAGCGGGATGGAGGCTGACGCACAACCTCCGATTGTTGCAGCAACTGGCGGCCAGCGGTTAGCGCATCTGCGACATACCTGCACGGGCGTGGCGGAATGTCGGCACTGTGCGGCAATCGACGCGGTCGCTCACCGTGGCATGGCGCGGTTGCGGCATGATGGCTCCGATCCCGATGTTGCCATGTGAAAACGATTACATGTCAGAATAAACCAATGCATTCGTTTGCAGGGAGAGTTCCTTGCGGGCGGGTCGGTCGTCATTGCCATCGGGAGGGCCGGGGGCAGGGCGCATACATGAGTGTTGAGGCCGAACGATGGCGAAAGTGCAGTTGGAAGGTGTCCGCAAGGTCTACGACAATGGTCAGGTGGCCGTGCAGGGGGCGAGCTTCGAGGTTGCCGATGGCGAGTTGATGGTCCTGGTCGGTCCGTCCGGCTGCGGCAAGTCGACCCTGCTGCGCATGATCGCCGGCCTCGAGGACATCAGCGCCGGTACGCTGAAGATCGGCGAACGCGTGGTCAACGATGTCGCGCCCAAGGATCGCGATATCGCAATGGTGTTCCAGAGTTATGCGCTGTACCCGCACATGACCGTGGCCGAAAACCTGGCCTTCGGACTCAAGCTGCGTGGTCACCCCAAGCAGGTCATCGCCGAGCGAGTCAGCAACGCCGCCGAGTTGCTGGGGCTGACGCCGATGCTGGACAAGCTGCCCAAGGCGATGTCTGGCGGGCAGCGCCAGCGCGTGGCGCTGGGCCGGGCGATGGTGCGTGAGTCGTCGGTGTTCCTGCTCGACGAGCCGCTCTCCAACCTCGACGCAAAACTGCGCCACAGCGTGCGCACCGAGATCGCGCAGCTGCACCGCAAGCTCGGCACCACCATGATCTACGTCACCCACGATCAGGTCGAAGCGATGACGCTGGGGCAGCGCATCGTGGTGCTCAAGGACGGCGTGATCCAGCAGATCGACAGCCCGATGGCGCTGTACGAGCGCCCGGCCAATCTGTTCGTGGCCGGCTTCCTCGGCAGCCCGGCGATGAACGTCCTGCAAGGCAGGCTGGAGGAACACGAGGGCGTGCACCTGGAGCTGGCCGATGGCTGGCGAGTGCCGCTGGGTGCCGCGCGGATCGATCGCCAGTGGGTCGGGCGTGAGGTGGTCGTGGGTGTGCGGCCGGAACACCTGCAGCCCTCCAGCGATCCGGTGGCCGGATTCGACGCGCGCATCGAGGTCATCGAGCCGGTCGGCAACGAAATCTTCCTCAATCTCGATCGTGGCGGGCAGCCGCTGGTGATCCGGGTCGCACCGCAGCCGCTGCCGGCGGTGGGCCAGCCGCTGCGCCTGGCACTGCGCAGCGATGCCTTGCATTTCTTCGATCCCGCCAGCGGTCAGCGGTTGCAGCCGGCCTAGCGCTCCAGCCCCCGCATGATGTCGAGCGGGTGCGCAGCATGCGCGCCCGCCAGCAGGGTGGCGTCGGCCGCCGGCACCGCATCCAGCGGCAGCACGGCCAGCGCAAGCTCGGCGGCAACACTGACCACCGTACCGAGGGCGGCGCCATCCAGTGCGACGGCATCGCCGGCCTCGGCGTTGCCGTCGGTTTGAAGCAGCTGCAGGGTGCGCTTGGCCTTGCCGAGGAAGTGCGTGCGCGCCACGATCTCCTGGCCGGGATAGCAGCCTTTCTTGACGCTGTAAGCCTGCAGGCGATCGAGCGCCAGCTGTTGCGGCGTCCATTGCTCGCGCTGTGACTCCGCTAGCCTCACCAGTCCAAGGCGCAGATCGGTATGGCGCCATTCAGCATCGATGGCCGGCCTCACGATAGATGCGTTCAATGCCTGGTCGTCCAGCAACAACAAGGTGCGGGGCAGGGCGGTACTGCCCAGATCCAGCTCGATGTGCTGCGCTTCGATGGTGGCGCGTGCGCCGCTGGCATGGCGCGGTGCTTCGAAACCGCCGTAGGCCAATGGCGTGGCAACCGCGACGGTGAGCTTGCGTCGAAACACGAACCGCCCCAGCTGTGCGGCGATCTCGGCCGCGTTGCCGTCGGGCAGCAGCATCAGCAACTGCGTGTCGCTCTCGCGCAGGAGTGCGAAGATGGCGATCACGCGCCCCTTCGCCGTCAACCACGTCGTCCATTGCCAGTGCCCGACAGCCAGCGCCTGCACGTCGTTGGAGAATTGGGCATGCGCAAACGCCGCTGCATCCGGTCCGATCAATCGGACGTATTGCATTTCGTGTAGCGAGCCAAAACCCTGCGGAATAAGATTCAGGTTGTCAGCCATGGAAGGGGAGGACTAAAATCGCAACGTTGTGAGACCACTATGATAGGCCATCCAACCCCCACCCCAGCGCAGGATTCCGAGACGCAGCCTTCTTCTCAGGAGCAGATTCCCGAGAAGCGGCCCCTGCCCAAGGAGATTGGTGGGCGCGACGGCCCTGAGCCAACGCGCTACGGCGACTGGGAAAAAAATGGACGCTGCATCGATTTTTGAGCAGCTTTTAGCCACAGCGGCCTAGTGCCGCCCAGCCGAGATAACGAGCCCAGCGAATGGCGATCCGCGAACGTCCTCTCTCCCCGCATCTCCAGGTGTATCGCTGGCAGATACAGATGGTGACCTCGATCCTGAATCGGGCCACCGGTATTGTGCTGTCCATCGGTGCTCTGGCGATTGCCGCCGCCCTGCTCACCCTGATGCTTGGCCCCGATCACTGGAACTGCTTCCGCGAGCATGCCGGCGCCTGGTATGGCCAGGTACTTCTGTTCGGCTGGACCTGGTGCTTCGCATTCCACCTGTTCGGTGGCTTGCGCCATATCCTGCAGGACTTCGGCCAGGCCTTCGCGGTGCGCGCCTTCGTCACCCTGGGGTGGCTGTCGGTCATTCTGAGCCTGGTGCTGACTGCAGCCATCTGGGCCTATGTGCTGTTGGCTGGAGGTGCCGTATGAACCGCTACCGTACCCCGTTGAAGAACGTGCGTGGGCTGGGTGCCGCCAAGACCGGTACCGAACACTTCGTGATCCAGCGCCTGACCGCAACCGCGCTGGTGCCGCTGTCGATCTGGTTCCTGATCTTCGTGCTGAGTCTGATCGGTGCCGATCACGCTGCCGCCAGCGCCGCGGTCGCCAAGCCCTGGAATGCGATCCTGCTGGTTGGCTTCCTGATCGCCTCGTTCTGGCATGCGCAGCTCGGCATGCAGGTGGTGCTGGAAGATTACGTGCACAACTCGCTGCTCGCTCTTGCGGCGCAGACACTCGTGCGCTTCGTCGCCGTGCTAGGCGCCATTGTCAGCGTGTTTGCCGTGGCGCGTATCGCGCTGGGCATTGCCTGAGCCAGCGATCCAACAGGAATCCATAATTCGATGTCCGCTTACAAGATCACAGAACACAAGTACGACATGGTCGTGGTTGGTGCCGGCGGTGCCGGCCTGCGCGCGACCTTCGGCCTGGCCCAGAAAGGCCTGCAGACGGTCTGCCTGACCAAGGTCTTTCCGACCCGTTCGCACACCGTGGCCGCACAGGGCGGTATTTCCGCCGCGCTCGGCAACATGGGCGAGGATGACTGGCGCTATCACTTCTACGACACCATCAAGGGCTCGGATTGGCTGGGCGACCAGGACGCCATCGAGTACATGTGCCGCGAAGCGATTCCGGCCATCATCGAGCTCGAACACTACGGCGTGCCGTTTTCGCGCACCGAGGAAGGCAAGATCTATCAGCGCCCGTTCGGCGGCATGACCACCAAGTACGGCGAGGGCCCGTCCGCGCAGCGCACCTGCGCGGCGGCCGACCGTACCGGCCACGCCATGCTGCACACGCTCTATCAGCAGTCGCTGGCGCACAACGCGCGTTTCATGATCGAGTACTTCGCGCTCGACCTGATCTTCGACGAAGAGGGTGTTTGCCGCGGCGTGCTCGCGCTGGACATGGCCGAAGGCTCGCTGCACCTGTTCCGCGCCCACGGCGTGGTACTGGCCACCGGCGGCTACGGACGTGCCTATTTCAGCGCCACCTCCGCCCATACCTGTACCGGCGACGGCGGCGGCCTTGTGATGCGTGCCGGCCTGCCGATGCAGGACATGGAATTCGTGCAGTTCCATCCCACCGGTATCTACGGTGCGGGCTGCCTGATCACCGAAGGCGTGCGCGGCGAAGGCGGCATCCTGCGCAACAGCAACGGCGAGCGCTTCATGGAGCGCTATGCACCGCACTACAAGGATCTGGCCTCGCGCGACGTGGTGTCGCGTTCGATGACCATCGAGATCCGCGAAGGCCGCGGCGTCGGCGAGCACAAGGATCACATCCTGCTCGACCTGACCCACCTGGGCCCGGAAGTGATCAACGACAAGCTGCCCGGCATCGCCGAGAGCGCGCACATCTTCGCCGGCGTGGACGTGGCCAAGCAGCCGATTCCGGTATTGCCGACGGTGCACTACAACATGGGCGGCATCCCGACCAATTACCATGGCGAAGTGGTGCGCAAGCAGGGCGACAATCCGGATGCGGTGGTGCCCGGCCTGTACGCCATCGGCGAAGCGGCCTGCGTGTCGGTGCACGGCGCCAACCGCCTGGGCTCCAATTCGCTGCTGGACCTGGTGGTGTTCGGGCGTGCGGTGGCCAACCGCTGTGCCGAGACCATCAAGACCAACCAGCCGCACAAGCCGCTGCCCTCCGATGCCTGCGACAAGGCGCTGGGCCTGCTGGACAAGCTGCGCTACGCCAATGGCTCCACGCCGACGGCGGTGATCCGCGACAACATGCAGCGCACCATGCAGTCGGACGCAGCGGTGTTCCGCACCAGCAAGACGCTGAAGGAAGGCGTGGACAAGATGGCGCAGATCTTCGCCACCTTCGAAGACGTCAAGGTGTCGGATCGCTCGCTGGTGTGGAACTCGGACCTGATCGAGACCTACGAATTGAACAATCTGCTGCTCAATGCGGTGGCGACGATCAATTCGGCCGAGCAGCGCAAGGAAAGTCGCGGCGCGCATGCGCACGAGGACTTCCCCGACCGCGACGACGTCAACTGGCAGAAGCACACGCTGGTCACCGTGGACGACAAGGGCACGTGCGCTTTCGACTATCGCCCGGTCCATATGTACACGTTGAGCAAGGATGTGGATGTGGTCCCGCCGAAGCCGCGCGTGTACTGATCGTCGATGCCGATGGCTGAGCCCGCTCCTTTCCCATACCCACCGATCAGGCGCTCTGCGCAAGTCGGTCGTGCGGATCCGGGGTGTGGCGTCAGCCTGACGCAGGTGCGGCGCCGGCCAGTGGCCGGACGCCGTGCCACTGTCTCGGCGGTGGCCTCCATCGTCTTCAATTCCATGCGCACGGTGCGGTTTTCGCTCGCGCCGCGCGTCGCCTGAGCCAACGAGAGCAGCTATGGCAGAGTTCACCCTCCCCAAGAATTCCAAGATCGGCAAGGGCAAGCATTACCCTGCACAAGGCGCCAAGAACACGCGCACCTTCAAGGTGTATCGCTGGGACCCGGACGTGGATGCCAATCCGCGCACCGACAGCTACGAGATCGACCTGGACAAATGCGGCCCGATGGTCCTGGACGCGTTGATCAAGATCAAGAACGAGATCGACCCGACCCTGACCTTCCGCCGCTCCTGCCGCGAAGGCATCTGCGGCTCGTGCGCGATGAACATCGACGGCACCAATACGCTGGCGTGCACCAAGGCGATCGCGGCCTGCGGCAAGGCCGAGGTGCCGATCTATCCGTTGCCGCACATGGATGTGATCAAGGACCTGGTGCCGGACCTGACGCATTTCTACGCGCAATACGCGTCGATCAAGCCGTGGATCCGCACCCAGACCCCACCGCCGCCGGATCGCGAGCGCCTGCAGTCGCCGGAAGACCGCAAGAAGCTCGACGGCCTGTACGAGTGCATCCTGTGCGCCTGCTGCTCGACCAGCTGCCCGAGCTATTGGTGGAACGGCGAGCGCTACCTGGGCCCGGCGATCCTGTTGCAGGCCTATCGCTGGATCATCGATTCGCGCGACGAGGACACCGGCGCACGCCTGGACGATCTGGAAGACCCGTTCAAGCTCTACCGCTGCCACACCATCATGAACTGCGCTCGGACCTGCCCGAAGGGGCTGAACCCGGCGCTGGCGATTGCCGAGATCAAGAAGCTGATGATGGCGCGTCGCGCCTGATCGCAAGGCGGTGCGGTCCCGCCCTGGCGGGATGGCGTTTGCAGCGGCACCGGCCTCCAGGCTCGGTGCCGCTGTCGTTTTGGTCCGCCGCAGGGCGGGTGGAGAAAGAGATGGACGAAGACACGCTGCTGAAGAAATTGCGCTGGCGTTGCCGGCGCGGCATGCGCGAGCTGGATCAATTGTTCGGCAGGTATCTGGACAGGCGCTGGGCGCAAGCGCCGGCGGCAGAGCGCGCGGTTTTCCTACAGTTACTGGATTGCGAAGACGATAAGTTGTGGCGGTGGTTCATGGGATACGAGGCCTGCCCGAATGCCGACAACGCCGCACTCATCGCCGATATTCGCGCCATGCCGGCTTGAATGGCGTCCCTCGCGCGGGCTTGCCTGCGCGCTGCTGCTGATGGCGCTGCTGGCCCAGTGCGCTGTGTGGGGCTGCGGTGCGCCGATCTGGGGAAGACTGGTGTTGTCAGGCGTCGCGGTGCTGCTGGCGTTTCGGTCGCTCACGCAGTTGTTGCGTTCGCCGGTCCGTCAACTGGTGGTGCCATGGGCCGACGCCGCGGCCAGTGTCGACGGCGAGCGTATGGAGGATCTGCAGGTGCGCTGGCGCGGGCCGATCGCCGTCGTGTCCTGGCAAGGCCGTGGCAACCGCCGCATCCACCTGCATTTCTGGCCGGATACGCTTTCGGCAACGCAGCGACGTGAACTGCGTCTGGCCGCACAGGCGCACGCGATTTCGTCCCGGGCGCCGCAAGTGGCACCATAGCGTCCCTTTTCCGGTTGAACCGCATGTTCAAACCTATCCCGGTTGCCATCGGCCTGCGCTATCTGCGTGCCAAGCGGCGCAATGGCTTCATCTCGTTCATCTCGATGGCATCGATCCTGGGGATCGCCCTGGGCGTGACCGTACTGATCACCACGCTGGCGGTGATGAGCGGTTTCCAGAAGGAGATCCGCGACCGCCTGCTGCAGATGGCCGCGCACGCCACCGTCAGCGCCGAAGGTGCGCCGATGCGCGACTGGCAGCACGCGGTCGAGGTCGCCATGGCCGACCCGCGTGTTGCCGGCGCGGCACCCTATATCGAGACCGAATCGCTACTGCAGGGACCGCGCAAGCAGCCTGCCATCGTGCGCGGCGTGATTCCGTCCGAGGAAGCCAAGGTGTCGGTGCTGGCCAAGAAGATGCAACAGGGTTCGGTCGACAGCCTGACCCCGGGCTCCTACAACATCGTGATCGGCAAGGAGCTGGCGCTATGGCTGGGCGTGGATGTCGGCGACGGCATCGTGGTGCTGCTCAGCGATACCCAGGCCACGCCGTTGGGGGCAATGCCGCGGCTCAAGCGCTTCACCGTCAGCGGCATCTTCGAGGCCGGCTACAACGAGATCGACCGCGGCTTGGCAGTGGTGAACATGCAGGATCTGGCCCGGGTGCTGCGCATGGACGGCGTGACCGGCGTGCGGCTGCGCCTGCACGACATGGATCAGGCCTGGAACGTTGCACGCGACCTGGCGCTCAATCTGCACGGCCCGTACCGCGTCAGCGACTGGACCCAGGAAAACGCCAATCTCTATCACTCGTTGAAGATGGAAAAGACCGTGATGGGCATCCTGCTGTCGCTGATCGTGGCGATGGGCGCGTTCAATCTGGTGTCCTCGCAGGTGATGCTGGTGACCGACAAGCAGGCCGATATCGCGATCCTGCGCACGCTCGGCCTTTCGCCCGGTGGCGTGATGCAGGTGTTCATGGTGCAGGGCTCGTTGATCGGCTTCATGGGCACCATCATGGGCGTGATCGGCGGCATCGTGCTGACGCTCAATCTCGAGCGCATCCTCGGCGTGATCGAAACGGTCTTCAACGTGAAGCTGCTGCCCGAGGACGTGTACTACATCACTGGCCTGCCGACCGACATGCAGACGCAGGACGTGGTGATCATCACCGTGGTCGCGTTGGTCATGAGTTTCCTGGCGACCCTGTACCCGGCGTGGCGCGCCTCACGCACCCAGCCGGCGGAGGCGTTGCGTTATGAATGAGATCCGGGAAGCGGGATTCGGGAATCGGGAATCGGGGATGCAACAGTCGAACCAAGCCGACCTGGTGATTCGCGCCGAGGCGTTGGGCAAGACCTACGCCGAGGGAAAGATGCGCACGCCGGTGTTCGACGGCCTGGATCTGGCGGTGGCGACTGGCGAGACCGTGGCGATCGTCGGCGCCTCGGGAGCGGGCAAGAGCACCTTGCTGCATCTGCTGGGCGGGCTGGATGTTCCGACCTCCGGAGAGGTGTACGTGGCCGGCGAGCGCATGTCCGCGCTGTCGGACGGCCAGCGCGGCAAATTGCGTAACCAGGCGCTGGGATTCGTCTACCAGTTCCACCATCTGTTGCCCGAGTTCACCGCGTTGGAGAACGTGATGATGCCGGTGCTGCTGGCGGGCAAGGACGTGGCGGTGGCGCGCGGGCAGGCGCTGCAGCTGCTGGAATCGGTAGGGCTTGGGCACCGCATCGAGCACAAGCCTGGCGAGCTGTCCGGCGGCGAGCGCCAGCGCTGCGCGGTGGCGCGCGCCCTGGTGAATCGTCCGGGTTGTGTCCTCGGAGACGAGCCCACCGGCAATCTCGACGACAAGACCGCAGGCACGGTGTTCGAGCTGATGCTGGAACTCAACCGCGCCCAGCGCACCAGTCTGGTGTTGGTGACCCACGACCGCAGCCTGGCGCGTCGGCTGGATCGGGTGCTGGAGTTGCACCAGGGCAGGTTGCGCGAGCTGGCGCCTTCGGCGGTGTAGCTGCTGCGACAGCATCGGCCCGTCCGGTGCCGTTTCGATGAAGAGTTTCGTTCGCGGCGCGAATCGCTGTCTTGTATCGGGCACGGCGCCACCCCGGTGAACGCCGGTGTCGTTGATACGACCGTTGCGCCGCAAGTCCTGGGCCACTGCGGCCTTGCTTATGGAGCGAGCAAGCGCGGCGGCCGACGTTGACTTGCCAGCATCGCCAAGCCTGTCACGCCCTGGGCAACGTGATCGCGTGGCCACAGCGTTCGTCGGGATCTGCGATGTCGGCTGGCGGGCACCTGCATGACGGCATCGGCACAGGTCTGCGATGACCTGCGCTGGGCCGCCGTGCACTCAGGGGATGATGCGCAATGCACGCAAACGGGTGAACAACTCCAGAAACGAAGCGCGACTGTCGTAGAAGTCCGTAAAGCCCAGTTCGCGGCTCTTGGTCATGTCGTTGACGCACTCGATCTCGCGACCCAGATCTGCGTCGGTATGCCACCACGAAGCCAGGCGATCGACGTCGGTCTCCACCAGCGCATGTTTGGCAGCCAATTCGGCCCACAGCGCAGGTGCGGTATCGGTCAGGCGTGCTTCCAGAGGCTGCGGTGTCTCAGGGCAGGGCGCCGCCTCGAGATCGAAGAACTGCGCGATTTCGCCCCACATCCAACGCCAGCGGAACACGTCGCCGTTGACCGTATTGAAGGCCTGATTACGCGCTGCGGGATTCAGACCTGCCCAAGCCAGTTGGCGGCCGAGCAGCCCCGCATCGGTGAGATCGGTAAGACTGTTCCATTGCGCCTGTGAGCCGGGAAACACGAACGGTTGACCGGTGTGCTTGCACAGCGATGCATAGACCGCCAGGGTCACGCCCATGTTCATCGCATTGCTGCCGTTGGCCATGCCGATCATGGTGTGCGAGCGATGCACGCTCCAGCCGAAGCCATGCCGCTCGGCGTGCGCGAACAGCAGGTCCTCGAGCGTGTAGTAGAAGTTTTCGCCCGGCTGGCGCGGCTCGCTCTCGCGAAACGGCGTTTCGGCCTTGCCGCTACCGTAGTTCTCGAACGCGCCCAGGTAGTGCTTGGTGCCGGTGACCAGAGCCATGTGTTGCAGTGGCGCATGGCTCAATGCATCACATAGATGGCGCATCATCGCACCGTTGGCTTCGACGTTCTCGCGCTCGGTATCGCGACGTGTCCAGGTGCAGAAGAACACATGGGTGATCGGCAGGTCGCGCAGAGCAGTGTGGGTGGCTTCCGCATCGAGCAGATCGGCGGCCACGGGGATGACGCCATCCTGAGGCAAGGGGCGCCGCGCGAGGCCGTAGACGGTCCAGCCATCGGCCACCAGCACGTTGGCGAGGTTGTAACCGGAGATGCCGGTCACGCCGACGATCAGTGCAATACCTTTCCGCATTGGGGGGGGACTCCTCGAAACAGTGGCGACCATAGCCGCAACGCCATGAAATCGAGGCGAACAAAGCGTGAGTCAGTCCCTGGCTGGATGTTTTCTCGCGCCACGGCGCAGAGCGGCAATGCGTTGGCGACACGCGACCTGCGCTCCGGGCGTGGCGACGCCAGCCGTCGCTGCGCAGCGGTTGCCCGCACAGACCGCATCTTCGACCGCCTTTGGCGCTGCGGCGACAGCGTGTCCAGCGATGCGCCTGTGCCGCGCGCGTGCAGCAAACCGCCACGGCCGAGACGGGCATCTTCCTACAGGCGCAAGCGATCGTCTGGGCTGTTGCAGTCCGCTCGTCCCAGCCTAACGTGGTCTGGCGAAGCGAGGGCGATCACGGTGGCGACAGGCGATAGGCAAGCAACCCCAGCGGTCATGGCGCTGCCGCGCATCACCGCCGTGCCCGTCGCGGCGGCATTCCTGCTCGGCGTCGTGGCGTGCGCGTGGTCTCCAGCGGCCGCGCCGCGTGGGATCTACGTGGCCTGCATGCTGATCGCCGGGTTCGCCGTGGGAGCCATTCTGTGGAAACGTCCAGGGTGGAGCAGGTGGGGGCTAGCGGCGGCGACGGCCGTGTTGGGCTTTGGATTCACCGGCTGGCATGCCGTCGCTGTGTTGCAGGCGCAACTGCAGCCTGCCGATGAAGGGCGTACTGTCAGCGTCAGCGGTTCGGTCGTCGGATTGCCGATCGTCGAGCCGCGGCGCACCCGTTTTCAGCTGCACGTCGACGACGATCGGAAGCAGCCGCCTGCATTGCGCGGAAAGCTGTTGCAACTGGCGTGGTACGACCCCTTCGGCGCCGAGCGGATCGGGCCACGCGCCGCGCTGCGGGCCGGATCGAGCTGGCAGTTGCCGCTCAAGCTGCGTGCACCACGCGGCTTGCGCAATCCGGGCGGCTTCGATGCCGAGCGCCAGGCGCTGGCGCAGCGCCTGGCGGCAACCGGCGCCGTGCGCGACCCGGTCACCGCGCGTCAACTCGCTGCGCCGCGCGGCGTGGATGCCTGGCGTGACCGGATGTCGTCGCACATCGCCGCGCAGGTGCCAGGGCCGTCGGCCCCGTATTTGCGGGCGCTGGCGCTGGGCGACACGCGTGGGCTGGATGATGCGGCATGGGCAACGCTGCGTGCCACCGGGCTCAGTCATCTGATCGCAATCTCGGGTTTCCATGTCGGATTGGTGGCCGCCTTCTTTGCGTTGCTGGTGACGGCGCTGTGGCGCTGGCAGCCGGGTCTGGGGACCACCATCCCGCGCCTGCATGCGGCCGCGATCGCCGCGGCGATCGGCGCAACGGCCTATGCGGTGTTGGCAGGTCTGGCCCTGCCCACGGTGCGAACGGTGCTGATGATTGCGGTGGTCGCAGCGGCGCGGGTGTTGCGAAGACGCGCCACGACGGCCCAGATCCTCGCGCTGGCCCTGCTGGCGGTGCTGGGCTGGGAACCATTGAGCGTACTGGTGGCAGGCTTCTGGCTGAGCTTTGCCGGTGTCGCCTGGCTGGTATGGTGTCTGCCGCCGGACGACCGTGCCGTCGTGCGGGGATTTGTTTCTGCGCAGGCAGTCGCCACGGTCGGTCTGTTGCCGCTGACCGTCAGTCTGTTCGGCCAAGCGTCGTTGATCGGTCCGCTGGCCAATCTGGTCGCCATTCCATGGTGGACCTGTGTCGTGGTGCCCTTATGCCTGCTGGGAACCGCGCTCGAAGCGCTTTACCTGGGGGCCGGCACCTGGGCATGGCGGCTGGCGGGCTGGTGCTTCGAGCTGACCTGGCCCGGCTTTGTCTGGCTGGGGCGGACCCCGGCGGCGCTTTGGTGGGTGCCCGAATCCACCGCGATCGCGTTGCTCGCGGCCTTGCTGGGGGCATTCTGGCTACTGCTGCCGCGCGGCACGCCGGGCAAGATGTTGGCGATCATGTTGTGGCTCCCCTTGCTGTGGCCGGATCGCGAATTACCCGCCGCAGGGGAGGCCGACCTGCACGTGTTCGATGTCGGCCAGGGCCTGGCCGTGCTGGTGCGCACGCAGCGGCACGCGCTGCTATTGGATACCGGCCCGGCGGTGCGCGACGGCTTCGATGCCGGCGAGCGCGTGGTCCTGCCGGCATTGCACGCACTCGGCGTACGTGGGCTGGACGCGCTGATCCTCAGTCACGCCGATGCCGATCATGCTGGCGGGTACGCCGCGGTGCGCGCCGGAATGCCAGTCGCCACGACCGCGGCGCCCGCCGGAGCGCCAGTGGATGTGGCCACCCGCTGCCAGGCCGGCCAGCAGTGGGAATGGGACGGAGTGCACTTTTCCTTGCTGCATCCCAGCCCTCGCTTCCCCTATTTGCGCAACCAGTCCAGCTGCGTGCTGCGGGTCGCAACCCGGCACGGCAGCGCGTTGCTGCCGGGCGACATTGACGAGCTTGTCGAACATCGCCTGCTGCGCGACGCAGGCGCAGGAGTGCGGGCGGATCTGGTAGTGGTGCCGCACCATGGCAGCGCCGACGGTTCGCATCCGGCCTTCATCGCCGCCACCGGTGCGCGGCTTGCGCTGGTGTCTGCGGGGTATGGCAACCGCTTCGGGCACCCGCGCGCGCAGGTGGTACGGCGCTGGCGGGAAAGTGGTGCCGAAGTGCTCAATACTGCCGACTCCGGCGCGCTGCGGGTGTGGCTGGGCGCCGACGGCCTGCAGGTGCGCGAACGACGGCGTTGGCAGCCGCGGCTGTGGGACGCTGCAGAACGGCGGCGGTCGGCTGTTATCCTAGCGGCCAGCGAATAGGCGGCCACGTCGCCGGAGGAATCGAATCGTGTTGGAGCTGGTCAAGGCGGGCGGTTGGCCGATGGTGCCGTTGCTGTTGTTGGGCGTGATCGCGTTGGCGATCGTGCTGGAACGTCTGTGGACCTTGCGCCGCAACGAAGTAACGCCTCCAGGCCTGGGGGAAGAAGTGCGTAACTGGGCCGCGCGCGGCAAGCTCGACCCCACCCATATCGAGTCGCTGCGCCGCAATTCGCCGTTGGGCGCGTTGCTGGCGGCGGCGCTGGATGTGCGCGGCCGTCCGCGCGATCTGGTTCGCGAACGGATCGAAGACACCGGCCGCCATGTGGTCCATCGCATGGAGCGGTACCTGAATGCGTTGGGCACGATCGCCTCGGCCGGTCCGTTGCTGGGCCTACTGGGTACCGTGGTCGGCATGATCCAGATGTTCCTGGGCATCCTCGACCATGGCGTGGGCGACGTGAATCAGCTGGCCGGCGGCATCGGCAAGGCACTGGTGTGCACCGCCACCGGCATGATCATCGCGGTGCCGGCACTGATGGCGCACCGTTTCTTCAAAGGGCGCATCGCCGGCTACATCATCGAGATGGAACAGGAAGCCACGCTGTTGCTGGATACGATGGATGGCCGCGTGGCACCGGCCGCGGTGCCGAGCGCGGCTGGCGCCAGACCTGCCGCGGCGAAGGGCTGACGGATGCGTATCGGCAGTGACCGAAGCCAGGACGAGCCGCATATCGACCTGGTGCCATTGATCGACGTCATTCTCGTGCTCATCATCTTCTTCGTGGTGACCACGACCTTCGACGCACGCTCCACATTGCAACTGCAGTTGCCGACCGCCAGCGATCAGAACACCAGCGCGCCGCCGCGCTCGCTGAGTGTGCTGGTCAATGCAGACGGGCATTACTTCATCAACGATCAAGAGGTGCTGCGCGCGGATGTGGACTCGCTGAAGCAGACCATCGCCCAGATCGCCGGCGACGATCGCGAACAGACCGTGTTGATGCGGGCCGATGCGCGCACGCCTTACCAGGCCGTGGTGACTGCGCAGGATGCATTGGGCCAGCTTGGCTTCCGGCGCATTGCCATCGCCACTGCGCCGCAGCCCGGCGCTACCGGTACGACCAGCAGGAACGGAACCCGCCAGTGACCAATCCTAACGAACGCCCGGCGCCAGTCTCGTCCTGGCGCACGTACCGTCGCCTGCTGGCCTTCGCCAAGCCCTACCGGCTGTTGCTGGTGGTCGCGTTGATCGCTGCCTTGATCGAGGCGGCCGGTACCACTGGCTTCCTGGCGTTGATGAAGCCGATCACCGACGAGACCTTCATCTACAAGAACTCCGCGGTCAGCAACTGGTTGCCGGTACAGATCATCCTGTTGTTCGTGGTCCGCGGCGCCGCCGGCTACATCACCGACATGGCGATGGGCAAGTCGGCGCGCAGCATCGCGCGCGATCTGCGCATCAAGGTGATGGCCAAGTATCTGCGCCTGCCCGGATCGCGCTTCGACGCCGAGCCGGTACCCTCGATGCTGGTGCGCCTGGGTTCGGACTCGGACCAGGTGGCGCAGGCGGCGGTGGATGCGGTCAAGGTGATGATCCAGCAATCCTTGCAGGTGATCGGCGCCCTGGCGCTGATGCTCTGGCACAGCTGGCAGGTGACCTTGACCATCGTGGTGCTGGCGCCGGTACTGGCCTGGGTGATGGACAAGGTGGCGCGGCGTTATCGACGTATCAGCCACAGCATCCAGGAAAGCGGTGCGCAGCTGTTGCAGGCCGCCGACCAGACCTTGTCCAGCCATCAGGAAGTCAAGATCTACGGCGCGCAGCAGACCGAAATGGAGCGCTACGGCGCACTGGCCGATCGCAACCTGCGCCTGGCGATGAAGGTCGAATCCACCCGCGGGCTATCGACTGCAACGGTGCAGATGATCGGCGCGATCGGCTTGTCGGCATTGTTGTTCGTGGCCGGAACGCAGGCAGCGGCTGGGCGCCTGACCGCTGGCGATTTCGTGGTGCTGATGACCTCGATGCTGACGATCATTCCCGGCCTCAAGCAACTCACCAACGTGCAGAACATGGTGCAGCGCGGCCTGGCCTCGGCCGAACGCCTGTTCTCGGTGCTGGACAGCCCGAACGAGCCGGATCAGGGCACACTGCCATTGACGCGCGCCAAGGGCCTGATCGAGTTCCGCGGCGTGACCGCGCGCTATCCGGAGCAGGTGAATCCAGCACTGGCCGATGTCAGCTTCGTCGCCCAGCCCGGCACGGTGACTGCGATCGTCGGGCGTTCCGGTAGCGGAAAATCCAGCCTGATCAAGTTGATTCCCCGTTTCTACGAAGCCGAATCCGGGCAAATCCTGCTCGACGGCCAACCGCTGCAGGCGTATTCGCTGGCCGATCTGCGCCGCCAGATCGCCCTGGTCGGGCAGCAGGTGATGCTGTTCGACGGCAGCATCGCCGACAATGTCGCCTACGGCGAGATGCGCGGCGTCGAGGCCGGTCAACTGGAGCGCGCCATCCACGGTGCCAACGCAATGGAATTCGTCGAGCAGTTGCCGGAGGGCCTGCAGTCGCACGTGGGAACCAAGGGCGGGCGATTGTCCGGTGGCCAGCGACAGCGTCTGGCGATCGCGCGCGCCATGCTGAAGGATGCGCCGATCCTCATCCTGGACGAGGCGACCGCCGCGTTGGACAACGAATCCGAGCGTCTGGTGCAGGACGCCCTGCACAAACTGATGCCCGACCGCACCACCTTGGTGATCGCGCATCGCCTGTCCACCATCGAGCATGCCGATCAGGTGCTGGTGATGGACCAGGGCCGCATCGTCGAGCGTGGCACACACACCGAATTGCTGGCGCTGGGCGGACTTTATTCGCACCTGCACGGCATGCAGTTTCGCGAACGGCAGGCATGAGCAAGCGCGGCACCCGCACACCGGGGTATTGGTACGACAGCACGCCGATCCCGTTGCCGGCGCGCCTGCTGGCGCCGGTCTACGGCGCTGCGATCGCGTTGCGGCGCGGGTTGTACCGGCGCGGCTGGCGCAAGCGCCATGGCGTGCCGGTACCGGTGATCGTGGTCGGCAACGTCACCGCCGGTGGTACCGGCAAGACGCCGCTCACCATTGCGCTGGTGTCCAAGCTGCAGGAAGCAGGCTGGACGCCAGGTGTGGCCAGTCGGGGCTACGGCCGCGACGACGCCGGCACTGCGCGTTGGGTCGATGCCGACACGCCGGTCGCACTCGGTGGCGACGAGCCGGTGCTGATCGCATGGAAGACAGGGGCACGCGTACGCGTGGACAGTGACCGCGTTGCGGCCGCCAAGGCGCTGGTCGAGGCGGGGTGCGACATCGTCGTCTGTGACGACGGGCTGCAGCACTACCGGCTGGCACGCGATGTCGAGATCGAAGTGGTCGATGGCCAGCGCCGCTACGGCAACGGCCGCCTGCTGCCTGCCGGCCCGCTGCGCGAACCGGCCACGCGGGCGCATGAGTGCGACTTCCGGGTCGTCAATCTCGGCCAGACCAGCGATGCAGTCCCGCCGGCCGACGCTGCCGGTTTCGGTGAATGGCAGATGCACCTGAGCATCGACAGTGTGCAGCCGATGGACGGCAAGCGCGCGCGACCGCTGAGCGTCCTGGCCGGTCAACGCGTGCATGCGGTCGCCGGCATCGCACATCCGGAACGCTTCTTCGCCATGCTGCGCGCCCGGGGCATCGGCGTGGTACCGCATGCCTTCCCCGATCATCATGCGTACACGGCCAAGGATTTCAGCTTCGGCAGCCGCCTGCCTGTGTTGATGACCGAGAAGGATGCGGTGAAATGCCGTCCATTCGCCGACGAGTGGCTGTACAGCGTGCCGCTCAAGGCCGGGCTGCCAGCCGCGTTCTGGGTGAGTCTGCTGGATCGTCTGGATACGCTGGCCAGCCGGCACGCCGATTAGCCGGCGCTTCGGGCTCGACTGGGGCAGGGCGCCGGCACCGGCGCATTCGGCAGGCAGCGCCCTGCATGGCCAGGCGCGCCCAGCGTCCCTTTGCGGGTCGCCAAGCGCAGTGGCGCGCCGATCAGAACCGATAGTTCAGCGACAGCCACCAGTTGCGGCCTGCGCCGGCGTAGCCCTGATCCCAGTACAGGCTGTTGATGTAGCGGCGGTCGGTGAGGTTGTTGACGTTGAGCGTGGCGCTGAACTGTGGCGTGACGTCGTAGCTGGCCATTGCGCCGACCAGCGCGTAGCTCGGCTGACGGATCACGCCGGGGCCGCTGTCCTGCACGCGCGCGATGGCATCCTGCCAGCGCACATTCACGCCCACCTTGAGTCGATCGATGCCCGGCACGCGGTAGGTGGTGGCGAGCTTGGCGATGCGCCGCGGCACATAGCTGCGCACGTTCTGGCCAGTGTCGTCCTTCAGGCCGAGCTGGGTGTAGCTGCCGCTCAGCTGCCATGCCGCGCTCAATTGCCCGGCCACTTCAGCCTCGTAGCCGGTCGAGGTGGCATCGATGCCACGATAGACCAGCAAGGTGCCCACGCTGCCGTCGCCCTCGGCAGTGTTGTCCTGCTTGGCGCGGAACAGGGCGAAGGCCGCATTGATCCGGCCGTCCAGCCATTGGCCCTTGATGCCGAGCTCGGCATTGCTGCCGGTGATGGGGTCGAGTATCGCGAGGTTGCGATCCAGCTGGGTTTGCGGATTGAAGATCTCCGCATAGCTGGCATATAGCGCGTAATCGGGAGCGAACGCATACACCGCGCCGACGAAGGGCAGGGTCTTGTCGGTGTCGTAGCGGTGCTGCACGCCGTAGCTGGCGCCGTTGCTTTCCACCTGCGTCTGGTTGATGCCGGTGATCAGCGTGAGTTGCTCGCCCAGGCTCCAGCGTGCGGTGGCGTAGGCGGTGCGCCGCGTCATGTCGAAATTGGCGCCAGCGGTGCCCGCATCGAACGGTGGCTTGGGATAGGCGCCGGTCCAGTCTTCCAGTCGTGGCAGCGCAGTGCCGATGCCGCGGCCGTACAGCGACAGCTGTGCGGTATCGACCTTGGCCCAGTTCACGCCGGCCACCAGGTCGTGGCGCCTGCCGCCCAGCGCGAAGGTGCCGGACACGTAGACGTCGGCGAACTTCTGCCGATCCTGGCTGCTGTAGAAGGACGGATAGGCGAGCAGACCGAGCCCGGTCTGGCGGTCGGGCTGGCCATAGACGTAGAACAGGTCGCCTTCGGTATCGAAGCGGCGATAGTTCAGCGAGCCCTTCAGCGTCCAGTCGCCGCCGAGCGCCTGTTGCACTTCCAGGAACGCCCGCGTATCGGTGCTGGTCCAGCCGCTCCAGTCGGCCGAGGTACTGGTCGAGCGGTCGTAGCGCGCCGGGCTACCGTCGGTGTAGTAGAGCGGCAGCGCCCCCCACATGCCGCCGCGCGGCGTGTTGTCCTGGTAGCTGGCACCGAGCGTCAGCAGCGTGCTGGCGGTCAGATCCGCTTCGAGAACACCGTAGAACACCTTCTTGTCGAGCGAATAGCGGTCCAGGTAGCTGTCGCCCTCCTGCCAGGCGCCGACCACGCGGCCACGCACGTTGCCGGAATCGGTGAGCGGCCCGGACACGTCGGCGTCCACCCGGTAAGTCGACCACGACCCGCCGCTGAGAACCACCGCACCGGTCAGCGCATCGGTCGGGCGCTTGCGTACGAAATTGACCGTCGCCGACGGGTTGCCGGTGGACGACAGCAGGCCATTGGCACCACGCAGCACGTCGATGCGCTGGTACAGCGCCGTATCCACGTCCCCTTCGCCCAGGCCGGTGGTGAATGGCAGCCCCAGACCATCGACCTGGAAGTTGAGGATGTCGAAGCCGCGTGCGGTGTAGTAGGTGCGATCGGTCTCGACCCGTTCGACATTGACGCCCGCGGCCAGCGCGAGCACGTCGTTGGCGTTGTTCAGGGCGAAGTCGTCCATCTGCTGGCGCGACACGCTGCTGACCGATTGTGGGGTTTCCAGTGGCGTCAACGCGAGCCGGGTCGCGGTATCGCTACGACGTACCGTGTAGCCGTCTGCGCGTTCGGCCTGCACGGTGACCGCATCGAGGGTGCGGGCGTTGCTGGCGTCGGCACCGTCGTCGGCGTGCGCAGTGCTGACGAGAGAAAGGCAGAGCAGCAGCGCGACGGCCAGGGGGCGCAGCGCAACGCGCTGCGGGAGCAAGAGTTCGGCGTTCATGGGGTCGTTAGAATGGGGGAGATAGCGGGGCTGTCGGCGGTCGAGCGACGACACTGGCAGCTATGAATAAGAATTATTCTCAAAAAGGCGGACAAAATGCAAACAGGCGCAGCCGTGGATCCGGCATCGCTCCAACCATCGGCCGACATGCCCCCCTTCGTGGTCGCCGTGCCAGCGCGTTACGCTTCCACCCGTTTGCCGGGTAAACCCCTGTGCATGATCGACGGCAAGCCGATGATCCGGCATGTGGCCGAACGTGCCCTGGCTGCCGGTGCCAGCCAGGTCTGGGTGGCCACCGACGACTCCCGGGTCGCCGACGCCATTCAGGGGCTGGCCGACGTCCGCGTGGCGATGACCAGCGCCGCGCATGTCTCCGGGACCGATCGCCTCGCCGAATGCGCGCGCATTGCCGGCTGGGCTGCCGACACCTGTGTCGTGAACCTGCAGGGCGACGAGCCGTTCGCGCCGGCTGCGGGCATTCGCGCCGTGGCCGAGCTGTTGCTGCGTTCCGGCGCCGACATGGCCACACTGGCCGCCGCCGTGGAAAGCGCGCACGACCTGTTCGATCCCAATGTGGTGAAGCTGGTTCGCACGGCAGGCGGCGATGCCCTGTATTTCAGCCGGGCGCCGATTCCCTGGCATCGCGACAGCTTCGCCAGCCAGCGCGACCAGCTGCCGGAGGAAGGCCAGTGGCTGCGGCATATCGGCATCTACGCATATCGCGCCGGCTTCCTGCAGCAGTTCGCCGCCATGTCGCCAGGCGTGCTGGAGCGCATCGAATCGCTGGAACAATTGCGTGCGATGGAAGCGGGGCATCGCATCGCCGTGGCACTGACGCCGGAGCAGTTTCCGCCGGGCATCGACACTGCCGACGATCTGGCGCGCGCCCAGGCACGCACGGCGTCGGCATGAAGCTGCTGATCGTCTGTCTGGGCAACATCTGCCGCTCGCCGATGGGCGAGGGCGCCTTGCGCGCCCGACTGGAGGAGGCGCGGTTGACGCGTCGTGTCGAAGTCGATTCGGCCGGCACCGGCGATTGGCATGCCGGCGAACCACCGGACCCGCGCGCCATTCGCTGCGCACGCGGGCACGGCGTCGATATCTCCGGTTTGCGTGCCCGTCAGGTGCTGCGCGAAGACTTCGACCATTACGACTGGCTGCTGTGCGCAGACGCAAGCAACCTGCGCGATCTGCAGCGGCTGGCGCCTGCCACGCTGCGCGACAAGGTCGCGCTCTGGCTACCGTGGGCAGGCGTGGAGGCGGGTGAACACATCCCCGACCCGTACACCGGCGGTGCCGCGGATTTCGAGGATGTCTGGCAACTGGTCGATACCGCCGCGCGCCAGACCGTGGCCACACTCACCCGTGGCTGATCGCGCTTGGGCATAATCCCTTCATGACTGCCCAGCTCACCCAGGAACTGCCGGAATTTCCCACCTGGCTCAACGCCAGGCCCTCCACCTTGCAGGAGCATCGCGGGCGTGCCCTGGTGCTGGCGTTCGTCAATGCCAGCTCGGTGTGGTGTGCCGAGCGCCTGGCCGAACTGGCGCAGTGGCAGGCCCGCAGCCCCGGGCGGCTGCAGGTGATCGTGGTGCAGGTGCCGCGTTTCGATAGCGAACGCCTGCCGCAGCGCTCGCTCAAACAGTTGCGCGGACACGGCGTCAGCGCGCCGATCCTGCTCGACCGCGACTGGGAGACCTGGCGCCGTTTCGGTATCGATTCCTGGCCCACCCTGGTGCTGCTGGATGCGCATGGCCGCGAACGCCAGCGCCTGGTAGGCGTCACCAGCGACCTGGACCGGGCGCTGGCCGCCTTGTGCGAAGGCCAGCAACAACCCTCCGATGCCGACCTGCAGGGTGTGCCCGAGCGCGAACCCGAGCCGCGTCTGGCACTGCGTTTCCCGACCGGGCTGGCGGCCACCGAGGATCGCCTGTACGTGGCAGACACCGGCCACCACCGTGTGCTCGAATGCACCCACGGCGGGCGGGTGCTGCGGCAGTTCGGCCATGGCAATGCCGATCTGATCGATGGCGGCATCGGCGAAGCTGCATTCCGGCGTCCGCAAGGCCTGGCGCTGGAGCGCGACCAGCTGTATGTCGCCGACACCGGCAACCACGCGCTACGCCGTATCAACCTGCGCAGCGGCCAGGTGGATACCCTGTGCGGCACCGGTCGTCCGGGCGAGCCGTCGGAAGGACCGGTCGCGTTCGCTGGCGCCTCCCCGCTGAACTATCCGCAAGGGCTGGCCATCGCCGACAACCAGGTGTTGATCGCCATGGCCGGCGATAACCGCATCTGGAGCTATGACCTGGGGCGCGCCGCATTGCGTGCGCGTGCCGGCACCGGCGCACTTGAAATGCGCGATGGTAGCGGCCATCTGGCTGCTTTCGCGCAGCCGGCAGGATTGGCGGCGGTGCAGCAGGTCGCCTACGTTTGCGATGGCCTGGGCTCGTCGATCCGCACTATGCAGCTACGGGGCGATCTGATACAGACCCTGGTCGGCGGGCAGGGCCTGTGGCAGTTCGGCGAGCAGGACGGGCCGCGCGGCACGGCGCAATTGCAATTCCCGCAGGCCATCGCACTGGCAGCCGATTCGCCGCTGCTGTGGATCGCCGATACCGGCAACGGGCGCTTGCGTTGCCTGCGCTTGGGCGGCGGCGAGTTGACCACGGTCCAGTTGCCGCGCCGCCTGCATGGTCCGGCCGGATTGGCGGTCACGGCTGGCGCGGTGTGGATTTCCGAAACCGATGCGCATGCTGTCCTGCGTTACGACCTGGCGAGCGGCGCGCTGAGTGATGTTGCGATAGACGAATGAGCGCAAGGCCCAAAGCCGATTTCGATGGAAAGGCGTTTGCCGCACAGCTGAGTACCGCGCCCGGCGTCTACCGCATGTACGCGGCAGACGACACGCTGCTGTACGTCGGCAAGGCCGGCGCCTTGCGTAAGCGGGTAGGTAGCTATTTCAACGGGACGCCGAAGAACGCGCGACTGACCTCCATGTTGTCGCAGGTCGCGCGCATGGACGTCACCGTGACCCGCAGCGAAGCCGAGGCATTGCTGCTGGAAAACCAGCTGATCAAGTCGCTGTCGCCACGCTACAACGTGTCCCTGCGCGACGACAAGAGTTACCCGTACGTATTGCTGACGCGCGAAGACTGGCCGCGGATCGCGCTGCATCGTGGTCCCCGCGCGGTGCCGGGGCGCTACTTCGGCCCGTATACCGGCGTGACCGGGGTACGTGAGACGCTGAGCCTGATGCACAAGCTGTTCAAGTTGCGCAGCTGCGAGGACAGCGTGTTTCGCAATCGCTCCCGACCCTGCCTGCAGTACCAGATCGGCCGATGCAGCGGCCCCTGCGTCGGCCTGGTCGCCGCGCCGGACTATGCCGAATCGGTACGTCGCGCCACCATGTTTCTCGAGGGCAAGAGCGACCAGCTCGGCGAAGAGATCATGCATTCGATGCAGCAGGCCAGCGAAGCACTGGAGTTCGAGCGGGCTGCGCGCCTGCGCGATCTGTTGTCGTCGTTGCGCAGCATGCAGAACCGTCAGTATGTGGATGGCCGCGCCGCGGATCTGGACGTGCTGGCCTGCGCCACCCAATCCAGCCAGGCCTGCGTGCTGCTGCTGAGTTTTCGCGACGGTCGCAATCTGGGCACGCGCTCGTTCTTTCCCAAGACCAATGGCGAAGACAGTGCCGACGAGATCCTCGCCGCCTTCGTGTCGCAGTACTACGCGGAACATTCGCCGCCACGCGAGATCCTGCTGGATCGCGAGATTCCCGACGCGGAGCTGATCGAGGCCGCGCTCAGCGCCGCAGCCGAGCACAAGGTGGCGTTGAAATGGAACGTGCGCGGTGAGCGCGCCGGCTATCTGCTGCTGGCGACCCGCAACGCGCAGCTGACCCTGGTGACCGAACTCACCAGTCAGAGCGCGCAGCACGCGCGCAGCGAAGCGTTGCGCGAGATGCTCGGGCTGGCCGAACCGGTCAAGCGCGTGGAGTGCTTCGACATCAGCCATACCATGGGCGAGGCCACCGTGGCCTCGTGTGTGGTGTTCGATGCCAGCGGGCCAGTGCGCGGTCAGTACCGGCGCTTCAATATCTCCGGCATCACGCCCGGCGACGATTACGCTGCGATGCGCCAGGCGATCGAGCGGCGCTTCCGCCGCGCCGTGGAAGAGAACGGCGTGCTGCCGGACGTGCTGTTGATCGACGGCGGTGCCGGTCAGCTGGCGCAGGCGCAGGCTGCGCTGGCCGATCTGGGGGTGGAGAACGTGTTGCTGGTCGGCGTTGCCAAAGGCGAAGAGCGCAGGGCAGGGCACGAGGCGTTGATCATGGCCGATGGCCGCGAACTGCGGCCGGGCGCCGCATCGCCAGCACTGCAATTCATCCAGCAGGTGCGCGACGAGGCGCATCGCTTCGCGATCACCGGCCACCGTGGGCGCAGGCAGAAGGCGCGCATGACCAGCAAGCTCGAGGATATCCCCGGGATCGGGCCGCGGCGTCGGGCCAGCCTGCTCAAGCATTTCGGCGGTCTGGTCGGTCTCAAGGCCGCCGGCGAAGCCGAGATCGCACGGGTGGATGGCGTCAATGCTGCACTCGCCGCGCGAATCTACGCTAACCTGCACGGGCTGGCGCTTCCCGATGCGCCAGGCGAGTCGAGCCCGTAATGAAGTTGACCATCCCCACGTGGCTGACATTGCTGAGGATCGTGATGATCCCGGTGTTGGTCGTGGTGTTCTACCTGCCGTATACCTGGACCAATTTTGCATCCGCTGGCGTGTTCGCGCTTGCGGCCATCACCGACTGGCTGGATGGCTGGGTCGCGCGACGCTATCACCAGTACTCCGCGTTCGGTGCCTTCCTGGATCCGGTCGCCGACAAGCTGATGGTGGCGGTGGCGTTGTTTCTGATCGTGCAAGGCCACCCGACGCCGTGGATGGCGTTCTGGGCAGCGGTCATCGTGGGGCGCGAGATCGCCGTTTCGGCGCTGCGCGAATGGATGGCCGAGATCGGGCAGCGCGCCAAGGTACGCGTGGCACTGATCGGCAAGATCAAGACCACCGCGCAGATGGTGGCGTTGCTTTGTCTGTTGTACTCGGTCACACCCGGGCAGATGCCGACACACGAAATCTGGCTGGGCAGCCTGATCTTCCGTGCCGGCTACTGGACGCTGGCCATCGCCGCGCTGCTGACGCTGTGGTCCGGATTCCAGTACCTGCAGGCGGCATGGCCAAGCCTGCGCGCCGACGAGAAGGCGGCGATCAGCAACAAGGCGAAGAAAATCGAAAGCAACAGTTGACAGCTATGCTGTTCGCTGTAGAATTTCGCCTCCCAAGCGGGAATAGCTCAGTTGGTAGAGCGCAACCTTGCCAAGGTTGAGGTCGCGAGTTCGAGTCTCGTTTCCCGCTCCAAGTTTCAGCAGGCAGGATGCCTGGTTTGGATGTTTCGGCCTGGTGGTAGAGTGGTTATGCAGCGGACTGCAAATCCGCGTACGCCGGTTCAATTCCGGCCCAGGCCTCCACATCGCCCCCGCAGTGTTCTCATCGTCAGCGATGACGGGGCTAGCGCAACGAAGTAACAAGCTGTACAATTTCGCTCCACGCGGGAATAGCTCAGTTGGTAGAGCGCAACCTTGCCAAGGTTGAGGTCGCGAGTTCGAGTCTCGTTTCCCGCTCCAATTCTTATGCTATGGACTTCCAGTGAGGTCCATAGCTCCTTGATCCCACAGTGGTTTCTGTCTGTGGAGCATCCAGCGAAGTCTGCTGAAATCCACCCCCAGCCACGATTTTTTAGTACATAAATTAGTACTGAAAATCCGGGCGCTGGGTTGTCCGGTTTTCGGCTGTGCTGCTTCCATCGACGTCGGTACACCTCTCCTCATCCTGAAGGAGAGCTCGATGGCTTTGACAGATACTGCCGTACGGCAGGCCAGGACCACTGGCAAGGACTACACCCTCAACGACGCGCACGGCTTGCTGCTCTTCGTGAGTGCCAAAGGCAAGAAGAAGTGGCACTTCCGTTTCTCATGGCTGGGCCAGCAGCCTCGCATCGCCATCGGCCCGTACCCAGAGATCAGCCTCAAGGAGGCGAGAGCCCGCCGGGATGAACTCCGGGCTCAGCTTGCCAATGGTGTCGATCCGCGGGTGTATCTTCGCCAGGCCGAAGAAAAGGCGTTGGCGGCAGTGACCCATGCTTTCCAAGCAGTGTTCCAGTCGTGGCGGGATTTCAAGGCATTGAGCCTGAAAACCGGCCGGCAGAGCACGCTGTCGCAGATCAATCGCATCTTCGACAAGGACGTGCTGCCCTGGCTCGGCACGTTGTCCATCTTTGACGTGACGCCGGCGCACCTGCTGGAAGTGTTGCGCAAGATCGAGCGCCGCCATGCGCTGACCACTGCGGAGAAGGTGCGCACCTGGTTCAACCAGATGTTTCGCTACGCGATGGTGGAGAAGGGCCTGCCTGCGAACCCTGCCAGCGATCTGGACATCGTGGCCGTGCCCAAGCCGCCGGTGAGCCATAACCCGTTCCTGCGCATGGAGGAACTGCCCGCGTTCCTGCGGACATTGCGAAAGTACCGTGGCTTCAAGACCACGCGCCAGGGCATTCAATTGCTGTTCCTCACTGGCGTTCGAACGGGCGAGTTGCGCGCGGCGGTGCCCGAGCAGTTCGATCTGGAACGAGGCCTGTGGACCATCCCCGCGGTGATCGTCAAGCAACTGCAATTGAAGATGCGCAAGGAAGGCCAGACCGTGCCGCCCTACGTGGTGCCGCTGTCGACCCAGGCCATTGCCATCGTCCGCGACCTGCTCGACGCCCAGGCAAGGCGGCCGGCGCAGCGCTATCTGCTGCCCAATCGTGATGACCTCAAACAGCCCATCAGCGAAAACACGCTCAATGGCGCGCTGCGTCGCATGGGCTACGAAGAGCAGCTGACCGGCCACGGCATCCGGGGCACGATCTCCACCGCTCTCAATGAGCTGGGCTACCGTGTGGAATGGATCGATGCGCAGCTGTCGCACGCCGACCCCAATCAGATCCGCGCCGCCTACAACCATGCGGCCTACGTGGAGCAGCGTCGTCTGATGATGCAGGACTGGGCCAATCGCCTGGATCGTTGGGAGGCGGGGGAGCAGGTTGAGGAAGCGGGTGCATCGCCGGTGGCGCCAGAAAGCCTGGAAGTGATCGAGGCCTATCTCAAGGCGCTTGCCTCGGGGCAACTGCGGTCAAAGGACGATACGCTGTTATTGCTGGGGAACTCTTTGCACGCACGCATGACATCGGCGACGTAGGCAAGCGTGCGCGTTACTAGCAACAGATGTTGGTGAAGTCGTCTTGGTGCATGTCGACCGCTCAGATCCAGATTGATTGAGGTTAAGGTACCTCCTGCAGCCCACTGGTTTTGTGGCTTACAAGTAGGAGGCAAGTCTTTTTATATCGCGAGGCAGGATAGCAACGCCGGCATGGGCGATGGCCAAAATCGTCTTAGTGTGAGGGGAAATCTGGAGGAGGCAAGATGAAATGGCCCTGGAGTAAAGCGGCGTCTGCGCCGGAGGTACTGGACGATAACGGTATCCGACACGCGTTGGAGCACCGGCTTCTTCAATACGCGTGTCTCTATCAACGCCGCCAAGGAGTAGGGAGGCTTCGGAACATAGAAGGGCTGAGTACTGACCTGTATGTCCGGATCAATGGCAGTATGCCGATAGCCTATGTACACGGGTGGAGCCTTTATCCGGGCAATAAAATGGCACTTGTGGGGCACTTCGCCGTTGAGAAAGATCTTGTGGGCAAAGGCTTTGGCGAAGCGCTCGCGAGAGGTTTCGCTAACGCACTACGCCAAGAGTTCGGAATCGAGCAGATCGTTTTCAGCGAGCGTAATTACTCGGCGAACCACGAAAGGCTTTTTAAGCGTTTAGGCGCACAGCCACAGGAACGTCGAGAGTATCCTGGTTGCCCTGATTGGGTGTGGGCAGTGCCAGACGGCCTTGCTGTTTGATCAAGCGGCGCGTTCTGACTGGGCTTGCCGTAGGTTGCAGAAAGCCCTGACCCCGAGCGTGTTGCAGTATGCCTCTGCTTCCTTCGGCCACCTCGGCGCCTGCTGCAATGGTCCGGCCGTCCATGTCGATGATGGCCAAGCGGGAGAGGCTTCCATTGAAATCCGCGCGATGGTCCGGGGCCCCGCATGCCGCCAGTCCGTCCACGGTAAATCGTCCGCAATAGTCAACCGGCGCCGGCATTGACCAATGTGCGGGCGATGTCCATGTTGTGAACTTTGACGCGCGCGTTCAGCGAAATACTGGCCCGCTCCAGGACGAAGGCGGTAGCTTCGCATCTGATGTCGTCATCTTGGGCATTTGGGCGTTCTTGCAACGGAACGCTCGGGCTCATTGACCAGGATTGTTGAATTTGCGAACATCATGAAGTCATGAAACAACGAGCGAAGTAGATGCCGATGAGCTCTTCGAGAAAAGCAACTGCTCAGGACAGCGCAGGCGCTGGGGGCAAGGATGTTTCGCTTCAGGTCATGGTGCCCACGCGCATCAAACGGGAGGTAAGTTTGCGGGCCGCCCAGGAAGGTGCGACACAGCGGACCATCATCCTCCGTGCGTTGAAAGCCATCGGTTTCGTGGTGAAGGACGACGAGCTATGTGACAAACGGAAAATACGCTGATGGCCACAACGAGCAAACCCGCTGACGATCCAGTCAATCTGCCGTTCCGCCCGCGCGCGCGCCTGTTGCAACTGCTGGGCGATCAACTCATCGGTAGTCCGCGCCTCGCGGTCTTTGAACTGGTCAAGAACGCATACGACGCAGATGCGGAGACCGTCACCGTTACTCTCAAGGGGCTTCGCACGACTGATCCGACTATCGTCGTGGAAGATGACGGGGATGGAATGGCCTTGGCCACCATCAGAGATATCTGGCTTGTGCCCGCACATGACCATCGGGAGGTGCAGCGCAAAGCATTGAAGAGGACGAAGCTGAATCGACTGCCCCTCGGTGAGAAGGGGCTGGGCCGCTTCGCAGTGCACAAGCTCGGAGATCACATCGAACTGGTCACTCGGGCGAAGGGTCAGCCGGAATGCGTAGTTCGCATCGACTGGTCCGTATTGATGGAAAAGCAATTCTTGTCCGAGGCAAAAGTCGCTGTAGAGACCCGAAACCCGGAGGTTTTCAAAGGGGCCAAAACCGGGACGCGCCTGACCATCAGCAAGTTGCGAGAAGCTACATGGACACGGGGCGAGGTGCGACGCCTGCTTCGGCAGATCACGTCTATCGCATCGCCTTTCACAACTCGTTCCGACCGATTCGAGACTGAACTGAAAGTACCGGATCATCCTGAATGGGTGTCAGGAGTTCCCGATGTCGATGTGCTGCTCCAGCGTGCCCCCTGGTACTTCTGCTTTTCATTGGATGAGGGAGTGCTCGAATGGACATACCAATTTCGAGGAGTCACCGGCATCAAACTGGCGCCGCGGAAGATCGTAAAAAAGGCTACTGCGTTACTGATTGCGCAGGAGCGTGATACCGACATTTATGGTGCTGATCAGGGAAAGACGTCCACGAAGCCGAAGAGAGTCACGGCGGACAAGACTCTTTCCAGCGGAATTGGGACCGTCAAGGGCGAGTTTTATGTCTTCGACCGCGATCAGGACGTTCTGACGAAGCTGGGGGACAGTCAGCTGGTTCAGAACTTCCTGGATGAGAGTGGAGGGGTCCGAGTCTACCGGGACAGCATCCGCGTCTACAACTATGGAGAGCCTGGCGACGACTGGCTCGGGTTGGATCTCCGTCGCGTCAACACGCCCACGCGAAACATCAGTAGGAACATCGTAGTTGGAGCGATCGACCTGTCTCTTGAGCAAAGCCACAAGCTCACGGAGAAGACGAATCGTGAGGGGTTCGTGGAAAACGACGCATATCGTCGGCTCCGACAGATCGTGCTGGGTGCTCTCGCTGTCCTGGAAGTTGAGCGGAAAATCGACAAGGACAACATTCGGGCGTTGACAGGCAAGGGTCATGATCCGGAGGCGGCGAACATTGCGCAGCCTCTCCAGGCACTGAGGGATGCCGCAAAGAAGCATCACATCTCAAAAGAGCTCGACCCGCTGATCAACAAGGCTGAAAAAAATTACAACGAAATGCGGGACACGATGCTTCGTGCCGGCCTGTCGGGCATGGGCTTGGCCATCGTGTTCCATGAGATCGAACAGGGCGTGCGCGTCCTTTATGACGCGATCGAAGCCGGCCGGAGCCTCGATTCAGTACAGGTGCAAGCACGAGAACTGGTGCGCATCCTCGATGGTTTCAGTGAGCTGTTGCGCAAGGGCGAGCAGCGTCCGAACAGCGTCAAGCATCTGATCAAGCGCGCTCGCGATATCAACCGCGTCAGGTTTCGCAACCACGAGGTCAAGCTCGTATGTCCTGCCCTTGAAGACGACGCGCCTGACATCGAAAGGAGCTTTGCCTTCGGCCTGCTGCTGGGCGCTTTGAACAACCTTCTGGACAACGCTTTCTATTGGCTGCAGGTGCGCTGGCCCGAGGGACAAGGAGCATCGAAGAGAAAGCTGTACATCAATGTCGAGACGGACTTTGCAGGCGGTCCCGCGATCATTGTTGCCGACAACGGCCCGGGCTTCCAGGATGATCCGGATCGGTTGAGACGCCCATTCTTCAGTCGTCGCCCTGATGGCATGGGAGTCGGCCTCTACTACACCAACATGGTGATGGAGCTGAACAGCGGACACTTGGCGTTTCCTGATGCTGATGAGGCCAACGTTCCTGAAGGCTTTGATGGCGCCGTGCTCGCACTGGTATTCGGAAAAGGGGAAAAATCTTGATCTTCTCGGCGCCGCGTTTTGTCGTTGTGGATGACAAGGAACAGCATCTGCAGGCGATCACCAGAACATTTCAGCTTCTCGGCACCCCATGCATGGGAGTCAGATACGACCCATCCACCGAACTGAACCACGAACACTTCCGTGGTGTCCGGTGCCTCTTCATGGATCTTCATCTGGTTGATGGACAGGCAAGCTCGGATCAGCGGCGCCACTACGGTCTGATCGCATCGATTCTCGAAGACAACATCAACAAGAACGGAGGGCCGTTCATCCTTGTCGTCTGGACCGAGCACGAGCATTTGAGCGCCGAGTTGCGGGAGTATTTGGATCAAGGCATTGACGCTGAAAAGCCCCATGCCCGCCCCTTGGCGGTGCTCAGCTTGGCCAAGGAGAAGTTCATCAACGTTGATGACGGGACAATCAACGATGCCGAAGAACTTCGGAAGGCGGTGCAGCAGTCGATCATCGCCAATCCCCAGTTGGCCGCATTGCTCGGCTGGGAGGCTGGCGTGCTCGCAGCGGCCGGTGATACGTTGGCTTCACTGCTCAACCTAGTACCGGCTGCACAACGGACGAGCGCTGCATTTCCTGCCGCGCTCGACACTATTCTCAGCAGACTGACACGTGAAACCGTAGGGCGCAGTCATGTCGATGTGAATCCACGGGCCGCAATCACCACGGCGCTTGCGCCGATTCTGGCGGATCGCATTCTCAATCAGGACATTTCCGAAGAGATTCGGGCGACCTGGAAGAGCGCCGTCACTCGCCATGAGGACAAGACGTTGGAAGATGCTTCACCCACGGAGGCGGGTGAAATCAATCGCATGCTCCATTTGGCCGTGCCAGGATCGGAAACGTTGCTGCCAACCGACTGGGGTGCTGTCGTGCCATGGCCCTTTGAATGGAGCGACGACGAACTGCGCCGCCTCACCGGACTGACCATGAAGCAGATGCTGTGTGAAGAGTTCCGTTTGCGCAGCACTGCCATGGACGCATGCAGGCCGGTTTTGGTCAGAGTCGGGGCCGCATGTGACTATGCGCAAAACAATCGGGGTCCCATTTCATTCCTGTTCGGCGTGGATATCCCGGAGAGCGCGGAACGCCAAAAGACAGGTGAGGGCCAGCCTGTCAAGCTCTCGGACGCGATCTGGAGATCACCCGTCTTTCTCATGCCGGGCGCGGCTAAGCCATCACGCCTGCATGTGCACATCCGTTTCCCACAGACTCATCTTCAGGATGCCTGCGCACAGTGGGGCACCTCCTGCCGGCTGCGGGAGCAACTGCTGATGCATTTGATAAGTTCGGCCAGCACTTATGTTGCCCGACCTGGCATCGTACAGTTGCCAGTGAAGTAGGGACGGTCATGGACATTTTGGCACCAGAACAGCGCTCCAGCCTGATGTCTCGGATTCGAGGCAAGGACACCAAGCCGGAATTGAAGGTCCGACAGCTTGCATACGCCCTAGGCGTTCGATTCCGGTTGCACCGCCGCGATCTGCCAGGAAGTCCTGATCTTGTCTTTGCCTCGCGACGCAAGGTCATCTTCGTACATGGCTGCTATTGGCATCGTCATCCCGGGTGTCGATACGCATATTCACCCAATTCGAAGGTGGAGTTCTGGCAATCGAAGTTCGCCGCCAACGTGGCCAGAGATCGACTCGCTGCGAAGGCGCTGGAGGAGGCGGGATGGCAAGTGTTGGTGGTTTGGGAATGTGAAACGCGGAACGTTGAAGCCTTGCGGATTCGCTTGGCAGATTTCTTGAGAACGACAAGGTGAGGAGCTTCAATCATGGCAGCTGATCAAAGATTGGCGCGATTCAAACTTGAGCGGCTTGCTGCCGGAGCTGTGCCAAAGGTACTCGAGCTGTGTTCGGGTTGCGGCGGACTGTCGCTTGGACTGAAAACCGCAGGTTTCGAGTTGGCGGCACATGTGGAGTCGAATGACGAGGCCAATGCGACGTACGCGTTGAATTTCGCGCCTGATGACGCCGCGTTGGCGCAGCAGTGGGCGCGTTCTCGCGATATGGTCGCTCAGTCGATGCATGAACTGATCTCCGATTTCGGCTTGCCTGGTCAGCCGCATGAAGTTTTCGACGTTCTGGCGGCCGGCCTGCCATGTCAAGCATTCGCGAGAATTGGACGATCAAAACTTCGATCCATTACGGGCGATGATGACGCGTTCAAGAATGACCCGCGTGCTTCGCTCTACCGACGTTTCTTGGAGATCGTTGATGAAACTCGGCCTCTCGCGATCATGGTGGAAAACGTTCCCGACATCATGAACTTTGGAGGCCACAATGTGCCAGAGGAAATCGCTGAAGGATTGATGGGTCGCGGATATGTCACTCGTTATACGCTGCTCAATGCGGCGTTCTACGGCGTACCCCAGTTGCGGGAAAGGCTCTTTCTGATCGCTGTCGATGCGTCTTTGGGCGTAATGCCGCAATTCCCTCTTCCAAGCCATTTCATGGAACTGCCCCGTGGCTATGAAAGCAGCCGAGCTGTGGCACTGAAACATGTTAAGGAAAAAGGCTCTCACTTTTCACCGATTCCTGTTCCTGAGATCGAACTGCCCGCGTCTATAAGCGTCGAGTCGGCATTGGCCGACCTTCCATTCATCTCAGATCATCTGCGCGACACGAGGATTATTCGGAGGCGGAAAGTCGCGGACCGATTGCCGTATCGAGCGACTGATGCTTCATCCACGTACGCAGAACTGATGCGCAACTGGAAAGGGTTTTCTACCGCTGTGGACGTAAGCGGTAATGTCGTGAGGCTGACGCCACGCGATTTCCCGATCTTTGGTCGCATGCCGAGGGGTGGGGACTACCCGGTTGCATTGGGCATCGCCGAGCAATTGCTGAAGGAAAAGCTTCAGGCGGAGGACGTTCCTGCCCGAGCGGGAACAATCCGCTATGAAGCGATGAAGAAGGCAACTATCCCTCCCTACGATGGAAGCAAGTTTCCAAACAAATGGTGGAAGCTCGCCCCTGACGCCCCGGCTCGGACATTGACGGCCCACCTTGGCAAGGACACCTATTCCCACATCCACTTCGATGGTCGCCAGAAACGAATGATCTCCGTGCGGGAAGCTGCGCGCCTTCAGTCCTTTCCCGATGGATTCGAGTTTGCCGGAGCCATGAGTTCGTCTTTTCGTCAGATCGGAAACGCGGTTCCGCCTCTGCTGGGTCTCGCTGTGGGCACTGCATTGATGGAAACCCTGCAACAAGCAGTTGCCGACATGATTACTGGCGAACTGCGAGTGGCTTGAACTTGCTCGGCCTCGGCTTGGCTACAGGGACGAGACAGCTAGGCTGAACCGGCTGGGCTGGTCGACTGATGGTTGTTGATGCTCTCAGGCGAAGTCGGGAACGAAGCAGCGTGACAACCTGCTGGGCCGGCCATTATGCGGTCGGGCGTGTGCAACCTGCTGGATTGTTCGTTCACTAGGCAGGAGCCAGAGGTCAGTTGGCATTGCAGCTTGCGTCCTCTCTTGCCGAAGGAAATGTTTTGGTCGTCGCGTCGTGGTAAGCGGCAGAACAACACTGAAATTACGCCGCTTCCACGGACGGTTATCGGCTTCATTATCAAGCCGGGATTTGGTTTTTCTCGTTGATCTCCGTTGCCTGACACGACTCGGCGACAGCGCCAAGCTTGAGCGCCTCACGTTCGAGCTGGCGCGCCTGAAGGCGTGGCGCTGCGGCGCGCGCTCCGAGGCGATGAACGCTGAGCAGTGGTGCCTTTCGAGGAAACCTTCGACGAAGACCAAGCGAGCCTGCTGGAGCAGTTGCGCGCGCTGCAGAAAATCGCCCAGAGCCGCTGTTCGCCGACAAGTAATAGACATTTGGGAACCTCTCAAAACCCAGCCGCTCACTTGTTGACCAAGACCAGCCAACCCATGACTTGCGATGATCACACCCCGTAGCGCGCTGAAGTTCGACCTGTTCGCAGAGGCCTCGCGCCAGCACAAGAGGGATGAGGTGGGAGATCCGCTGCAGGTGATCGCGCAGCACATCGACTTCGCAGAACTGGCCCGGCTGGTGGATGCCTTGATCGAACGCGGGGATGGCCGCCGGGGCGGTCGGCCCGCCTACCCCACCGAGGTGATGGTGCGCATCCTGGTGTTGAAGCGGCTGTACAACCTGTCCGATGAGCAGATGGAGTATCAGTTGCTGGACCGGGGGAGCTACCAGCGGTTTTGCCTGTTGCAGGATGCGATGAACGTGCCGGACCGCAACACGATCTGGCGCTTTGGCGAGCGCCTTGGCGTGGGCGGGGCAACGGCCTTGTTCCAGGGGGTGGATGCCCAACTGCAGCGCCACGGCTACATCGCCCGGGGCGGGCAGGCCATCGATGCCACGCTGGTGCCCGCACCCCGCCAGCACATCGGCCGGGAGGACCGGCAGGCTTTGCAGCAGGGACTGCAGCCCTCATCCCTCTTCGGATTCGTCAAACATGGGGTTGTGAGAGGCTCCCATTTAATTATGATAAATTAAACATAAGGAGCGAGTAATGGAAAAAGATTTTTTGGCGAAAAATGTCGAGGCAGATGTCTTGCAAAAGATAAAAAGCATCTATGCGCTTGCCACTCAAAAAAAATCAACTCATGAGGTATGCTTAGATGGTTTTTTAAAGTCCAGAAACTCCAGCTCCGATAAGGAGGTGGAAATCCTGGACCAAGCTCTAAATGACGCCCTCTTGAACTCAATGGCGACGCTGATAGACTACTACTGCATCTATTGCATGATAAATATTGGCGTTGATCTTGAAAAAATAACAAGAGTTCAGTATCGCCTCATCGGAAAGAAATATTTGATAGAAAACAGCACTCTAGAGAAAGAAGAAAAGGATATTCTATCATTAGATCTATTTAGGCGAAAATTTGAAGAAAGACTGTCTGCTTCATGCGGAATGGATATTGGCCAAGTTAATTTGCATGACTATTGGACTGGCTATGTGGCGGATGCCATCTCAACAATCCTCAACGCATACGGAGTTCTGAAAAACAAAAGGATTGAGCTTAAATTCGATCGAGTTAATAATTGTTTCATTTTTGATGGAAAAATATCCGAGTATCATCATTGCATGGGATTTCTGTACTGCAATCCATCGTCTAATACTGGTGTAAGATATAATATTTACCTTGATATAAATAACTATCTTAAGCACAACTCTATTCCTAGAGTTATGCGTAGGGTAGAAGAGTTTCCGGGCCCTCAGGAATGGAGAATTTATTCCTTTTTTGAAATTGGAAGCCACAAGTCAATTTTTTTGAAGGATGGGTTTTTGCGGGATATGTTGGAGATGGACTTTGACATCCTTGGTGAGAACTTAAAAATCAAATCAATTGAGGGGCGTTTTGGGTTATGTCCTTTGGAACAGCGTTGGGAGATAGGCCCAATTATTACTGTCGACAATAGCAATGGCTTCATCAGTGATGATGGTGAAACATTATTTTTCTTTGTTGATGGTGTTTTTCTTGCAAAAACAAAAAAATCAATATTGATTGACTCCGAGTCAAGCTTTAGAAATGTTTTGGGTTGTTTAATTGAAGAAATTGAAGGGAAGCTTGAGTACTTCAGGAAGAAGTAATTTATATTAAAATTGCCTAGTGCAGTATTGCTGTTGCACAGCCAAAGCAAGGTCTGCAAACCCTGCCGCTGACTGCGCATGAAGTGAGCCACAGGCGAGATGGCGAGCATTACGCAAGAGCAGCAGATGCTGGGGTTCGATCCCCTGCACAACAAGACCCGCAAGGAGATCTTCCTTGAAGAGATGAACCAAGCGGTGCCATGGGCGGCACTGGTGGCACTGATCCAGCCGCATTCGCGCGGCGCGCACCAGGCACTGGGTGGACGCCCGCCGTTTGCCGTGGAGACGATGCTGCGCATCCACAGCCTGCAACTGGGGTGGAACCTTAGCGACCCGGCCATGGAGGAAGAGCTGCGCGAACGCCCGCTGTACCGAGAGTTCGCGGGGCTCTCGGGGGAGGGCCCGGTTGCCAGACGAGACCAAGATCCTGTGGTTTCGCCAACTGCTGTAGAAGCATCGGCTGGCCCCGGAGATTTTCGCAACGATCAACGCCCATCTTGCGGCGCAAGGGCTCATGCTCAAGACAGGTACGCTGATGGATGCCACGCTGATTGCCGCGCCCAGTTCGACCAGTAACGCCCAGGGTGAGCGCTACCCCGAGATGCGCGAGACCAGGAAGGGCGACCTGTGGCACGTCAGTGCGTGGGCGGCTTGCGGTCTAGGCAGGCAGTCTACGCGACGTTAAGACGGGGCCCAAAAGCAAGTCTGTTTATACCTTGAGGCAAAAGCGCAACGCCGCGGATCGGGCGCAAAGCTGGTTGCGATTAGGGTGAGAGACTGGAGACAGCGAAATGAAAAATGGCCTTGGCGCAAGAGCGCGCCTGAACCGGAAATTCAGGACGACGATGCGATCCGGCACGTGCTGGAGCACCGGCTTCTTCAGTAAGCGTGTTTTTATCAAGACCGTCAGGCGGTAGTGACACTTTGGAGCTTACAGGGTCATATGGACCTGCATGTCAGTATCAACGGCAGTTTGCCAATGGCCTACGTACAGGGGTGGAGTCTCTATCCCGGCAACCGAGTAGCGCTCGTGCTGCACTTCGCCTTTGAGACATATCTATTGGGCAAAGGCTTTGGCGAAGCGCTCGCACGGGGCTATGCCAAGGCACTACGCCAAGAGTTCGGTGCCGAGCAGATCGTGTTCAGCGAACGCTGTTACTCGGTGGTCCACGAAAAGCTCTTCAAGCGCCTGGATGCGCAGGCAAAGAAACGCAGGAACCACCCCGGCTGTCCTGATTGGGTTTGGAAAATTCCGGACGCCAGCGCTGCTTGCCCCCTACAAATGAGGCCGGTTGCGCGGCATTTGGGGCCGGCGCTCTACGACCTATCCTCTTTGAATGGGATGGCCGTGAGTACGGAGAAACCCCTGATCCCTCAGAGTGTTTCGGTAGTTGTTGAGCAGCACCGCTTCGGCTTCACGGGCCACGTCAGCGCCTGCAGCGATGACTTTGCCTTCATCGTCAATAATGGCCAGGCGGGCGCGCTTGCCATCCACATCCACCAGCAGGCCCTCGTGTGAGGTAGCGTGCATTACGACGCCGGGCAATCCGCCGATGCGCTGGTTGCCGATCATCGCGCAGACCCTTCTTCCGGTTGAATTCCTGCGATCGCCTGATGCGCAACAAGTGCTGGAAGGATGTTCCCGTGGTTCGCATGACGCTCGTCGGCGAGCGCAGTCATGACCGAGAGCATCGCGCGACTGAGCGGTGCGTCTATGCAGTTGCCTGCGATAGGGCTGAGCGTGCGGCGACGAACTGGCACGTGGAACTCCTGGTGCGTGTATGTCGCAAGTCGAACGCATTTGTCGGCGGGGTGCCATTAGAAATGCGGTGGCGCTGAGCCCCGTGTTACTTGTTCCTCAGAGGTTGCTCGCTTCGAGAAGAAGAACAGCGAGCACTGTTGCGACTTCAACTCGACGAATGCGTGCAAGATCGTCGATGTTTTTCGCATTTTGGTGATTGCGTATGCGAAGGCGTCGCCAACCCCAAGCAGTCGCTCCATACAGAACCAACCGCCAGGCGACAAAATAGCCGGCGTGGGCTCGGAGCCAATGGTTCCAGGCTTCGATGCCGCCCAGCATGCGGATGCCCACCAAGTTCGCAGCCACGGCGATGCCGATGGCCAGCACCGTCCACAGCAACGCGATGCCCAGCCGGCGGTTGAGCAGCCAGGCAAAGCGGCGTCCGCGCTTTTCTGTCACGAAGGGCGCCTCTCGCACAGCGCCAAGTCGGAGGTGCATCCGCCACCAGGCGGGTCATCGAAGAACAATGCGTACTGCCGTCCTCCCCGCGCCGTGCGGCACCACTGCACCAGCCGGCGGATGCCGGAGTACCGGCCGGGCCGATCCGCATCGGTCGGGTCCTTCATGGCCGGGAAGAACGTCGCCGCGTGTCGCTTGTTCGCCGCGGCCACCACCCGCTCCCAGCGCTCGATCCGGTCGATGTGCTCCGGGAAGCGCTCGGCGATCGAGCGCAGCTCGGCCTTGCCGCAATGGATGCAGGGCATGCAGCCGACCCGCCCCATGCCCATGGAGTACAGCGGGTTAGGCGCCAGGCCATGGTCTGCGTGCTTCCTCCACACCTCCTGCACCGTCCAGTCGAAGATAGGGCGCCACAGGAAGCTGCCGGACTCGTGCCGGTTCCAGCGCGGCTGCTGCGCCCGGTGCCGACTTTCGTCGGCGCGGATGCCCAGCCACTGCAGCACCGGGCCTTGGCGCAGCATTGGAATCACCACCTGCTCGGTGATCGGCAATTCCTTGAGCTCGGACGTGCAGAACTGCGCCATCCGCGACGGAAAGCGTCCCTTGGTGATGCAGAGATCGAGATACGGGTTGCCGGTCGGTTCGTGCAACTGCGCAGCCTCGTGCACCAGCGCATCGGGAATGCCCATGCGCGGCCAATGCTCCAGCACATACGCCCGGTGCTTGGCCATTCGAACACGAAAATCCGCCTTCACCCATTCCACCCGCGGCCCGCCGGTGCGCTCATGCAGTCGCTGCACGTACTCGTACGTCAGTTCATGCTCGTTGCCCGTGTCCGCAAACACCGCCCGAAACGGACGGCCGGACTCGATCGCCATCAGGTACACCGCGGTGGAGTCCTTGCCGCCGGAGACATTGACCAGGTGCTGCACGCGCAGGCTGCGTCCCCTGGCGGTCACGGCGTGCTCCGCGGCTTCTGGATCTCCTGCACGCGGTCACGCGTCGGATCGCCCTGGTAGATGCCGCGCGAGCCCGCCGCACGGGTGCTGTGGCGTTGGATCAGCGCCATCGGCGAATTGCCGGCCAGTTCGCGGCGCAGCTCCAGTTCGGTCTTGAGGTTCTGGATCTCTTGCGCCAGGGCGCCGCTCTCCTGGTCCACGGCCTTGGTCGCGAGTTCGTTCGCGGCCACGTTGGGTTCCTTGCGGCCGGTGAGCAGCGTGCGCTGCAGCAGCAAGGCCTTCTCCATCACGCTCGCCAGCGCCACTTCCGAGGCCAGGCGCTTGCCCAGCAAGTCCTGGTCGGGTTCGTCGCGCAGCGCTTCGATCACGCCGCGCGTTACCGGCAGCGATGCACTGCCCGCCACATCCAGGTTGGCGGCCGTCGTTGGCTTGGCGCCGCTCACCAGTTCCTGCAGCGCCTTGAGCTTGGTCTCGTACTCTTCCTGGATGAGTGGGGTCAGGCCCGCGCCGGGCGTGGTCGCCGTCTTGTTGCAGGCCTGGCAGGTGCGCTGCTCGCGCTCGCCCAGCACACGGGTCGCCCAGGTCGCGGCGGCCTGGGGCGAGGTCCAGGTCTGGCAGGCCAGCCGGCCGTTGCAGTCGTTCGCGTTGATCGAGGAGGTGTCGGTGACCCCGCGGCCATTGAGCAGGTTGTAGCCGGCGCGCGTCACGTCGCCCACCACCTTGATGGCGGCCTGGCCCGAGCCGCCCGCGCTGCTGCCACCCACCCAGGGCACGCCGCTGTTGCCCTTGTTCGCCTCGGCCCGTTCGATGGCCGACACCGCATCGGTGCTGGACACGGCTTGCTTGAGCGCCATGCCCTCGGAGAGCTGGTCCCATCCGGTCTGCCCGCCGGCCATGTCCGCCATGCGGTTGGCGATCGCGCGGCAGGTCATCTTCGACCGGTCGAAGTCCAGGCGCGCCTGCAGGATGCCATTGGTCAGCAGGTTGTACAGGCCCGGGTCGGCGCGCTGGATGATCAGCGCCGGCAGCGACGCCACCGCGCTGGTGGCGTTCTGGATCACGTTGCTCATGATCGACTGGAAGCCGTTGGTGACGCCGTTGAGCTGGTTCTGCAGCGTCGTGGTGATGCTCATGTCGCCGCACACCAGGTTGCTGTTCCAGGCCGCGCCCACGCCGATGCTCTGCATGTTGCCGACCGGTCCCATGGACACGGCCCGGCCACCGCCGATGCTGTACAGCACGTCGCTGCCGAGCACGTTGCCGCTGGCGTGGAGGCCTTCTGCATCCATGCGCGTCTGCGCCCACGCCGCGCTCGCGGCCAGCGTCAGCGCCGCCAGGCCCGCAGGCCCGAACCGGCGCACGGCAGAAAACTGCCATTGGGAAAAACGGTGTTTCATCGACGTGCCCTCAGAAGAAGTCCACGCTGCCCAGGAACACCTGGCCGCGCCGCTGGCAGCAGCTGTAGGGGCGCCACAGGGCCCAGGCGTAGTCGCCTCGCTGCGCCTGCACGTGGGTGTTTCTGTTCGGAAATACCGCGCAGCCGCTGGACAGGGTCGGAGTCAGTTCCTGCCACCTTCCTGTGGCGGCGTAGCTCTCCACCAGCGCGCCGGCCGGCCAGTAGCCCGCATGCGCGGTGGCGAGCAGTGGCTGGTAGACGTGGGGCTGGCCTTTGCGCGTGACCACGTCGCCCGCCCGTTGCGCGACCACCGCGCCGGCCAGATGGTCATCGCTCTGGTGCAGGAAGCCGCCGCGGGGATAGACGTTGCCCCAGAGGTTGGCCGTCGACCGCGAGCCGATCTCGCGCATGCCAGGGGTCAGGGCCTCGGGATAGGCCATCTCCGGCACGTTGTAGCGCCAGGCCAGCGTGTCGAAGGTGCTGAGCAAATAGGGGACGAACGGCGTGCCGGCGCCCTCGCAGGTGTAGCCGGATTGGCTGGCGAACTCGCTGAACGCCGCGCCGGCCGGGTGCCCGATCACATCCGCGTTCTTGAACTTGGCCAGGTTGTTTTCGTGGTCCTCATTGGTCGTGCCATCGCCGCCGGCCTTCGCGCTGGGATTGGGCAGGCTCATGGCCCGCACTTCCACCCAGGGGTTCTCCCCCGTGTTGCTGTAGCTCGACACGACTGCGTCCGGGATGTAGTGCTGCACCTTGATTGAGGTGCGCACGGTGCAGCCGCTCCAGGTGCAGTACAGCCAGTAGCACACGCCCACCACGCGATAGGCCAGGCAATCCGGCGACAACGCTGAGGACACGATGGTGGCCGTGTTGAGCGCGAAGGAGGAGCCTGTGCTCGCGAGCAGCGCTCCCACGACCACGGCCCGAAAGCGTCGGGAGCGCATCATGGCTTCGTGCTCCTGTAGGCCGCGATGCGGGCCAGTGCGCGTGAGACGTTCGGCTCGCCGTAGACCACGTAGCGGCCATCGACCATGACCGCCGGCAGCTTCGCGATACCGGCGTTGTAGGCATCCACCACGCTCCGGTAGGCCTGCGCGATCTGTGCCGGCGCGGGAGCGCCGGGCGGGGCCTCTTTGAGGCGCCGGCGCATGATGGCCTCGGCCCGCGCGGGATCGCTGGGCAAGCCTGCGCCCAGCGCGGCCACCAGGCGGGCAGGGGCGTCGAGCTCGGTGACGGTGATGCCCGCGGGCACGGCGACGGGATGGGCGCTGTCGGTGAATACCCGGACTTCGGCCTCGACAGCGCTCGCAAGGAGTAGAAGTATTAGCAGTGCAGCCAGTCGCGGTCGCGGGTGCATAAGCTGCTGCAGCGGCGAGAAGAGAGGGTGGGGCATAGCGGCTCAAAGAGATGATCAGAACTCCCAGTCGAACCGATCCCTCCGAGGCAAGCCATCGACAAGCCGATGCGTCGCGTCACCGCTTTGTCTGCAGGAAAAAACGGGCGCCCGATGAGAGCGCCCGTGGATCAAAGAAGGCCAGCTTCGGCAAAAGAGTAGGGATCACCTTTGCCAACGATGACATGGTCAAGGATGCGAACGTCTACCAGCTCTAGTGCTGCACGCAGCCGGTCGGTGATGATCCGGTCGGCTTCACTGCGGGAGGTGCATCCAGAAGGGTGGTTGTGAGCGAGGATCACGGCAGCGGCATTCAACTCGATTGCACGCTTGACGATGGTGCGTGGATAGATCACAGCTTGATCGATGGAGCCTTGGGCAAGTGCCTCGAAGGCGATGACGCGGTGCTTGATGTCAAGGAACACGGCTGCGAAAACTTCATGAGTCTCGCTGCCCAGCTTGAGCCGAAGGAAATCGAACACTGCCTTTGGACTGTCGATGCAGGCGCCGCGTTGGAAAAGCCGATGCTCCAGTAGAGCAATGGCTTGGTGGATGAAACGTCGCTCTGGGTCGGAGAAGACAGTTGAGCTGGTGGAATGGGTTGGATCGAGGCGGGCAAATTGCGTGGACATGGATCCTCCGATGGATGAAGGAGGTTCGCGACCCCACAGGGGACGGAATCCCCCGAGGGTTGATGATCATGGGCATCCGCCGGCACGGTAGTGCCGGCCGTTCGCGGTGGGTGGATGCGATGCGGACTGGAGCGATCAGCGTGGATGGACCACGCCGCAGCCTTGAAGATCGGGCTGCCTGGGCAAGCCGATGGAGAACCATCGACTGCCTGCGTATGCGAATGATGACTTCTCCCCGTGGCGGGTTCCATCAGAAACCCGCTACGCCTCGGCATGTATTGATTCGCTCGACGAATCGCAATGTTCAGAGCTGTTGCAGAAATCTCTTTTTTTTGCGTGGATTCCATATGCTTCCGTTCATTGCGATTTTGGCGGCCGCTAAAGACGTGCCACGAATTCATCGATCCAGCTACGTACCATTTCCGAGTAGGGTGCGGTGGGATGTGCCATCTGGCGTATCTCACCGAATACCCTGTCCTGCAGTAACTGAAGGCGCTGTGGAATGTCCTGTGTCGGTAACACCGTGAGTGCAGTTGCCAAAGGTTCTGTCTTCAACTCTTCAATGATGTTGCCCAGTTCTATGGCCAGGTTGCCCATGAACTCCAGTTGGCGCAGCACCCTGGTGCGATCCTGGACCAGACCCAGCCGGTTGAGTCCGTAAATCTGGATGGAGGTGGCACCGCGTACGCTTGGATGCCCTGGACGACCTGCCAATACGAGGCCCAGCGGTGACTTGCGATCAATATGGAAATGCAGATGTTCCCTGGGTTCGTCTTGGGTCGGATCCAAGAGGAGTGGCATTTCGGTTCCTGGAAAATCCTTCTCTGATTGGGCGTGCTTGCTTCCCGTCAACAGCGGAAAGCTGTCCTTCTTCCCGGACTGGGTCCAGGCCATGGGGGTGCTGCCGAGCCCGCCGTTGGCATACAACTGCGCCAAGCTCGTCGAGCCGGAAACAATGCGCTGCTTGCGTCTACGATTGCAATCGATGCAGCTCGGAAGCAAGTTTTCCCAGCTCATCCCCAGCCACCAGTAGCCGGGGTGTTTAGGATCCTCGCTAACCGCGCCTTTGGGCCGGTAATGCTCGATGTCCACAGGGGCTGATGCCGGGTAGAAGGTTTCGCAGTAGGCGCACTTCCCGTGGAAGAGCAATGCGAGCTGTTTCTTGACCTCCTCATGCTTGTAGACGGCGAACTTGAAGGTCCCTTTTTTGGAAGATGTATTGGTCTGATGGTCTCGCGCCCGGTCTTTCTCGGTCTTTCCTTTATTGTCTTTGGCGGTCAGGCAAGCTGGTGCACTGACTGTGCCCCTGTCCACTTTGCGCATCACTGCATTCCCTGTAGTGCCTGCACGATGCGTGCTTTGACGCGCTCTCTCAACCGAGCCCCTTGCTCCTTCGGAATGCTGGACCGTTGCTGCAAGTACTCGGCGACTGCCTCTTGCACGATGCGCTGGGCCTCGGAGGTTCCAATCGGCATGGCCGAAGCGATGTCCCTGTTGAATTCATCGACAGCCTTGCGCTGTTCGTCCGTCAAGCCGTTGGGTGCCATGGCGAGTAGATCGGCAATATGCGCGAGCTGGCTTTCCATCTGAGGATCGTCAGTGGAATGGAGTTGGAAGAGATCGGAGGTCAGCAGCTGTTCCACCCGGAGTTCGGAAATGGAAGGGAGTTGGGTCTGTGCCTCGACGCGCATAGATAGCCCCGCGCCTGTCAATCCGTGTTCCAAGGTAGCCCGTCGCAGTACGACCACTTCGCCATCATTCATGCCGCGAAGGCACAGCGGATCATGGGTGGTTGCGATGAACGTCACGTTGGGCAGTGCCCTTCGGAGCCCGCGCATGATGTTCATTTTCCATCGCGGATGCAGGTGGGCTTCGACCTCGTCGATCAGTACCACGCCTGTCGCTGACTTTAGGCTGTCGAAATCCTTATGAATCTTGGAATTCATGAGTCCGCGCATCACGTCGCATGCCATCGCCAGAACGGAACGGAATCCCGAAGAAGCCACGTTGAGGGGACTTTGGACCAATGGTTCGCCATCGACAGTGGTGTCGGTTACGACGAAGCATTGCCTTTGTTCCTGGTCGCGGCGGATGACGTCAAAGTCCCCTTCGATCGAAAGTATGTCGCGCAGCGCTCTGACCACCATTGCGAACCGCTCCTTGCTCAGCTCCAGAAGCCATTGTTCCGGATTGGGAAGCACACTGGCATCGAAGAGATTGCGAATGAATGCGGCGGGTGAGCTTTTACGACTCTGCCGGTGCTGGTACTGCCGGAATGCGCCATACGCGAAGACGGGAACGGCATCTTGAGTTCCAGGTGCCTGATCGACCATCCTCTCGTGCTGAATGCGCAGTGTTCGAGTGGAGTCGTCCGAAAGGCGAATGGTCACCTTCGCACAATTGATCGCTGGTGAGTCCTGAGCGCCGAGCAGGTCGGGTGAAAGAACAAAGTTGCGCGCCGTCAGCCCGAGTGCGTTGCGTGCAGCAGGTGTTGCCAGTGTCAGTGCAATGGCTTCCAGGATGGAACTCTTTCCGGCAGCGTTCTCGCCCAGAATCAGGGCTGACGGGCTGCGTGGGGTGTCTCGGTCCGAGCGAACATCTTCCGGATCTTGAAGCTTGAAGTGGATGCCTTCGATGGCTTTGAAGTTCTCGATGCTGATTTCAGAAATCGTCGCTTTGCTGGATCGGTGCCAGCTCTCCGGGGTATCCGTTGGATTCGGCGGCTCCTCTTCGCTGAGTTCAGACCAGCAGCGGGTAAGGCGATCGTATGCATCGCGAGTGCCCTTGAGCTGGCGAAACACGCGTTCAATACGGCTCATCGCCAAAGCTGGGCGGGTACCCCTTCTCGCGCCGAGTGCGGCTGCCAGTCGGCGCAATAGCAAGTACCAAGTTCCTCCGAACTCCAGCTTCTGGAAATCGAAAACGTGGCTTGGCATGTCACCGTAAGGCGATGAGAGCTGTTCCCGGAGTTCTTCGAAGTATCGAGTGTGCTGAAGGCGCCTTTGTTCGACAAGTTCCAGCGAATTCAGGTGAAAGTGTTCGATTGTGAAGGTCCCTCGTCGCGTGAGGCCCCAGAGCGCACCATCCTTTCCTACCCAAAGGTGGATATGGAAATTTCGATCCGTGCAGGGATCTAGGAGCAACGGCTTCTCCCTGGGAGGGTAGTCCGTCGCGGGCCACAGCCCATAGTTGTTGCCAGCGAACTGGTCAAACAATGCGGGGCGCGGAATCGCTGCCCGCTTGCCAAACACCGGGAAATAGTTGGTTTCCCTGGGCCTGCACGACGAGCAGATGGCGTAGAAGTTCTGCCAAGCAAGGGCCAGCCAACTGTAGTACAGGTGAGCCTGTTCGCTGCGCTCGTAGGGGAGGGCTTCCTCGGGAGGTCTGAAGTGATATGGCGTTGTCTCGCGCTCCGCTTCGCAGAATGCACAGCGACCGTGGAAAAGTCTTGCGAGCGCGATCTTGAGGCTGGGGTGTTCAAAGTTCAATTCAGAGCGATAGATCTTCGACTGACTGCGCTTTTCCTCGGTGTCTGCCATGAATCTGGCGAGCGTCTCGCGCTGCAGTGTGGCCGCACTTCCCCTCAGTACTTCGGGTGGTGGCTCTGTCTCTCTTTCGATGTGCTGCATGTTTCTTCCTCCGTGTGCTTTTCTTTTGCGTCCATTTGGTGCGGATGGTGCCAGCGCGATTGCAATGCGATATGCGGAGATGCTCCAAGCCCGAGGCGTTACTAAATCCTTGGTGAGATCTTCAACTGGGCCAAAGGCTTTGGCGCGACATCCTGCATCGACGGTCTGTGCCCGGCGCCAATCGTACCCAACACTTGCAGTTCGTTCAGATAGTCCTTCGCAAGTTGGCGCTCATCGGCTTCATAGGAAGCGATCGTGTCCACGACGGTGTGCCACACACCGCTCTGCAGTGCAGGGCCGATGGCTTCGCTGGCGGGCTGGAGCGTGCCAAGCAGCGTTTTCAATCGTGCTTCCCGGTGTCGCCGCCATCCTTCTGCGTGTTGGGCTCCAGATGGGTGGAAGCTGTCGATCAATCGGTCTGCGGCCATGGCTCCGGCATTTCCGAGCGCCTCGATGGTGTCGCTGGGCATGTCCAGATTCAGCCCGCCTTCGCCGTCCCGTTGGCTGATCTGGACGATACGTTCGCGAAACCCCGGATAGGGAAACATGATCTCGTCGCGCCAACTCTGCATGGTGTTGACGATGCTGCTGAAGAAGCCGATCAGCCCACTCAGTGGCGCGGTGTCGTCGGCAGGCTGCCAGTAGCGCTGCATCCCGCCACGCCGGTCTTCTGGCAGATAGACGCGGCCACCGGCGTTGTCAGCCGCCTCTGGGGTGCTGATCTGGTGGTCCGGATGCTCCGCTTTCAGATTGACTGCGAAAGTGGGGTGACCCGGCAGTAGCGAGTCAAACATGTGCAGTGGCATGTTGCTGCCGATGCCACCGTCGGAGAACCAGACACGCTTGGCCAGAAGCGGGCGACTTTCTCGTTTGCGCTGCGCATTGTCCTTGAGGCTCCAGTCGATCGCATGCAGTGGCACCGCAGACAGAAGGAGTGGGAAGCTCAGGCTCATTCTGACCGCTACCACCACCGGCAAGCCGGCATTCCTTGGCAGAGGGCGCAGCGTCTGGCCGCTGGCGCTCTGCACCTCCAGCGATTTTGCTTGGCTATCTTCTTCGTGTTCGCTGCTGTGGGAATGGGCCTGGTTCAAGGCATCCATCACCGACTTCGGAAAAAGCAGACTCCACTCTTCGGGGTCGTAATAGAACGGTGGAGTACCGTCCCGAAATGGAATGGCGTAGATCATCTGCTGGGAAATCGCAGTGGTCATCACTTCCAGATTGATGGCTCGCGGCTGGGTGGGGTCGGCATGGCCCCACAGCTGTCCGAAGGTGAGCGGTGGGGCATCAGGGGACAGGCCTGCCAGCGCATTGAGGTAGTTCGTCAGCCAGTTGGTCAAGCCTTCTTGATGATTTGTCGAGGCGGCATCATCAGGCGTTCGGCCACTGCATAGACCGTAGTGATTGCCGTGCAGCCCTCGCAAGAGACTACGCGCGAAAAATCCGACAATCGCGGCGCAGACGGCGGCTTGGTACAGCAAGGTCACCGCAATCGTTCCCACCGTGTATGCACCCAGGCGAAGGACCGAGCCGTGTGCTGTTGCTACCATCAGCGCCGTAAACACCAGAAGCGGAAGTGCTGCAGCCCAGAGTAGGGCATGCACTGTCTTTCCCCGTATAAAACTGCGGACTGACAGCGCAGTCATTCCGGTGATGAGCAGCGCCAGCCCAAGGGAAGCCGCAACGTGCTTCCACTCGTCGACGATGGGGAGGAGTGCGTCAATGAACGGGTACAGCAGCAGGCTGCCCAGTAGGACTCCGATTACCACGGAGGTCTTGTACATGCGGATGAGACCGCCAAGAACCGCCTGCACAGCTCCACGCGGATCTTTGTTCAACATACCCACCAGCACGCCGAAATGTCGTCGGACACTTGGAGCGGGTTGGAAGAGAGTGAACAGCTTGGAGCGATGATCGGCGGTGATCTTCTCGCTCAGCAGATCGGGCAGTTTTGTCAGCGTCTCGAACGCTTGCGGATTGCCATGGTGCACGCCGTACTGGGCAGCGGCGCAGGCGCTGGCCGCGATGGCACCTGCGGACGTGCCGCCGATATTTTTGAACTGGTACTTCGATGCAAGCCGGGCAATCAGCTTTGGATAGATCACCCCGCTGGTGATCCCACCTTTCATCACAAGGTCGCAGTACTCCACCATGACGCTCCCCCCATGTGTGTAGTGCCAGTCCGCATACCAAGGCTCCCTGAGCCCGGCTTCGCGTGGCGAGCACTACTTTTGACCAATAGTGTTGCACCCCGTAGTGCTTTGCCAGATCGAGACTAACCCTGCCGCATGCAGCTCAGGGGAGATTGAGCGGCACACTCGATCCCCCAATATGGCCCCGCATTGGAAGGCTCTCTTGCAGGCGTCAACGGAGGATAGCCCGACCGAACACGGTAGTGAGCGTGTTGCTTGTCACGCCCCCCAAATGTCTACTTCTCGGAGTGCGTCAGCAGGTCCATCGCTGAAAGCAGTGCATCGTCTTCGATCGGCCCGGCCAATGTCATTGCCTTGCCCGTACGGCGATCCTGCAGCTGCAACGAAGGGGTCCCGCTCACCCGTGCGCGTTGCGCTTCCTCGGTTTGCCGCTGCACAACCTCCTGCGGGCGTGGACTGCCCAGGCACGCCTGCAGCGCTGGCGTCATGCCAGGATAGGTAGCACCGGCCTGCAGACCTTGGCCTTCACCCTGCGTGTGTCCGTAAATCCACTCCACAGCCTTCCAGAAACCCACCTGTCCTTCGACCTCTCCCGCGCACTCGGCCAGGCGCGCCTCATTCCCAGCGGCCGGCTCGTGCATGGCCAGCGGCAAGTGGTGCCACTGCAGGTTCACATCCGGGTTCGCATCGATCCACCGCTTGAGTTGCGGAAAATACCCCTGGCAGTACGGGCACTCCAGGTCCGCATACAGCGTGACCGTGAAGCGCGCATCGGCCCGCCCATGGATCCACGGCGGTCCCGGCGGCAGCGGTGGTGCCGCTGTCGTGGTGGATGCAGGCGTCGTGCCCTGCCGGGGAGCCAGCGGCCAGACCGCCAGCGCGATCGCCGCCACCACCAGCACGATGGCCAGGATCGTCGGCCATTCCAGGCGCAGAAGGAGGGTGCGCACACGGGAGAAACGCCGCATGTCTGGTCTCCGTCTCAGCCCAGCGCATCGAGCGACAGCGGCTCGATCCCGCGCGCCCGGTCGATCTTCTCGGCCACGCGCAATGCGGCATCCAGTTCGCTGATCCCGTGCTGCTGCATCAGCGCGAAGCGCTCGGCCTTCTCTTCCGGTTCGGTCATCGCGAGCGCCAGATAGAGGCTGGGCGGCACCGCACGGAACAGCAGCTCCATCGACTTCGACAACACCACGCCCTCGGTGAACTTGCCGGCCTCTTTGCGTGCCGACAGCATCAGCGCCTTCTGCGCCGCGTTGAGCTCGCGAAACCGCGCGATCTTCTCGACCTCGTCCGGCGGCATGGACAGGCAGATCCACCACTCGATCATGTTGAGCATGGGTTCCGCGGCGCGCGGCAGGTCGTCCAGGTTCTGCGTCGCCAGCCAGTACCAGGCGCCGAGCTTGCGCCACATCTTGGTGATCTTGACCACGTAGGGCGCCAGCAGCGGGTTCTTGGTGATGATGTGGCCCTCGTCCGTCACGTTGATGATTGGCCGGCCCAGGAATTGGTCGCGCTCGGCGAGGTTGTTGACGGTGTTGATCAGCGAGATGTAGGCGATCGACAGCTGCGCGTTGTAGCCCTCGCGCGCAAACGTGGCGAGGTCCACGATGGTGATGTCGGCCTCGGGCCAGGGCGTGCCGGGGCGGTCGAACATTTCCCCGTCCACGCCCTGGCAGAACATGTCCATCGCATCGGCCATCTCCAGCAGCCGGGTGCGCCGGCTTTCCGGCAACGTGGTGTCGCTTGCGCGCTCGCGCAGCGCATCGCGCACGTCGCGGGTCAGCACCGTGCGTGCCGATGCCGCGCAGCGGCGGGCGGCATCCAGGATGCACTGGCGGATCAGGCTGCGGTCGGCGCGCGTCATGCGCGCCTCCTCCTTGTCCTCTCCGCCGGTGATCATCAGGCGCGCGGTGATCTCCAGCTCCCCCAGCACGTCGCGCTGTTCGTCGTGCTCGGGAGCGGGGGCGCCGTGCTCGCGGTCCTCGTCCAGGGCATCGGCGTCCAGGGTCTGCACCTGGCTCGGCGTCTCGACGAGGCGCCGCGCATCGGCAAAGGGCGCAAGGCGGACGCCGGCGCCGGGAGCGAGCTTGACCCGATGCACCGTCAACCCGAGCCGCTTGGCGAAGTCGCCGAACAGGCCGAAGCTGTTGCCGGCTTCCACCACGAAGAGCCGCGGCCGGTAGATCGCCATCACCTGGTTGAGCAGGTTGTTGAGAGTGGCGCTCTTGCCCGAGCCGGTGGGCCCGAACAGGAACAGATGGGCGTTCATCTGCCGGTCCAGGCGGTTGAGCGGATCGAAGGTGACGGTGCCGCCGCCGCGGTTGAAGAGCGTGATGCCCGGATGGCCCGTGCCCTGGCTGCGGCCCCACACGGGGGCCAGGTTCGCCGCGTGCTGCACGAACATCAGCTGCGTGTACCACTTGCGCGTGTCCTTGGCCGGATCGAACACGCACGGCAGCCACCGCAGGTAGGTGTTGAGCGGCGCCACCTCGTCGTCCTCGCGCACTGGCTGCAGGCCAGCGCCGAGCATCACGTTGGCCAGCTGCAGGCCGCGCTCGTCCAGCTGCGCCAGGTCGCGCCCGCGCAGGTAGAAGGCGAGGGCACCGTGATAGAGCTTGTGGGCGCTGCCGATCAGCCCTCGCGCCTCCTGCACGTCGCGCCGCGTCTGCTCGGAGGCCAGCGTCTCGCCCACCGCCTTGCGTGCCAGGTGGTTGAGGTGGGATTCGAGCACGTCCTGCGGCGTCGCGACCAGCGTCAGGCATACCACCGTGTCCTCCGGCATCTGGTCGAACAGCGCGTTGACCGCATCGCCGCCCTTGCGCGTCTCGCCCGTGAGGTGGCCCGTGCCCGGTGCGCTGCGCAGCCGGTCCATCACCACCGCACGGTGCGGCATGCCGTCGAACCACCATAGCCCGTTGGCGACATCGGAGCGCGGCGCGCCGAAGAAAAGGCGCTGTGCGAAGTCGGTGCCGCTCGCCAGTTCGATCTCGCTCTCTTCGCTCTCTTCGTCGGTCGGATAGCGCGTGAGCTCGTAGAAGCGCTCCCGGTCCTGGGCCGTGTCGCCCAGCAGCGTCGGGCAGGGGTTGAACCAGCGCAGCAGCCAGGCGTGGATGTCGGCCGCGCCCAGGCGCTGCGCACGCACGCCCGCGTTCGACAGGCCGCCCTGCAGCCGGTCGCATACCGTCGCCAGGGCCTGCTCCGGGGACGGGCCACGGCGCTGGGCACTGGTGCTCGGAACACGGCGGTGCACCACCATCCGCACCCGGCGTGCCTGGCCGCGCCAGGGCAGGCGCGTCACCGCCGTGTCCTCGAACAGGCCGCCCGGTTTTGCGACCGCGCGCAGGTGGTGGGCAAGAAAGCGCTGGTAGAACGCGGTGAACGCGGTGCCCCGTGCCCGCGGCTGCAGGTAGGCGTCCAGGCCGCGCAGATAGCCCTCCCAGTCGGCTTCGTCCTGGGCATAGAGCTGCACCACCCACGGGTGATCGTCCAGCTCGTCGAACGCATCCTGCAGCGCGTTCTCCAGCGCATCGCGCGCCTGCCACAGCCAGTGCATCTCGCGCCCCTCGGTGCCGATCGGCGTCAGCTCGAAGAGCGCTGCCACGGAGACCCCATCGTCCAGCAGCACGCTGCGCGATTCGGGCAGGTACTCCACCCACGGCAGCAGGTCCGCGAACGAGGGGGCCACGCCGTAGAGCGTGCGCTCATCGGCGAGCGTGGCGCGCGGCTGGCCGGGATCGCGCGCGTGGGCGCCCGGCGCGGGAATGCCGTGCGCCGCCAATGCGGCGACGTGCCGCTCCCAGGCATCCGGCCCCTCGGGATCGCTGCCAGTGGGATCGCGGCGGGCCTCGGCCCCGGCGTCCCGGCCTGCCCACGGCCAGCGCGGCCGCCGCACCATCAGTAGTCCTCCACGCGCTCGCCCGGCATGGCGTACTGGATGCGCTGGTACAAGGGGAACACCGTGCTGTAGCCGGGCACGGGCACCGGATCGGTGCCCGCCAGGTGCGGGAAGACGTACATCACCAGGTCGGGATTCGGCAGCCGGTGGAACTGCCTATAGATCTCGTTTGCCGCGGTGCGGGTGTACGCCGTGTTCTCGGCCGGCATGGCCTGCCGGTCGGCCTCGGTGAGCGGGCGGCGCAGCACCTGGCGCGCATCGAGCAGTTGCCGCGCGGCCGGCCCGTTGGCGCTGCCGCCACCGCCGCCCGTCTCCTGGTCCCAGACATCCCGCATGGTGCGATCGCCGTGGGACAGCAGCGCTTCCTTGTGGGTGGCGCATCCCGTGAGCAGGGCCAGCGACAGGGCGAACAGCGTCCCCCCGGCTGCCGTGGGCTTAGTCCAGGTCCGTCGCATGTGCGCCTCCGAGGGTGTGGTTGACCTTGCGTCCCTGCGCGTCGTAATCGATCTGCAAGGGTTGTTCGAGGTGGATGGCGACCTGGGCGCCGGGCGGCACGTAGACGGCGGCGAATGCCTGGCCATAGAGCTTGTTCACCCACTGCGACATCTCCTGCACGCCCGCGCCCAGGATGCGGCCCATGGCTTCGTTGCCGGAGATGCCCACCGTGCCCAGCGCGCCAGTGCCGTTGCTGACCACCGCCACGTTGCCACTGTCGCTCTTGATCAGCGAGGCGGCGCCGGCGCCAGCGGCGGTGATGAGGGCCTGCGAGCCGAGGTACTGTTGCGCGTTGCTGCGGCGTTCGCCGCTGACGCAGGGGATGCCGTGCGGATCGCTGATCCAACCCAGGCCGCCCAGGATGGGGCCGTGGCCATCGGCGGCGTTGCCCGTGCCCGCGTTGGCTTGGGTATTACCCCCCTGGCCCTTGTCCTCGGGCACCGTCCGGATCGTGCCGTCGCGAAACACGAAGGTCACGGAGCGGATCTGGCCGCGCACGCACGACAGCGTCCAGTCGCCGGATGCCGTGCCGCTGACCACCGCGCCCGCCACCTCCGGCAGGTCGATGCCGTTGGCGGTCAGGTTGTCCGGACCGATCAGTACCTTGAAGGGGTAGGGGTCGTTCACTGTCCCGTCGATGGGAACGCGCCCGATCAGGGCCGTCATCGCGACCGACCCCATGAGCGTCGCGTTGGTGGGGACCGTGTAGACCGCCTTGGCCGAGGCCTTCGCCGACGCGCCGGCATCGGCCAAGGCCGCCGCCGAGGACGGGACCGATGGGTTGCCGGCGGTGTCGGCGGCACCGAAGCGCATCGGAAACCGGTCCGCCTTGCCAGCGGGCGCGGTCGCACCCTTGGCGCCTTCCGGCCGCGCATCGTCGGGCTCGATCCAGCGCACCCCGCGCGTGCTGGCTGCCGTGCCGAATCCCTTGCCATCACCCTCTTCGAGTCCGAGGCCGACCGGCAAGTCCGCATTGCCGTTCTTGCCGCCCATCTGGTCGAGCTTGTGCTGCAGGTCCTGCAGCAGCCCCTGGGTCTGCTGCTTGTCGCCGGCCACCTGGTCGCGCTCTTGCTGCAGGCGGCTGCGCTCGCTGTCGAGCGCGGCCTGGATGCGCTGGTCGATGGCGCTCTCACGCTGGCGAAGGCGCTCGTTCTCGGCGCGCTGGTTCTTGTTGTCGCCCAGCGAGGTCTGCAGTTCGTTGCGCAACTGCTTGACCTGCGCCACGAGCGTGGCCACCGTGTCGCGCGGCGTGTCGCCATCGATGCCGAGTGCCTTCATCTCCTCCGGGGTGAGCTGGGCGGCCACCTCGCCCGAGGCCGCGCGATCGGACTTTCTCCCGGAAAACACCTGGATCCCCACGAACACCAGCAGCGCGGCCATCGGGATCATCAGCCACTTGAGCAGGCCGTTACTTTGCATGCGGGTCTCCCGGGGATGGCGCCGCATCCGCCTCGTTGCCGGAAGCGCGCGGCAGGTTCTGCGCGGCGTCGATGCGGCTGATGCGCGGCAGCAAGGCGTCGGCCAGGCCACGCCCACGCGTCACCAGGTACAGCACCGTGGTATCGGTCGGATCGCCCGCCGGTCCCAGGCCCGGGTGCTGGAACGTCGCGGCCACGAAGTCCCCGAGCAGGGTGCGCGGATCGAGGTCGATCCAGCGCGGCGAGGTATTGGTCAGGCGGACTGCGGTGACCCATTGGTCTTCCATGCGCCAGGCGGCGAGCGGCTGCGCCCGCACGGGCAGGGACGGTGCCAGGGTGTCCAGGTCCAGGCCGCGGCGCAGGGTGGCCTGCGTGACCCCGCGCACGGGCTCCACGGTGCGCAGGGGCGCGTACAGGTACTGCGCGGCGTAGCGGGTGAGCACCACCGCGATGGGGGTTTCGCGCCGGGCAATGGATGCGGCCTCCGGTGTCGATGGGGCGGTGGCATCGGCTGGCGGTTCGGTGTCGGCGCCGCCGCTGGCGCGATCGCGCGCGCCATACCGCGGGGCCGGTGCCTCGCCCTCGACGATGCGCACCGGCTCCAGCGGCGCCTGTCCGTCCTTTGCTGGCTCGGCGGCGATGTCCAGCAGGATCAGCGCACCGCTGTCTGCGTCCTGCAACTGCAGGCGCGTCGGCTCGATCGCCTCGCTGGCCTTGAGGTAGATCGCGCCGCCCGCGCTCTGCACGCGCAGGCGGTCGGCGATCGCGTCCGGTACGCCGACGCGCACGTTGCGGTCGACGAATAGGACGCGCTCCTCGCCGATGCGCAGCGGCACGGCGAGCGGCAGGCGCTCCCAACGCAGGATCTGCAGCGCGTGCGCCGCGGGCGCGCCGCCCCACAGGACGCATGCGCCCAGCGCCAGTGGCAGGACGAAGCGATTCATGGATGGCCTCCGGACGGCGTGGGGGTTGGGTTGGTGGGCGTGAGCGTGGAGGGCAGCGTGGTGGGGGCTGGTGCCGAGGCTGCAGGGGCGGGCGGCGCGATGCGCTGTGGTGTGCCGCTGTAGCAGTCCAGCGCGAGCCCGAACGGGTTGCGCTCGGGATCGACGTCCAGGCGCACGACCTTCAGCGGATAGCGCACCAGCGCCCGCTTGACCTGCTCGCCGCCGTAGTACTCGTCGGCGCTGACGTCCAGGGTGACCACCCAGTCGCGCTCGGACAGCACCTTGACCCGCGCCGCGGGATCGTCGCCGTAGCCGCGGCCGGGCAACTCGTACAGGCCCCGCACGCGCTGGCGCAGCTCGCCGTTGTTGCGCCGGGCTTCGTAGTCCTGCTGCAGCAGGGCCTGGCAGGCGGGCGTGAGGTAGGCGGACAGGGCGCGCAGGTTGCGCGGGTAATCGTCCTCGCCATTGGTGGGCCAGCGGTTGAGCTGCTGGAAGACGTAGAGGGCGAATGCATAGACGCTCTCGGGCGGCACGTCCCACCACTTGCGCGTGCTGCCCGAGCGAAGATCCGGCGGCACATGGATCGTGAGGTGGCGCGGCGCGTTCCACCAGCCCAGGCCCAGCAGGAGCGCCAGCGCGAACAGCGCCGCACCGCCACGCCGCAGGGTGGTGACGTGGGCCTGCAGGTGCGCCACTTCGTTCTTAAAGCGGCTCATGGCGTGCGGCCCCGCGGCCGGGGGCGGCGAATGCGCGACGTGCGCCGCGTGGTCCAGCAACCCGTGCGGGTCACCAGGCCGCGGCCACCGAAGCGGGCGGCCCAATGGGGATGGCGCAGCGCCAGTTGCCACTGCATCTGCCGGTACAGCCAGGTGTCGGGGCGCCCGCGCTTTTGCCGGCGCAGAAGGCCGCCACCGATGAACACGCCCGCGGCGATGCCCGCCACGATCATCGTCGGCACCATGGCCACGCTGCGCGTGAGCCAGGCCAGCGGCAGGCCTGCGATCAGCCCGGCCGCGGCGGACAGGCCCGCGCAAATCCAGAGCTCGTCGGCGGTGAGGCCGCGCACGACCACGGGCTGGCGGTTCAGGCGATGCGGCAGGAAAGCCACGAGGCCGTCGCGCGGTGTGTCAGGGGGCGCCATTACAGGATCGCCGTGGCCTTGGTGAGCAGCCAGATGCCGACCACCAGCAGCATTGCGCCCACGGCCACGGTCAGGCCGAACTGGCCCCACGTCGCGCGGCCGGTGTGGATTTCCGAGTAGCGTGTGTAGGCGTGGTAGCAGACGCCGATGAACATCGACGCCACCACCAGCAGGGCCACCAGCAACACGATGTCGTAGCCGTAGTTTTGTAAGGTTTTGAGGATGCCGCTGCCGGCGCCACGCGAGGGGTCCTCCATGGTGGGAAGGCCCGAGGCGCGTGCCACCGGGGCCAGCGGCACGAGGGTGGCCGCGAGCGCGGTGCCAGCCATGCGCGCAGCACGGCAGCGAAGGCGGGTAGGGAGGTTCATGGCGAATCCTTGGGGGTCATCAGGAAAGCAGGAAGAAGCTCAGCACCAGGTACAGCGCGAGGAACCGGACGATCACGCCCAGGAACTGCCGTTGCGAAATCCGGTGTTCGGCCCAGCCGACATAGGCCGTGCGCATGGCCCAGACGCCCCACAGCAGCAGGACGGCGAAGACAAAGCTCAGCACCACGGCCGAGACGGCCGAAGGCGTGAAGCCGCCGTTGGCCTGGAACGCGGCGATCTGTTCGGCGCTCGCGGTCATCGCGATCGCTCCTGCGCCGGTGAAGCACGGGTGCTCTCGACGGGGGCCTCGCGGGTGTAGTGGCCTGCCAGAGACGACGGGTCGCGCGGCTGCGCGCGCGGGGGCGTGAGGTAGCTGGCAAAGCCCGCCCGCATGCGGCCCACGTCGTCGCGCAGGCGGGCGTAGTCGAAGTGGTAGCGGGCCGGCTGCACAGCCGCTGTGGCGTCCGATGCCAGGGCGATGCGGTCCACCTGGTCGAGCAGGCGCATGGCGCTCGCCAGTTGCTCGCGTTCGATGGCGGGATCGGCGTGCGCCGATGCAACGCCGCCACAAAGGAGTGCCACGGCCAGCACGCCGCACGGGGGGAGGTGGACGGGAGCGTCGTGGCTGGCCGTGGCACGCGAGGTCATGTCGGGTCTCCTTGGGCGATGGGAGACTTGATGCTGCAGGCTGCACCGGCCGCGTGCTTGCAACAATGGGGAAAGCCCAAGGACCGGTTTTTTCAGCGGCGCAGTGGCTATCAGGGCGTGCTGCTCAAGCCAGTCTGGCGAGATGCTCCTGGCCAGTGTTCTGCAGAAGGCGGTACGGTCTGTCTACCGCCTGCTCGACGGACCTATGATCGCGACCCATGAAAAAAGTCAATTCAGAGACACAGCGCAACATTTCCTCCGCTCTCCAACTCTGGCAAGCCTTCGAGTACCTCAACCCGCAAAAGCCTCCTGAGGTAAAGCGCGAAAAAAACCTTTGCAACTGGGAAATTCCTATAGACAGCCCCTCCGACCACGACATGCCGTGGGTCGATACAGAGAAGCGGGACGATCTCGATAAGTTGTTTATCGTGAGGGAAGACTCTACGAAGCGCTTCCTCCTGTATGCGGGTGTGCTACCCGGGGAGGTGTACACGAACGCAGCGCGAGTGATTCTGGGCACACCGGCGATTCATGACGACGAAAAACCGAGCCCAGCAAATGCAGCATCGCTCGTCTTGGCCATCGATGATGAGGGCTACGTGGCTGGTCTCCCCTTCGTCAGCTCGACGCCGTGGGCTCTTGGCAACCTTGCGGCTGCTAGCCGCAAGGGGACACGGTTCGATTTCAGGGGTTTCTTTGGCACCGATGGCGCCGAAGCTGCAACGGTTGAAGCCCTGAAGGCGCTGCTGGTGAAAAGAACTCTGCTTCCACCGCAGGCCGACAACAGCAGGGAACTGTCCACGGTCTCCTCCCTTCTGACGAGTGAGCAGGATGAGGCCAAGGCCGAGGAAATTCGCAAGACGTATCGAACCATCACTGCCGACGATATTCGGGCAATGACGGCGCTGCTTTTCAAGAACCTGGGGTGGGCTCCGTCCAGTGAGGCGCCGTGGGTCATCAAGACGCAGAGCGTGGGCAAAAAGAGCAAGAAGGAAATGGATGACCCGCTCAACAGCTTCTACGCAGAGGAGGTGGAAACGGTTCAGAGGGCATTCTTGGCAGGGGACACTGGAGCCGCGCTCAACCAATTCCTGGCCAGCATCGAGTCGCCTGAGCGCGTGGATCTGGACGCGAAGGGCGACAAAGCGCCCTTGGTGGACGGCTTGCATCCCAGCAAGCTGCCGCTGGCCGCATGGCCCGGTAGCCACCCGCTGGTGACCGCTCAACAGTTCGCGGTGAACACGATCCATCGTGATCTCGCCAGCGCGGGCCTGTTCTCGGTCAATGGACCACCAGGGACCGGAAAGACCACCATGCTCAAGGACATTGTGGCGACCGTGGTTCAGCAGCGCGCAGATGCGCTGATGGCCTTCAATCACCCCAACGATGCCTTCAGCGAGGAACTGAAAGTCGAGGACCACAAATACAAAGTCTGGAAGCTTGATGCCTCGCTATGCGGCTACGGCATGGTGGTCGCCAGTGCCAACAATGGCGCAGTAGAGAACATCAGCCTGGAACTGCCAGGGCTGAGCGCCATCGATGAAGCGGTCAAACTGGATTATTTTTCTGAAGTCTCTGATTCGATGGGTTTGAAGAGGAAGGAGAGTCGGCCGGCGTCTCCACAGACGTGGGGATTGATATCTGCCGCCTTGGGCAACTCTACCAATCGCAACGCTTTCGCAAGCACGTTCTGGTTTCCGAACAAGGAATGTAAAAAGCTGCCCGATGGCACGCCCAATCCTCTTGCGCAGGTGTCCTTGCCTGAGTGGGTCGACAATCAAAAAGCCAGCGCTCCGTCCTGGCAAGATGCAAAGGCGCGCTATCAATCGGCCCGCCAGAGAGCGGCAGCGGAGGTCAAAAAGGCCGCTGATCTGGCGGACACCTTAGAGCGTTTGCCTCGAAGCCAGGACACGCTGGTCCAGCTGCAGGCCCAGGAGACTGAACTCCAGGGTGAGCTGGTGCAGCTTGAATCCGCAGCAAGCAAGGCGAAGCAGGCCAGCGATGCAGCGGCGGCTGCTTTGGTGGTATCGACCTCGCGCTTGGAGCATGCCCAGGCCTTGGCCGCATCCAAGGCCAAGCACGAGGAAGCCGTTGCTCTTGCCTCCGCGCACGTGACAAGCCGGCCCGTGGGGGATGTGAATGCGCTGATGATGGAGATGGCCGAAGCTGAAAGTGAAGAGAAGGCCAGCCAGCGCAATCTTGTCAATCATGACCGGTGCAGGCCAGGGCTTCTGACGCGATGGTTCTCGCGGGACAAGGTGGCCGAGTGGGAGGCGAGGCATCGGCAATTGAATGACCTCATCGAGCGAGCGCAAAAAAAGTTTCAAGACGCACAGAAGCTGATGCACTCGATCGAGCACTGGGATACGAAGCTCCGTTCCCTGCACGAGCAGGAGCAGAAATGCAAAAGTGCGGTCAACGCCGCATGCCATCGCATGGAGAACGCTGGGTTTCCCCGCATCACCAGCCTCTCGGTTGTTGCGGCCGAACATGCGAAATGTCAGGGCAATGCGAGCGCCTGCAGGCACGAGTTGCAGCGAGTTACCGGCCTGTTCCAACAGCGCACATCGACGCTGGCCGAACTCAGGAGCACCCAGGCGCAGTTGAGCGGCAAGATTGCGACGATGGTCAAGAAATTGGAGGCAGCTTCCTTGCGGGACTCCAGCCGAAAGGCCTGGCATCTGTTTGCGCTGTCCCGCGACGAATTCCACCAAGTCTCGCCATACCAGGACGATGGCGCCCTCTTCAACGCGCGCCGTGAGCTCTTTGTGGCATCCATGGAACTGCACAAGGCATTTGTCGTGCACGCATGGAGCAAGCTCAAGCCAACCTTGTCGGTGTTCATTGACCTCCTGCAAGGGAAGCTCCATGGCTGGCGGGTACAGGGTGGCGTCATGCCCTTGTGGGATGCTTTTTTCGTTACCGTTCCGCTGGTCTCGACTGCGTTCGCATCGTTCCCACGCCTCTTCAAAGGCGTCAAAGGCAATGACCTTGCATGGGTTCTCATCGATGAAGCGGGCCAGGCGACTCCCCAGCAGGCCATTGGTGCGATCTGGCGTTCCAAACGGGTGGTGATTGTTGGCGATCCAATCCAACTTGAACCCGTCGTCAACATTCCTCAAGAGCTGGTGGCTCCACTCCAGGCCTATTGCGACACGTTGCCGAAGTACGTGCCACCGGATGCTTCCGTTCAAACCCTTGCTGATCGGTCAAATCGTTATGGCACCTTGATGGGCTCCAAGGAGGATGGAACCGACATCTGGCTCGGATCTCCCTTGGTGGTGCATCGTCGTTGCATCAATCCCATGTTTCAGATTGCCAATGCCATCGCGTACGAAAACAGGATGGTTTACGGGACTCGTGAAGATGCAAGCTTCGCCGCAACTCCCAGTACTTGGCTTGATGCATCCAACGATGACGCGCAAGGACACTGGATCGAGTCCCAAGCCAAGCGAGCGCTGGAAGGCATAGAAAAGCTTACAGACGGCAAAATTCGGGATGAAAAAGGGAAGCTCCGGATTTATGTCATCACCCCCTTCAGGCTCGTCGGTGAGCGCATGCGAGACCTGTTGAGGGTTCGTTTTGGCAGGGAAACAGCGCAAGAAATGTGTGGCACGGTCCACACCTTCCAAGGCAAGGAGGCCGACTTCGTGATTTTTTTGCTGGGTGGCGACCCGGCCCGCCGCGGCGTCATCTCCAGCTACGCGGGCCGAAAGCCGAATCTCGTCAACGTCGCCGTCACTCGCGCAAAGAAGCGTCTCTACGTGATCGGCAACAAGGAGTTCTGGTGTAGCGCCTCAGACTTCAACGACTATTACAAGACCATGGAAAGGCTGATGTGAAAGGAGGGTCCCACAGGAATCGCCTTAGAGCGGGCTGCTACGCAGTCGACCCAGGCATGCCGCGTCTGCGGCACGCAGCCAGCCTCAGGTGCGGTGGACTCGAGTGCCGTCCATAGCGACAGGTGTTCTCCACGGTGCTCTTGCACCCGCTTCAAGCCACGCCCATGGGCCTTGGGCGAGACCTTGTTCGTCTTCATGGCTTCAATCTTCTCAAGAGTTGAAGCCGTATCCTCAAAAGTGGAAGCGATTCAGGACCAGCGCTTGGTCTGCCGCGCCCAGCGCGTGTGCCAGTTCCCGATGGGCGCGCTGCAGCGTCGCCTTGCTCGCCTGGGCGCGGGTATCGCTGGGCAATGCGAAGGGGCAGGGCCGTTCTTCCTTGCCTGACCGGTAGGTCAGAACGAGGTGCCCGTGGTCCGGCCACGGCGTCAGGAACCAGGCCGGTGCGCGTTCCTGCACCGCAGACACATCAGTGCCGCACCTCCTTTCCTTCTGACGCCACAGCCTGGGCGGAGATCTCCAGCGCCATAGGCCTGCGAATGCAGAACCACGTCATGCCATGACTCCCTGACCGTCACGGTCGGCGGGGCTGTCGGCCGTTCTCCTTTGTTCTTCACTTCCCTCTGCGTTTCCTACTTTTCATGGATGCAGATGGTGAGCAACGCCCAGCGTGGGCCTGCTTGGCAAGCGCGGCAACTGTGATGGTTCTCAGGCTTTCGGTCGTGCGTGCGGACCGGGGTGGGGATGACTTCCTCTCCATTCGTCTTCTCTAGTGCGCTCATTCATTGGCCTATGCATGTCTGGAAGGGCTTTTGAGCGCCTCTTCCACTGCGCCCACCCATCCAACTCAAAACAACAAGGGAATTGCTGTGAGAAATCTGATCAATCTGGTGGTGTCAGCCGCCGTTGCGCTGTGTCCAGTCATCGCGATTGCGGGTGTGCAAGGGGGACAGGCGGGTACGGCAAATCTGCAGTCGTCCAACTCCGTTGACCTGATGGAAATCTGTGCCAACGTTCCCATTCCGGAAGGCTGGGTGGTAACGTCGATTCGCGCCGGCTGCGGGTCCGGCAACGGCTTGTACGAGATACGCAGGGTCGATCCGGCCCGCGGCACGATGAACATGTGCGGCCTGACGGCGGTGCCGCGTGGATGGGCAGTGACCTACGTCCAGGGCGGCTGCATCGCTGGTGTTCCCAACTACCAGATCCGGTATGCAGCGCCGAACAGCATCAGTTTCTCCATGTGCAACGTTCCCGCCTCCAGCGTTCCGCCGGGATGGGTCGTCACCTCCGTCGCGAAAGGGTGTGGGCTACCGGGATACGCCTATTGGGAAATCCGCGAGGCTCGCCCTGAACTGGGCACCATGGAGGTTTGCAACGTGGCGCCGGTACCGTCTGGTTGGGTGATCCTGGCGCAAAGAACCGGATGCATCGCGCCCAACGCGTTACTGACGATCAAATACATGCCGTGATGGCCGTGGAAGTGGAAGGTCCAGAGCCTTCCACTTCCATCTGGTAGTTGGCGCCTCTGCGTTGCCGTACGCACGGTTTGAAGTGTTGTAGCAGTTTGTTGCAATGTGGCAGGAGCCTTGGACAACTGTGCCGTCCGCTGATGCGTTGATGGGGAATCACGCACCCTGTTAACCCTTGCGGATCGCTACATGAAAATCTTCAAGCCACTCCTCGGCGCAGCCGTGTGCGCGCTCGCTGTCTTCGCGGCCAACGCCCAGGTCCACCGCTGCACCGATGCCGCAGGCAAGACCGTCTACGCGGACGTCCCCTGCGCTGCAAACCAAACGGGCGCGCTGCTGGAACGTCCTAAAAGTGCCGACGAAATCACGCGGGAGCGTGCTCATGCGGCAGGGGCCATTGAGCGAAAACACCAGGATCGAATGGCAGAGCGCGATGAACAGGAGTTTCAGCGGCGCCAGCGTGCAGAGGCATCGTCGGTCGCGCAAAACGGGACCTCGGTGTCCCCGGCCGACACCCCCGTCTGCCGCAGCGCACAGAAGGAGCTGGAGTTCGTATCGAGCATCCGGACGCTCTCACAGGACGAGAAACGCATGCGGACCAATGCGGCCATTGCGCAAGTCAATGCCAGTTGCGGTAGCAACACCCCGCTGATGCAGGAACCCCCGAAGATCATCACCACCCCGGTCCCGACGATCGCCAGTTGCGACGCAGGTTTTTGCTACGACACGGCAGGCACGATCTATCGCAAATCCGGTCCGGACGTCCTCACCGGCCCCACCGGGCGAACCTGCAGCCGCGCCGGGACCGGATGGAACTGCCAATGACCTGAGCTCTGCTGGAGCGGCGGCTACCTGGTGCAGCGCATGCGGTATCCATCACCCTGTGGCGGTGCTCGTCCTGATGCCTGCCGTTCGGCCGGTTGCATTCGGCCAGTCCATCCAGACTGGTTTCAGGTTGCGATCTGGCCTCTCAAGCCGTGGTGACGGGCTTCACCGGCGAAGCGATGCCGTCCCCTACCATTGGCCAATGACCAGCTTCTCTTTGCCGTACGGTGCGCAGCTTGACCTCGATCAGATGCTGGCGCGCTCGGAACAGTTGCACGAGCACATCTTCAAGCTCCTGGGTGAGCACGGCTTCCATGGTGCTCCACGCTCGCAGGTTGCAACGGGCATGTGCTTCGTGGCTTTGGAACATGCAGAGGGACTTCGCGCCCTCATGGAACTAGCGCTCGCCACTTCGGCGGTAGCCCTCATGCGGCTTCAGTTCGAAGCGCTGACGCGGGCGGCGTGGCTCCTCTATGCCGCACCCGATTCAGCGATCAAAAAGCTGCTGGCGCCGCTCACCGTCGAGAGCGAGAAGGCCGCGAAGAACCTGCCCAGCGTCAGCGAAATGATGGAGGACATGCGTAAGAGCATGGGGAGCCCAGGTGAAGGAATTTCTGTGGGTGCCTATCAAATGCTCGCGCACTTCAAAGACATGACCTGGTCGGCCATGAACTCGTTCGTTCACGGCGGGCTGCATCCGCTGCGCCGCGTCGAGGAAGGGTTTCCATTGCCATTGGCCTTGCAGATCCTGCGCAATTCGAACGGTCTGGTCACCATGACCGGAATGCTGCTGGCGGTCCTGACCGGCGATTCACTGATCGCCAGTGCGATGTCCCGGATCCAGCCCGACTTCGCCGACTGTCTGCCGGAGTTGCAGGAGCCGGGCCTCGGAGCCTGATGGCGCCTACAGGCGGTCTTCGATTACATTTCGGGAAAGGAGGGGTTGGCAGGTGGCGGGTTGCTGTCCGGTCGATCCAAGGTTGGGTACCCCTTGCCGGCTCGCCACTGCAGTTTTTAGGTGGCAGCCCACTCATGCAGGAGTGCGTCGATGCTTTGGCACCTTGGCATTGCAATGGCCTGTTTCTCCTGCACTTTGGTCGCGTGCCATCGAGATGAAGAGACGGCCAGCCCCTCGGCGCCTCCGCCCAAGGCCGATTCATCCGCGCTCCCGTCGCCCGCGGCGCCGACCAACCTGCCTCCTGCATGGCCGACCGGCGATGCCATGACTGTGGCTGTGACACCTGATCCGGGTGCCACCTCCATGACCAAGGTCCTCTATGAGCGTGGCGACATCGTCCTGGAGCAGGTGTGGCCGGATGGCACGCGGGAGCGTTGGTGGTACACACCCGACGGTGCCGCGCGCCACGTGGGCCGGGACGGCCAGGAAAGAACGGGAGGCGCACGATGACGCGATTTCTTCTCGCCGGGCTCCTTTACCTGACGGTTACGACTGCGTACGCGCAAGTCCAATGCGGCAACCCGGTTTCCGGAAGCGACGCGAAATATGCCGAGGACTATGCGCGCAACGTCACCCGTCCACTGATCGAGCACAACGCGGGCGGATTGGGGCCGATCCTTTGGGCCTACATCGCGGGACAGGCGCGTGGGGAGAGCCTGGGCCACATGCGTGACCAGGACGGCAATTTCATTCCCAAACCCAACAACAACCTGTGGAACGTGCAGACGCCGGAGACCAAGGAGTGTTCCTCGACGACGGCAGTCGGTTGCCTGAAACACAATCTGGAAAAGCCTTTTGCTGCCAACAAAGAGGCAGCGCCGGTCGGGCAATGCTGGTCGGAGAATGGCAATCCCATGCAGTGGGTCAAGGTGTGTTTTCCCAGCTATCCGACGCTGGAGTCTGCCGCAGACGCCTATCTCACACAGCGTCCCAACTACACGAAGGATCTGCGAAGCCTCGCCAAGGGCAACCCTACCAGGGAGGCATTCTTCAATGCACTGAAAGGTGCCTACTGGTCCGATCAAGCCACTAAACCCGACTACAAAAAAGACACCCTCGACGCCATTGATCGCGTACTCCAGGGACTCGCAACGCTGCGACAGAAAGACACGCAGGCGCTGGCGGGCGCTTCGGCCGAAATCAATGCCTGGTGCGCCCAGGCGGGTGTGGGCGATGCGGCCGAACGCAAGGCGCTCAGCGACAAGCAGGACAAGTTGGTGGCATCGCTCGCCGCCGTGTCCAAGGTGTGCAGCGCGGAGGCGGGTGCCAGTCCACCGGCCACCAACCCGTCCATCGGAACCTGTCGCATGCAGGCCCCGCCGCCGCCTGCACCGGTTCCAGCTCCCGGTGGCGGCCAAGCACCCGCTGGCGGCGCAAAGGGCACTGGTGAGCCGCACTACCGCCTGCCCGGTGGGCAGACGCTGACCACCCAGCGGGCCGGCGAGTTCTGGCTGCTAGATGCCTCCGATGGCACCCGCATCCAGGTGCGCCAGAGTCCATGGCGCGAGAGCCGGAGCGTGTCCGCCATTTCAGCTGTCGCGGCCCAGGTGGGTGCCCATCGTGTCCACATTGATGTCGATGGGCGCGTTCTGATCGACGGTAAGCCGGTCGCCTGGCAGCGCAAGTTCGTTCAGTACCCCATCGGCCGTGATGCGGCCTTGGGGCTTTGGGGCAATGGCGAGCGACCCTCGACCGTTGCGATCCTGTGGACCCACGGACGCGTGCTGCGCGTGCATCTGCGCAGCAGTTGGCTGGATCTGGAGACCGGCTGGACCCAGGGAACGCGCCAGGACGGCGAGAGCGGTCTCGTCGGGCGGGCTTCCAGTACGAGGGATGGACAGCTTATTGGCCGAACAGGTGGCAAAGGCTTGCTGCCCGATCGCGATCAAGCCGACGCCTTCGTATCGAGCTGGCGCATCGCGGAGAAGGACAGCCTGTTCGCGTATGGACCCGGCCAGTCCTTCGCCACCTTCGATCTGCGCGACTTCCCATCTTCACCCGCACAGCCGACTGCTGCCGAACTGGAGGCCGGCCGCAAGGCTTGCGCACAGGCAGGTGTCCCGCTGGATCGCCTTGAGGCCTGCGCCTTCGATCTGGCCGTGACAGGTAACCATGAGTTCCTGCAATCCCATCTTTCCGAAACTCCGCCTCCTGCGCCCCCCCAGCCCCGGGCCAAACCCAGGAGTCCTGCGCTAAAAGCGGCCTTCCGGCTCGATGTGGACCATGTTGTCGAAACGCTGCCCAATGGCCGACTCCATCCCATCACGATCGGTGCGGGCGAGAGCCGCACTTACCGCATCGATGCCAATCGCAACAAAACGGTCTACCTGCACGTCTATACGCACGACCTGTCATGCCTGGGCGAGTCGGATTTCGACGGCACCACGCCAGGCTTGCAGGTCTTCAACGCCAGGGGCGTCGCCGTCTCCAAGGCGGTCGAGATCTGCAGCGACACCATGAGCGACAACGTTGAACCGGGCGACTACTACCTGGTGGTGCAGGGCGCTAACGCGGGCGATCCCGTGGCCTTCAAGGTCGAGGCATTTGCATACTGACGTGGGAACAATATGGTGATTTGCAACCAACCCACTGTGTTTGGGAAAGTATCGCGGCGCTCAACGGCATTTCTCTGAACTACCCGCAACTCCATTTTCATTCTTTGGATGCACCAATGAACGCGGTTCTTCAGTGGGCTGGCTGGTTAGCGACCGCCACGCTGTCCACCGCAGTCTACGCTGATGCGAAAACGCCCCTGGCACTTGACCCCGCCCAGTGCCAGCCCCTGGACGCGGACCTGTCCCTGCCGACGGTCTGGGAGCCCTACCGCGGCGCGGTGCGCGCCTGCCCGCTGGTGCAGGGTGGCGCCGCCGGTAATGCGCCGGCCAAGGCCGCCAAGGTGCGCCTGCTGGCCGTGTTCACCGACGCCCACTACCGCGGCCTGCCGCCCGATGCGCCGTGGGGACGCTTTCCGCTGCCCCTGCTGGTGGACGACACCGGCCGCTGCGTCGGCAAATTGACCCACCTCTTTCCCGCGGACCCGCCCGAGGAACTGGAGGTGGTCCCCAGCCGTTGGCACGACGGCGTGCCGCACGAGATCCAGCTCCAAGTGCGCTCGCCCGCCGTGGGCGGCGACTACCACCTGCCCACCCTGCGGTGGGACGCCAGGAATCGTCTGTACCGCACAGTCTCCGGACTGGCCTCGGTCAAGCCAGAGACGCCCCCACCGGACCCGTGCCCGTAGAGGCCAAAGGCTAGCACCTGTACCTAGAGCGCCTTGGGCAGCTTGGGCAGCCTGACCAAGCTGACCAGCCCGGATGCCATCGCCACGTCCGCTCCCAGAGGAAGGTAGTAATGCGCCTTCAGTACCCATTGCCCCTTGGCGCCGCTCTCTGCGACCCTCACGTGCATGCCTTCGCTGGACAGGCAATGGTCCACGCGCAGGCGGGCCTTGCGGTCCGGCCATTGCAGCACGACGCGGTGGGCATTGGTGCGCGACACCAAGGCGTTCTTCGCCAGCAGCAGGCCTACGAAGCCTTCTTCGGGCGCCTTCTGGAATTTCGCGTCGCGCTCGTCCGCAGGGACCGTGTCTTCACCGCGGTATTGCAGGATGGAACCGTCCTGCACCGCCGCGCCGGCCTGAACGCAGCACTCTGGCTTTTGGGCCATGGGCGGAGACAGCCGAAGGTAGTGAAGTGCCTCGCCTTCGGGCTGCGGCTGGCCCAGGACCAGGCGTGGCGCGTCGGGCCGGCGGGCGTCGAGAAGGCCCACGCGCGAGGACACAGGCGATGCCGAAGGCACGGGCTGCGCGGTGTCAGCCTGCCCGCTGGTGCCGCCGAGAAACAGCCCCGCCAGCGCCAGAAGGACCGAGGCCGTTGACCGGTTGAGAAAACGGTAATCGGTCCTGTGGCCTGCCGTGCCGCTGCAGGGACAGCGGGTGGTGCTGCGCGCAGTGCACATCATTGGATCAATGGGGTGGATCGGAAATGGACGTGTAGACACCGTCGGTCGCGCCGAGGGCATGCAGTTGCGCGGCGACGGTGACGTGGTGCCTGTGGCATCTTCTGGAAAAATTTCCCTGAACGGTGGGTGCTGTCATGTCCAATGGCGCGAGTTGGGTGCGGGTGCCTACACGATGCCTTAGCCCAACACCATCTGGCTCCCTGCTGGATTTCGTGGGCGGTGGGGAAAACCGCTTGCTGCTCGTCTTTTAAAAGACATTCGCTGCGAGCGGGCATCGCTATGTCGCGAAGGAGGAGGGCGGCGGCGTCGCCTGTTTGGCTGCGGCGGCGTGGCGGACCCACCTTTCTGCCGGATTCGTTTTTTCATCCAACACGTTCTCATCCTTGAAACACATACCCGCCCACGCACCAGACGATCCGATCAGCTACCAGTGCCACTACCTGGATGCGGGAACCACGGATTGGGACCTCTGGGTCAGCATCGGCTTCCATTCGCCGGCATACCACGATGCCGATGCCCTGCATATCGTCTGCGGCTTCCATGATGACGAGGACGAGGTCGCAGAAGGAATCCATCTCGAACGCAAGGACCAGTCGCAAGGCGGTACGGGACTGGCCGAGGACGTGCTCCTGCTGGCGGACCGGATACGCGTTTCCTTGACCGATCGTGGCATGGCGATCTTGGGATTCGACTGCCGAACGCTCGAGTTTCTGTTTCCCCGGGAGCCTGGCAATGCCGGGAAAGTCGCCGAACATTTTGCCCGGATGCTGGCCGAAGCCAATGGCGCGCAGATCCGTATTGGCTGAGGCGACATTCCCCTTGTCGATGTCTGGCGCTTTTCTCTCCAGTCTACGCACCACCGCGCGTGGGAACTGCCACGCCGCAAGTCCGAGGAGTGGCGTTGGCTCTGCGTGTGCCCTGGAGAGTAACGGTGCCATGCACCCCGCACGCATGGCGCGTGCAGCGGCGCGCGCGCGTGGCCGGGTGGTCTTTCGGTCCGCCATCGCTGGACGGGTGCGCGCCGCGCTTTTCCGGGGCCGCCCTGATCCAGTCGAAAACGGCTCAGCATGGCGGGATGCTTTAGGCAGGGACTCCAACGACCCGTATATGGCCAGCGGGCCATGATGCGCTCGAACTTCGGTCATGGGCTCCGGCGCTTCGGCGCCGACGGCTTGGCGGCGCTGGTCCTGGGGCTGCTCACGACGCCTTTCGCCTATGTCGCCACGGGCGTGCTCGGCGACTTCTCCTGGCTGTTCTCGCTGCTGTTCGTACCGCCATTGCTCGCGGGCGTGGCATTCCTGGCACACGAGTTGTTGTCGCGCGGATCGGGCGCGAAGCCCTCATCGCTGCAGCGCGTCCTCGCCGTGGCCGCCTGGGGGTTCGTGCTGTGCTTCGTCACTATCGTGTCCGGCGCCAGGTTACAGCAGGGCTGGGAGCGCGTAGGCGGACTGTGCGTGCTCTGGCTGGTGTGTAGCGTGCTGGCTTTTCCCGCCGTGGTTTTCGGAGGACGCGATGCCAGATTGTCGCTTGTTGCTCGCGGCTGGTGCCACTCCGGCTGGGTCTTCGTGCTGTTGGCTGGCGGCATCGTTGGCCTAGCTGTTTACTCCCGCGTCTTGCCGGCGCGCTTTCTGTGAGGGCGCACGCCGGCGCGAGCGTGCCGCGGCGATACGGCGCCCAGGGCGTGATCAATCAATCCCTGCTGTCATAGCGTGGTTACCTGCTCCATCTCAGGTCACTTGCACAGCCTTAGCGGTCAGAGATACTTCTTGAACGACCCGGCTGCGACATCCACTGCCACGCCCAACAGCACTGCCGCAGGGAGTAGGATCGCCGCCGGATGCACGCTCATCGGCAAGGCCAGGTAGGTCACCCAGGGCAGCACTGCCAGCGGCACCAGGCTGGCCCGCGCCCGGTGGTAGAGAAACCCCGATTCGCGCCCCGCGCCGAAGCGCCGGATATCCCGGCGAACCAAACCATCCACGAGCCCCACAAAGGCGGCCAGTGCAAAAAGCGGCAGGGTCAGGCACAGCACCAGCAGCCGCACCAGGAACACCAACACCGTGTAGGCCGCCGCGATGAGGTAGCCCTCGGCGTGGATGGATACCGTCGCCAGCACCTGCCGCAGGCTCCACGCGGGGCTGGATGCACCCGCACGTGCCTGGCGCGACGCATCCTGTATCCACTCCAGCAACCCGCTGCGCACGAACGCCCATTCGTAGGCGTGCTCCACCCACTGGTGTGCCGTGCGCCCCGGCTCCTGCACCAGTGCGCTGCGCACGAAGTATTCAGACAGCTGGTCCAGCTCGTGGCCGAGCATGGCCTGGGCGTGGTGCCAGCCCTGGTCCGGCCAGAACACCGCCATGCCGACGCATTCGACCACGATGCACAGGAACAGCGAACCGCACAGCACGCCGAAGCAGCGAAACGGCAGGGTGATGAGGCCGAGGATCAGGCCCTGTTGCCGCATCTGCTGGCGCTGCGCGGTGGCGGCGACGTCGCTCATGGCGCGTTTGTTCCTGCGTTGCCACCGCCGGCAGTCTCCGGTGCAAACCCCGCGAGCAGGTCGTCAGGCAGGGCTGCATCCTGCGATGCCGGCGCGCCCTGGCCATCCCACCATGCGCCCGCCTCGACGTAGTGTTGCCGCATGTGGCCCACCAGTTCTTGCAGGTCACGGGGCATCACCTCGTCGGGATCGGGCGCGGGCAGGGGCATGCGGACCTTCCAGAGGTTGCCACCCTCCATGAGCGCGAAGGCCTGGCCCTTCGGCAACGCCACCACATGTGCAGGCTCGATCAGCGGCACGCTCGTGCTGGCGATGCGGTCCTGCGTATTGGAGGTGAATGCCGTGCTGCCCGTGGGGTCGGAGCTGTCGGTGGCACCGCTCATGACCGACGTTGCGAACACCTCCACCTTGGGCAACTGCCGGGTCAGCAGTTCGGCCGTGGCGGTCTCGCGCACGCGCAGCATGATGAGGTTGTTGAAATTGCCTACCACTTGGCCGGCCTTCGCGCGGTTGCCGATGCGCGCCTCGATATCCGAGAGCGTCTGCGTGTAGGCTGTCACCTGGATGCCGGCACCGCCGCCCTTGTTCACCATCGGGATGAATTCGTCGCCCATCAGTTCGTTGAACTCGTCCGCGTGCACGTTGATCGGGATCTTCGTGTTCGCGGATGCACCCGGCAGGCCATCGTCCACGCCGAACTTGTACAGGTGCCCGGCGACCGACACGAGGTCCGAGAACATCGAGTTCCCCACGGCGGCGGCCACCTCCGCATCGGACAGCGCGTCCAGGCCCACGTAGACCAGCGCACGTTTGCGGATGATCTGAAGCCAGTCGAAGATCGGCCGCGGATCGGACAGGTCCGAATAGTTCGGCGCCAGCAGTTGCGCGATCTTGCCCGTGGTGAGTTTTTCCAGCAGCGGCAGCAGGCTTGCCACGATCTTGTCGAAATACGTGCGGTCGTAGCGCACGGCGCTGCGCAGGCCGTCGAGTACCGGGTCGTAGGTCCGCACCTGGGACAGGTACTGCTCCAGCGCCACGACACGTTTTTCCCGACCGATCATGTTGCGCGGGATGTTCTTCTCGTTCAACTTCGCTTCGAGCTGGACGATGATTTCCCAGGCCTTCGGCTCGTTCCGGGCGAAGTAGTGCTGGGCATACTCGATGAACAGCGCATCGATGTTCACGACATGCCGCTGGATCAGCAGGTAGTCCGGGCGCTGCCCCAGTTCGACGAGCGCGCGGGCAATGATGTTCACGAACCGCCATGCAAATTCTCTGAAAGCGGCACTGTTGCCTTCGCCCGAGAGCTGTCCCGCGATGCGGGTCGCCACCTCGGAAATTCGCCCAAACCGCCCGATGGCGTTATAGCGTGCCGAGATGTCCGGCCATCCCAAGTGGAACACGTAGAACTCGCCCTCGCGCCCGGCACGGCGCGCCTCCACGTACATGCGCTTGAGCAAATCCGCATCGCCCTTGGGGTCGAACACGATCACCACCTCGTGCTCGCCCGTGCTGCTGCGCCTGCGGATGTCCTGGGTGATGAACAGCTCGGCCAGCCGCGTCTTGCCGACGCGCGTGGTGCCGAGCACCAGCGTGTGGCCGACCCGCTCGCCCAGCGGTAAGGTCACGTCGACCTCCTGCGGCTCGATGCCGTGCAGGCGGGGCATGCCGCCCACCGGCGGCAGCGGCCGGGCCGGATTGAGCGGATGGTCCCAGCCGGTGAAGCGTGCCAGGTGTGGCCATGGCGGCGGTGCGAACTCCAGCCGCGCCTCGCAGCGCCGCGCGAGCTGGTAAATCCGCGTGGGTTCCACGTAACGCCGGAACTCCGGGCGGTACGTCTGCATCAGGCGGTGGGTGTGGCGCTGGTCCCAGCGAAAGCCTCGACCGAGGAACAGGCGCTGCTGGCTGACAGGCACCTCTTTGCTGGCCATCACATACCGGGGCAGGCGTCGGATGTTGCGGCGATAGCACAGGATGGCCCATGCCTGCCGAAGTCGCAGGACGCCGAAAGCCAGGAAGGCGAGCGCGCTGGCCAGGCCGAGGAGGGGATTCAGCGCCAGCGACCACGGGGCCACCACGCACACCAGCGCGGCGCCGGCGCAGACCGCCACGGTGTATAGCTCCACCGCGGGGCGCAGCAGCACCTCCACCGCGTGCGCCTGGGCCATGTCACTGCTCGATGCCGGTGGCCGTGACGAGCACGGGGTAGTGGCGCAGCCCCAGTCGCTGGGCCAAGTCGTCCCCGGACGCAGGCGAGAGCGTCATGCCCGGTGCCAGCCGTCGCAGCGCGTCCAGCGCCTGCGGCGATGCCACATTCACGACCAACCCGCTGGCGTGCAGTTCTCGCAGGCGAACGAGCCGCTGCTGCAGCCATTCGCGCGAGCGCGCATCGTCGCCGATAACGAAGAACGGCGTCAGTCCCGATGCCTGAAGCGGGCGGCGCTCGACCACTCCTGGCGTAAGCCAACCCGAGCGCACCGGCAGCATGGCGGCTTCCCCGCGAGGACCGGTGGTTGCGCCGGGCAATGGCAGACGCTGTGGCGCATCCGCTGTCGCCGAAGAGCGTACCGGCAGGCCCAGGTCATCGTAGTAGGGCTGCGCGGGAACCCCGCCGCGGTCCTCCACCACGATCAGCGCAGGGCGCGGCGTGGGCAGACTGGCCGGCGCCGACGCGGCCCGGATCGCGCAGGGCCGCGTGCTGAGTGTGGCCAGCGCGAGCAGGGCGCCGGCAACTTGGAATCGATGCATGTTCATGGCGAGGAACCTCGATGGCCGTTCAATGCGGCGAGTGCTTGAGGGCTGCCCAGCACCCGGACCAGATGGCGGTGCACGCTGCCGCGGTATCGCATGGCGGGCGGACCGCCGGCCGGTCGGTGGTAGCGGCCGATCGCCAGCAGCCAGTCTTCGCCGGGCGTGTGCTGCTCGCGCAGGATCTCGGCCGCGATCGCGAGATTGCGGTAGGGATCGAGCAGGGCACACGGTTGCGCGACCCGCTGGCCGTGGTAGCCGACATTGACCTGGCCCAGCCCGACGTCGATCCGCTGTGCCGGCGTCCGACGCAACGCCTGGCGCAGCCCAAGGCACGCGTGGGCGCGCGTGGCATAGCGCTGCGAGGCTCCGGCCACGTTGAGCGTCCACGGCCATGGCACCTGACGGCCTCGCAGCCGCGTTCCGCTTTCTTGCAAGGCCACCGCATACAGCACGGGCGAGGGCACGCCTGCCTGGGCCGCGGCGAGCTGATAGGCCGGCGGCGGCAGTTCCTGCGACCGCGCTTGGGTGGTGCTGCACGCACCCAGCGCGAATGCCAGCACCAGCCACCAAGGGTGGCGTCGGTCCATCATTGCCGCTGCCATTGGCCGCCGACCTCACGCACCACCGCTGGCAGATCGCCCGGCAGGCCGAGCGACAGCCAGCGGCCGCCGTCGTGGTTGAGCGTGATGGTGCGTGCGCGCACCCGTGCCGGATCGATGCCTGCCTGGCTGGCCCAGCGGCGGATGCGGTCGTCGTCACTGCGGCTGCCGACCACATAGACATCGAAGGCCATACCGGCCGCCTGCAGTTGCAGCGCCCGCTGGTTGCAGGGCGCGCAACCGTCCTTGACGAAGACCGCGATTCGCCCGGGCTCCGCGGCGCCAGGCATGCCGGACTTGCTGGTGTCCGCCTGCACACCCTGCACGCCTTGCAGGTTCACGCGCTCCTGCCCGGGGTGCAGGCGTTGCCAGGCCGCGTCGTAGGCGCGCTGGTAGCTCAGGGTCTTCTCTACGCGGCGGGCCTCGGCCTGTACCTGCAGCTCGGCATAGCGGCGGCGTTCCTGGTCGGAACGGGCCTCGATGCCCAGCGCGGTGAGCGGATCGAGACCCGGCGAGTAGGTGCCCAGCGGCCCCTGCATCAGCGCCCGGTAGCGCGACCACTCTTCGGCGCGCAGGTTCCACTCGTGCGCCTGGCCTTCGTCGTCGCGCGCCTTGTCCAGCGGGCGGGACTCGCTCTGGCGGATGCGGGACTCGGCGCTGCCCGGTGCCTGGGCCAGCGCCTGGGCGTTCGCCGCCAGGGCCAAGGCCAAGCCCGCGATCACGAGGGCAGGGCGAGGATCGTCCATCTTGCGCCTACCGTGCGTGCACCGGCACGCGGCGCGCCTGGTCGCGCACCGTGAACAGCGCGGCGCCCGGCTCGATCCCGTCCAGCCGCCAGTCTCCTTCCTGGTCGCCCGCCCGCAGCAGCCGGATCTGCGCGGGCGAGGAAGCACCCGGCGGGGCGATGGCGAGGAAGGGCACCCCGGCCCGCAGTTCCGTGCCGAGCACCGCGAAGGGTGGCGGCGCCGGCGTGGCATGTCGTGCTGCACCGCTTGCGGATGCACGTGTCGGTCGGGTGGCGGCCTGGCGTTCGGCCAGTTGCTTTTGCAGTGCGTCGATGCGCGCCGTCTGTGCGGTCACGTCGTCCGCGCGGGCCATGCTGCCCTGCGCCTGCTCGATGCGGGCGATGCGTTCGCCGATGGCCTGCTTCTCCGCTGAGAATGCCGATTCGGTGACTGTTGCGGGCTGGCGCCGGGCTTCATCGAGCGCCCCGCGCAGTTGCGCCACGCTGCTTGCCAGGCTCTGCATCTCCGCATCCCGATGGGCGTTGTGCGTCTCCTGTGCCAGACGAGACAGCCGCACGGTGTTGGTCACCGTGGCGACGCCCAAAAGGAGCACGGCGGCACCGACTGCCACCCAGGGCCAGCGCATGCGGGCGCGCCCGCTCGGCGGATGGGAAATCATGGGCGCTCCATGCGGTTTTCGGGGGCGAGGTCCGCCAGCGGCGGCAACGTGCAGGTGCTGCCAGTGCCCTCGGCGGACGCTTCGGAGGCAAGGTGGAAGCACACCTGCCGGGATACGTCATCGACGTGGAGTCCCCAAGCGCTGCCAGCCATGGTCAGCAGTGCATCGCGCAACGTAAGTGGTCCCAGGTGCATGTGCGCGGCGGGCAGCGGCTGGGCATACAGCTCCGATCTCGCTGCGCCGTCTGCGCACAAACGGTATCCCGAGTGCCGCAGCAGATACTGCAAGCCTTCGCCGACGGTGGTCTGGGGCGATGGCGGGAGCGTGATGTCGACGACCTGCAGGAGCAGGTCGCGTTGGGCTGCCTGTGGCACCAGTTCCACCAGCGTATAGCGGCTCTGGCGAACGACTGGGATAGCGCGGGGGAGCGTCGTATCGGTCGCAGGCATCGGGGCCAATGGAGGCGCCGCTTTATCCTCCGTTGCGGTGACGGTGGCGCAACCGCCCAGCATGGCCAGAGTGAGTGCGCCAGCAACGGCCATGGCATGACTGCGGTCGAATTCGGACAGAGAGATCGCCTGCATTTGGAACATCTCGAACAACTGGGTTGTCGTGACGATCCATCTGATCGGCGCTCGCGTCAGTCATCAATCCGAAGTCCGCACTTGCGCTTTGATTGTGCTGCCTTCTCCAAGCCTGCGAGTTTCAAAAGCTGCGCGAGCAGCTCAGCGTGGAGTGGATCGGCGCAAGGCGATCACGCGAAACTGGCTCTGATTGCCATAGCGCGCGCCTCTCTTCTCTAGCTCGGCGCATAACCTATCGTCGCCGCAGGGCACGAGATTGGCGCGCGCAACACGATCCAGATAGTCGATTTCTGCCCGGCGCTGCGCCGCTTCCGCGATGACCGCCTTCGTGCTGTACGCAGCGTAGCCTGCGACGATCACACTCAGGACACCCGACAGCAGCAGTGCGATCGATGCGATCCACATTCGTCGCATGATTGTGGTTTCCAAGGCGTGCTGCGCTTTCGCATAGCGCTGCGTGGCCTGCTGAAGCGTCTGTTCCGCGGTGCTCATCTTCTTGTTGAAGCGCTCCGCCGCCGGTTCCAGCGTCTGCGTCAACGCCTGCTGACTCAGTTGCGTCAGGCGGGGCAGCGCGGTCTCAACCACCCGAGCGACCCGCTGATCAGCGTTGTGGACGGCGGACTGCAGCAACTGTAGCTGCTGCCGCACCAGATCTTCCAGCGCATGCTCTCGCCGCTGCAGGTGCCCGATCAGGGCCGCCATGGCCTGAATCGATTCTTTCATCGCGCGTTCCGATCCATTGTCTTCGGGCAGCGCTGGTGAGTTCTGCATGTCCATAGCGTTCTCTCGATGATTCAACTTGCTGCACGCGTGCCGGCTATCCACCACCACCGCCTCCACCTCCACCACCGCCATCTCCGCCACCACCACCACCGTCACCCTGCGGACCTTGCATCGCCGGTCCGTTGGCGAACTGCGGCAGTGTCATCACCATCACCGGGCCGCGGCTGGTCTGCACCTCTGTCGAGACGTCCATGTTCAGTGCCTGGCGCGTACTCGCCTGCTCCTGGGCTTCCTGCATCGCCTGGGCATCCAGAAATTCATGCCCTTGTTTGGCAAGGGCCTGGCTGTAGGGACTGTTGGCGACACGTTTCAAGGCCTGTTCGATCGCCAGTTCGTTCTTGCAGTCGATGGCGTACAGCAACTCGTCCACATCCGGATCGCCGGTGATGTTTTTACGTTGGGGCTGCGGCCGATCTTCCTGCTCGCCAGCAGCAAGAGACTGTGGCGCGGCGTCTGCCGGCGGGGCGCGTGGTGGTCTCAGTCCCGAGGGGCCATCCGGATCGTACCCATCACGCAATTCCAACTCGGTAAACGGCCGTTCGCCACGGTCCACGCGCGCCTGCCGCGCTTCTGCGACGCGGCTTTCTGTTTCGAGATCCTGTTCGAGTTGGATGCGCAGTTCACGCATGGAGCGCTCTATTTCCTCCCAGGAGTCCGGATCGGCGGGCACGGCGGCAGGACGGTCGTGCTCATCTGCCTGGGACGCGGAAAGCGGCTCGCGCGCATCGGACGCGTCCTCGGGGGCGTCGGTGGAGCGACCAGCGGTCGGCATTTCCAGCGATGTCCCTCTCGCTTGCGCGAGCTGTGCGGACACTGGCAACGCTGCCGGGGGATCTGGTGCTTCCAGTGCTTGTGGCGTGCGCTTCTGTTGATCGTCGCGCTGTTCTGCGGCGACCGGCATGGCGAGCGATGAAGCGGAAGGCGCAGTCGCAGGCTGGGCCAGATACGCGTCTGCCGGCTGCTCGGGCTGCTGCGCCGGTCCATCTTGCTGCGCACCCGAGGCTTGCGCCGTCATCGGCTGTTGGCCGCTGTGCAGGTCCGCAACCTGCTGCTGGACTTCCTGCGTGTGCTCTTCTTGCGTTTGTCGGCTTTGCGTCCGCTGCTGCGCTACGTCGGATGCATGTGCTTGCGCAGGCTCTGCCAGCTGCTCCTGGCGCCGTTGGGCGACGTCATCCGGGGTATACCGCTGTTCGGGCTGGCGCGGCGATGTGTCTTGTGCGTGGAGCGACGACGGCTCGCGAGAGACGGCTTCCTGTGCCGGCTCCTGCTCGCGTTGTGGAGCCGCTTGGGCGTGCAGCGGCTGTTGCTCGGGATGTTGCACAGCCTGCGCTTGAAGGCGTTCCTGCTGGCTCTGCTGGTCGTCCTGGGCCTGGCGTGTTTCCTGCTCGCGCTGCTGCGTCTCCTGGGCCTGCTGCTGCGCTCGTTCGCGCTGTTGGGTGTCGTGCGCCTGCTGCTGGGCTCGTTCGCGTTGCTGGGCAGCCTGTGTCTGGCGTTCTTGCTGCTCCAACTGTTGCGACTCTTGTTGGCGAAGCTCCTGCAATGCATGCGCCTGCAGCGCCTGAGCGTCCTGCGCTCGGTATTCGTGCGAGGCCTGCTCCTGCAGCGTGTGCGCGCGTGCCTGCGCCAGCTGCTGGTCTTGCGCTTGCCGGTCCTGCTGCTGCCGTTCCTGACGCTCCTGCGCGGCGCTGGCCGCCTGGCCCCGCGCCTGCACGTCGAGGGCATGCTGGTTGGAGGGGACGGAAGACGACGTGTCCGCATCTGCGGATCCGTCCGATGAGCGAGGCGCAGAGGCCAGCTGCTGTATCGGCAAGGCTGGGTTCTGCCGCGCCTGTACCTCCTGCAGTGCCCGGCGGATGTCATCGGTGCTGGTGACTGCTGCAATGCGCTCTACACCATCAGGGCCGCGTTGCAGATGCGCAATCGGGCTATCGGCGCCAAAGGTGCCACCAGGGCCGCGCTGCAACTGCATCGCGCCGCCGCCCGCAAGTCCCTCTGCCTCGCGGGTGCGTTGCGTCGCCAGCTCGATTGCTTCACGCCATGGCGGCTGCAACTCGGTGCCGACAATGCGATAGCGGTAGAGCGCCTGCTCGCCTTGTACGTCCTGCGGCGATTGCTGGATGGCGGCAATGGCCTGCGCCTGCTCGGCCAGTGCCGGTTGCAGCATCGCGCGCGTGGTCTCCAGCTCCAGCACGCGGTTGCCATCGGGTGGGGCGCCGTTGCTGGTCCACTGGCCTTCGATGTCACGGTAGTAGCGCTGGCCGTTTGAGGCGGTCAAGGCATCCGGATCGGGCAGCGCCTGCTGCACCGCTGGCGACATCGGCAGGCCATCGGCCGCCCAGCCGTTGCGGTGGTGCGCCAGTGCGTAGCGCGCAGCGATCGCGCCGGGACTGTTGGCGATGTTGCGGGCGATGGTGTCCTGCGCCTGCGCGTCGAGTTCGGCTTTGCGGTGCGGCAAGGTGGTTTCCTGCACGTAGCTGCCGCGATCATTGGCGCCAGAGATCTCGGCCTTGACCAGCCGATGCCACTGACCGTCCGTTGCATCGCGTCGCCAGTCGGCGCTGCTCAGGCTGGGGCGGTCAGTGGCATTGGCCGGCTGGCGATACGGATCCTGCGGAGCGGGCGCATCCTTGAGGGCGAGCGCTGCAGCGGCGTTGGTGGCCTGGTAATTGAGTTCGCGTGCCTTCTCGTAGCTGGCGACGATGGGGGTGGAGGTGGGGTTGTCTACCCCGTCGTTGGTGGTGTCGGCCTTGCCCTCGCGCGCCCAGGCGGTGCCGTTGAACGACCACTGCGTGCCCTCGCGATCGGTCTGGGTGTAGATGGCGCGGTTGTCGAGCAAGGCGGCGGCCTTCTCGCCAGCGGTACTCAAGAAATACGCATCGGCGGCGATCAGCACCATCGGCCCGGCGCCCGAGCTACCCAGCGCGTAGGCAGCGGCGGTACCGCCGGCCCAGCCACCGACGTTGCGGCCGGCAAAGTGCGCAAGCTCCGATTGCGCGGCGAGCGGGTTGTCCTGGCCGAGCAAGCGTGTGGCGCGCTGGCCGGTCATCACCGTGTCGGCGGCGGTGGCGAGCAGGCCGGCGGTGCGCAGTGCCTGGCCTGCAGACAGCTCGCCGGCCAGTAGCTCTGCGGTGGCGAAGCCGCGTTGCGAGCGCGGAGCAACTGTGGAATGCGGATCCAACGCGGTTGAGCTGGATGCCATTGGCACCGTGCGTAGGGGCTGCGCTACGGCCGCGTTGCTGGCAAACGCTTGACTGACCTGATCGGTGCCCTGCGCTGAAAGCGTCAGGCGTCCACCTGCCTGCGCCTGCTCGACCGATTCCCCCAACAACTGTCGACCGATTGCCGCATCGCCTTTGACTGTCTTGAAGCCCGGTTGATCGATCGCGTGAAGACTGTGGATGAGATTGGATTCGGACTTGAGTACCGCAGGCCAACGTGCTTCCGGACCCGTCAGCTTGATGGCTTCATCGATCTGCAGGCTGTGGGTTTGCTGGTAGGCGGGCAGCTTCTTGAAGAAATCTCGGTTGAACTGGTTGGCCTGCTCTACCGTCATTCCGATGGGCGTGTTGGTCAGCAGATCGTTGTTCACCATGGCCACTTTCAAAGTGGCGCAAAGCCTGTCCACGTCCTTGGCGACTCTCGTGGCCGCCCCACGATCGCCAGCCATTGCCGCTTGGCCATCAGAGCTCTTTTGGAGGAAATTCAGTTCTTGTCTCAGGCCCTGGGAATACTGTCCGAGAGGGCCGCCATTGTGAGGAGAGACGTCAAGCTGCAGCGCCAGTTGCTTGTCCCCCGGGAGGTTCAGCAGATTGGCGTCGCCATCCAGACTGAAAAGCCCCACATTGGAGAGCTTCTTGAGCAGAGCGCTGTCTCGGAATGCTTGCTGCTCAACAAGGTGGTGTCCCTGAAAAACCGGCTTGTCATTCTTGGCCACGGTCCGAAATTCCGAGTCGGCATATCACAGTGAGTGCAAGCCACTAGAAATCGGCGGCGTCCTTCCACCACAGGCCATCGGAGCTAGGTTTCACTCCAATTCCCGCGCTTCGTATCGCTTCATACATCGTGCGATCACAGATCACGCTGGATGGATCCTCTCCCATCCTGAAGACATGGGCATCCCCAATCAATTCCTGCTTGAAGAATAGCTTCGCTCCTCCCGAAAACGTAATCATCTCCACGTCTTGATTGGCAGCGTGATCCCGGGCGATTCGCGTTTGAAATTCAGAGCTGGATTTGTCCAGCGCAAAAATGGTCCGAACCACGTCGCACAGGTAATGCTGCGGGCCCTTCGAGCCGTCCGGCAATGTGTAATCGCAGGGGACGAATGCAAAGCCCTCGGCGTCCACTGACTCGAAAGCGCGCTTGAGCCGCTCCGAAACCAGCCAGTAACCACTGAATCCTCCTTCGAGATCTCGAGGGCGCCTTTTTGAATTGCGCTCGTGAGCCAGAACCGGCGTTTCCGCGAGCGTCGGAAATCCGCCTTCCACGGGCCGGATGATCAGGCGTGGAGGTGTCAGAAGGGCTTCTTCGTTGGAGATTTCAACATCGGTTCCAGGACCTCCGCCGCGGATGTCCGGATCGAGGAGGTAGAAGCGTCCCTTTTGAGAATTCTGATTGCTATTCATTGGGTCACTTCAATTGATTTTTGTGCCATTCGATGATTGGTGAAGATTTGTTGGAAGTGAAACATCAAAGCTGCAGTGTTAACCCATTCGACAAGCTTGCCACCAGCCAAGAGGAGCTTCACCACAATCAGGGTGGATCAGCAATTACTGTATCTTCAAGCCAGACACCCCAGCAATCTCGTAGTTTTCCGAAACTACGTTCGGACAGAGCATCGCGCTACACGCGATCGCAACGCACGAGTCGACTGTTGTATGGCGTTCTCACGCCCGGAGAGCCCGGGGCATGCCGGACACCTTGACTTCGATAGGATGCCAGTTCGGTTGATGGCGCGCAGTAGGGGAAGTCTGACCGCCTCGCTTGCGGCAAGCCAGTACCGTGATGTCGTTCTCGGCTATCAAGGAAACGCATCGCGGCGCGTACAGCGCTCGTGGTCTGGACACCAGCTGCTGAGGATATCGATCGTGTTCTTCTCCCTCAGAGCCCCGCCCGCGACGACTCACTTGCAGTACGCCAGGGCCGTCACCCGGTACTTTTCGGTAAAGCTGCGGGGGCTGGGGTTTTCCGTGGCACCGACGCTGGCAAGGTTGAACCCGTTCGGGCAGTGCCTTCGGAGAGCGCTCTCGCAAGGAGGCGCGGTCGTCGCGTCGAACGTGTTGCCAGGCTCGTTGCAGGTGGCGAGGTAGCCGCCATCATCGCGGCTCTTGAACGAGCCCAGCCAACTGTCGAAGCGATGCATGCTCCTGTCCATCGAAGCGCAACCAGCCAAGGCCAGGATCAGTGCGATCAGGATTGCCCGAGCGACGAAGGATTGCGGCAGCATCTGCGTCCACCGTAAGGTTCCGAAAACTAGTGCGCGGCACGCAGCGCACACGATCAATGCTATGCCGTCACTCGACCTTGAGCGTGAAGTTGGCGTTAATCGACCAATTGCCGCCGCTGTTCTCGAAATTCAGTGCCGTCTGGAAGCTGCCCGCAGCCGGGGAGCTCCAGCTCGCGTTCCATGCCCCGTCCGTACTCCTGCTAATCGCGGCGCTGGCGCCGTTGGCGAACTTGAACTCGGTGCCGATGGAGTCATTGGAAAACGAGAACGACGCATCGCCCACGGTAACCTTGCCCGATCCGCTGAGCTCTCCGCCCGGGGCGAACGAGGCGCTCAACTCGAAGTTCTCCAGGCCAGTTCTGAACCCCACGCGGCCATCCATGGACGTGCCGTTGGTGGAGGCGGAGCCAAAGGCATTGCCTCGCTCGACATTGACCTCGGCGCCGCCGGTCTTCACCCGTCCGTTGAATCTGGTGGTCGAAATCTGCCCCTTGAAAGTCGCTCCGACGATGCGCCCGTTGTCCCTCCACACATCCGCCTTGAACGGGATTTCATCATCGGGAAGGGGTTGGCCGGGTGTCGGGGGACGTGCGTTCGGTGCTGCGTCCTGGTTGGACGTGGCTGCAAGAGTGCGGGAAGAGATCATCCTGTTCTCCGGGTCGTTCTACACGGTGGAAAGTGTCGGACGTAGTGTTTCCGCCGTCGTAACGGCTGGTAAGCGCGCTTGGCTGGTGCGCGGGCAAAAAAACGGCTCCCGAAGGAGCCGCCAAGTGTCGTCACAGGATCAATGCACCAGCTGCCGTGCCAGTGCCACCTCCACCGAATCGCCATCCTGGTTCAGCATGTCGAGCCCCGATTCCGGGATGTCGCCCGACGTGCTCTGCGCCACCATGATCTTCTTGGCCATCAGTTCCAGGCAGGTCATCTGCGAGGTGGCGCCGTAGCCCAGGTAGATCACGCGCACCGGCTGCTTCTGGCCGATGCGCCAGGAGCGGCGTGCGGCCTGTTGCAGCGAATACACGTTGTAGCCCGATTGCAGGAAGACGATCGTCGGAAACTCCAGCAGATCCAGCCCGGTCTTCACCAGTTCCGGATTGGTGATGAGCACGTCGATGCCGCGGTCCAGCTGCTCGGCGATCCAGTCCTCGCGGCGGGAGGCTTCCACGCTCGCGCGCAGTACCGCCACCTTCAGGCCTTCCATCTCCAGCAGCCGCTTGAGCCGCGCCGTCGTGTCGCGCGTGCCGGTGTACACCGTGTAGACCAGGGTCTTGCGGCCCAGTGCCTTCTCCTGCCGGCAGATCTCGACCAGTTCCCGTTCCTTGGGCATGGCGTCCAGTTCGTGGAACTGGGCCGGCACGAACGCCAAGGTGTCGCGCGTGCGGGGATGCACCACCGTCTCCGACCGGAAACACGTGTCCGGCCAGGCCAGCAGCACGTTGAGGACCACACCCAGCAGCGTCGTGTCGCGGCGTGCCAATGCCTGCCGCAATTCCGTAGTGAGCCGGCCTGCCAGGTTCTGGTAGGCCGATGCCTGCGCCGGGTTCATCGCCACTTCTCGGAACTCTTCGTCGTAGGGCGGCAGCACGTCGCCGCCGATGTCCTTCAACTTGAGGAACACCGTGAACGGCAGCACGCAGCGCAGCACGCCCTTCGGCCCGAAGCCCGGTGCCTTGACCGTGCGCACCGACACCTTGGAGCCCTTGGCCGTCTTGTGCGAAGTGCCGGTGCTCTCGGAATAGATGTCCTTGAGCACACCGTGGTCGCGCATGAATGCCATCGCGGCCGAGGTCATCGAGCCGCTTTTCGAGGGCCGGTAGCCGTCTTCGATCATCCGCCCGGGAAGGGCACGGAACAGCAGATAGAACAGGTCGTCGCCATAGCCACCCATCAGCGTGCCGGTCAAATTCAGCGTCTTTCGCGCCTTCGCCGCGAGCACGCCCATCGCCTGTCCCTGGGCCGAGCCGCCGTTCTTGTACTCGTGCGCCTCGTCGGCGATGAGCAGGTCGAACGTGCCTTGCGGCAGATAGCGTTTGATGAACTCGGATGGCTGGTAGCCGCCCTCGCCGAAGCCGAACTCCATGTTCGCCATCGCGCGCTCCATGCGATGTGCCTGGCGGTCCGAGAAGACCAGCTCGCCGCGGTCATCCATCAGGTTGATGAACTCGTGGATGTTGTCGCCGAGCATGGAGGCGAGAAAGCCGTCGCCGAACGTGCGCATCAGCCGCTGCGCGGTGACCTGTCCGATGGTGGGAATGCGCTGCAGCGCCTTGAGCACCGCGCTGGACTGATCGGTGGCCGACAGGCTGCGCGGGCGCATCAGCGTCCACAGCGGCAAACGGCAGCCACCGCAGGTGCGGCGGGTTTCCTCCGCATCGAGTTCAGCGGTGCCGATGGGCTCGCCGTCCTCGTCGGTGATGACGGTGCCGCAATGCGGGCAGGTGCCGACGTCGCCGTGGCGGGTGCGCCGCACTGCGAAGGCGGGCTTCCAGTGAAAGCCCATCCGCATGCGCACGCGCCCGAGCACGAAGAACTCCTGCGCGTGCGCGGGGACCTGCAGCTGCTCGCGCAGCTTGAGCAACTTGACCAGTGTGTCCGGGCCGTTGAGCACCCAGACCTTGGCGCCAGCGACGGTTTGCTGGATTTCGCGGCGCCACTTGTAGACGAGGTGGGGCGGGGAGAGCACCAGCGTGCGGCGGTAGCCTTCGGCGTGCAGCACGGCGGCGGTGGCGATGCCGACGGTGGTCTTGCCGCAGCCCATCTCTCCGTTGACGAACGCAGCGCGTTCGCCGCGGTCGACGAGCAGCTCGGTAACCGCGTGCACCACGTCGGCCTGCGCGGGGAAGAGCCGGCGCTTGAGGCCGGAGAGCACCGATTGCCGGTGCATGCGCACCTGCCCGGTGTACACCGGCGGGTTCGCACCGTTGAGGGCCTGCAGCAATTCGTCGCCGAACTCCGAGACGAAGTCGGTGAGGGCGATGGTGAGCGGGGACGATGCGTCGTCCAGCAGTTCGCCCTGCATGGGCGCCGCATCGTTGGAATCGAGATCGAGGGACATGGTGATGCTCCAAAGAAAAAAAGGGCATGCACCCGCCCCGAGGGGCAGGTGGCATGCCCCGGGGATGGGAAGAGCGACGGCAAGCCGTCAGGAAAGCGAGATCAGTTCTCGGACGGCAGCACGACGTGGGTCGCACTGCGGTCCGCCAGCGTGAAAACGTGGAGATTCAATTCGCGGGTGACGACATAGAACGAGCCCAGGCGTCCGCCTGCTGGTAGCGCGGCGTTGTTCGCATGCCAGGCCTCGTCGGAGACATCGCCCCAGTCACCGCGCATGTGGCGTTGGACACAGGGCAGGGGGTCCAGCCGGCCCTCGCGGACCAGCCGGTAGACCCCTTCGCTGTAGACCAGCGCGCCGATGGGAAACAGCGGGTTGTGGCGCTGCGGGATGCGATGAGAAGAAGACGACATGGAAGGCTCCTTTCAAAAGCGGAGCACGCCCGGCCCCGGGGCCGCGACGTGCCCCAGGGGGTGAATGAAAAAAAAGCGGAACCGCTCAGCGGGGATCCGGTTCCTCCGGCAGCCGCACGACGGTGCGGTGGCGCGCCTCGTCGGTGAGGACGAGCAACGCCAGCCGGGGCGTGATGCGGTACTGCGATTGCAGGACGCCGCCTGCCTGCAGCGCGCCTTCATTGGCGCGGCGCCGGGCTTCATCGACCTCGCCCCAGTCGCCGCGCATGTGGCGCTGCACATAGGGCAGGGGATCAAGGAGGCCCTTGCTGTCCAGCCAATGCACCTGCTCGCTCAACTGGAGCTGGCACACGGAGAACAGCGGGGACGGCACGGATGCACGCCGCTGGCGTGCGAAGAGACCTTGCAGCATGGAATGACTCCTTGGGTTGGAAAGAGGCGGCGAGGCCGCCGATGGGATCGAACGTCAGCGAATGGTCAACACCTCGCCCCGGGTCGGGGAGGACGGCGTCAAGTCCCACGCGCGGATGACCGGCACGAACTTGTCGGTGAGGATGCGGGTCTCTGCGACGGAGCCGTCGTCCCGCTCGGTGTACTGCCTGGCGAGCGTTTTCTCCTTGTGCGTGTCGCCCTTGACGGCCAATACGCGGCCGGTCTTGGAGGTGACCACGCCAGAGACCGCACCGGCTGCGAGCGCCAAGGCGAGATGCCAGGAGGACAAGGCCCGCGCCGGTGGGCGCAAGGCCTGCTGGGCGGCGCCCAGGTGCGTCTGTACCGAAGGCCACAGCCCTTGCAGCCGGCCGACTTCCTCGGCGAACTGCGCCGGCTCCATCGTCACGCGGTAGAAATGCTCCGGCGGCGCCGGGCTGGCAGGCACGGTGTACGGCAGGAACGGCCATTCGGTCGGCAATGCGTCGGCTTCCACGTCGCCATGCCCGACCTGCAGCAGCAGGCCGCGCGCGGCTTTCGCTTCGTCCGACGCCTGGTCGCGCTGGCGGACCCGGCGACCGAAGACCACCACCTGGCGGAACTGCGTCTCCACCGCTCGGTAGACCCGCAGGCCATCGAAGTGGCGCGTGAGCCATCCGACCAGTTCGGCATCGAGCACGTAGCTGGGCACGATGAAGACGAGCACGCCGCCGTACGGCAGCAGCGGCAGGCAGCGCTGGTAGAAAAGCTTTTCCAGCCGCGCACGGCCTTGGCCCTGGTAGCCGATGTTGCCGTTGGCGTCCCGGGACAGGTCGCCGTAGGGCGGATTGAGCCAGAGCAGGCCGAAGGCCTGGCGGGAGATCATCGTGTCCATGAGGTCGCCGTGCAGGCAGTGGTCCACCAGCGAACGCGCGTGGGCCGCGCGCTCGCCGTCGTATTCGACGGCATACGCGGTGACCTGCTCGCGCCCGAGGGCGTGGGCCGCCTCGGCGATCGCCACGCCTTCGCCGGCGCAGGGATCGAGGATGCACATCGGACCGCTGGCGGGTGCGAGGGCGGACAGCACCCGCTCCAGGGTCGGTTCGTCGGTCGGGAAGTAGCCCGCCTTGATGAAATTGCGCGCGAGGCGCGGAAACATGAGTGCCATGGAATGCTCCTGTTGCGGGGAGAAAAAAGGAGGAAGGGCCAGCGTTGCAGGCCCATCGAGGGCGTCAGGCGCGCCGCCGAAGCGGCTCCGCCGGGAGGGCGTCTTGCGCGCAGGCGCGGAGAACATCGCGGCGGATCAACTCACCCAATGCTCGGGCGAGCACGGGCACATCCAGGGCCAGCCGATGGCCTTCGAGCGGCCCGAGCGCCATCGGAAGGCGGCTCAGCATCGCCTGGGTGGACAGCAGTTCCAGCACGGTGTCGCGCCAGTGGTCGAGCAGGGGCAGCGGACAGGTCTGCTGCACCAGCGTCCACAACCGTTCGGTGGACGCGGCGTCGGCCTTGGGAATCAGGGCGAGCGCGCTGGCGTTCGCTTTATCGGGCTGCACGCAGCGGCGATCGAACAGCCACAGGTGGACCATGGAGCCGAACAGGGTGCGGCGGAAGGCGCGCGTCGTGCGCTTTTCCAATTGCTCGACGTTGCCGACGAACACGGGAAGCGCAGCGCCTTCGCCGGTGACCAAGTGGAACTGGTCCAGGCCCTGTGCGTCGCCTGGCAATGTCAGGCGCGCCAGAAACTCCTGGATGGCGGTGTCGCGTGCCCAGACGGACAGGAAGACGAGTTCGCCCTGTGCGCCGCAGACGCAGGCATCGACCATCAGGTCGGCGCATTCGTCGATGCGGTAGAGGGGCGGAGTGGAGGGTCGGTTTGCGGGCATGGTGGTGTCCTCGGATGAAGGGGGCAGCACCGCCCGCCGGGGCAAGTACTGCCCCAGGGGGTGGAAAAAAAGCCGCTCAGCCCGGCGTGAACTGCCGGGTGTGCGGGTTGAAGTGAAGCGCCTGGTCTGCCGAGGTGATCGGCGTGAAACCCTCCAGGTAGATGTAGTGGAGGTACTGGTCGCGGTAGGTCAGTGCCTGCCGTGCCTGTTCCTCGGTCAGGCCGTTGCCGATGAAGTGCGCCCGCATTTCTGCATCGCAGGACACTTCGTCGTTGGACAAACTCCCTTCAACGAGTGACAACAGCGAGGGCGAAAGCGCCGCCAGGATCGGGTCCATGTCGGCTCCTTCGCTCAAGCCGTCAGCACCGTGGTGGATGCCGCGGCCATCGTGGGTGTGCGACGCCGCGCGTGGTAGGCGCGAACGCCTGCACGCCAGTCGGCGGACTGCTCTGGCGCGAGGTCGAGGTAGGAGAGCGGGCACGAGTAGTAGTACGGGTGCATGGACTCGTCCAAGGGCTTGTAGCCCCATTGGTCGCCGCTGCGCTCCATCAAATCGCAACGGATGGTGCGCAGGGACTGGCCCGGTGCGAGGTCCCGATGTACGCCTTCGGTCTTGGCGGTCACTTCCGCGACGGACCAGAGGACATTGCCGCGCAGCGCGTGGGCGATGACCTTCACGCTGGCGCGCTCGGTCTCCTGCGGAGCGATCAGTTGCGCGATCAGTTCTGACCGCGATTGGGGAGAGAAATGCCAGCCCATGGGAGGCCTCCTGAGATAGAAGAGCCGGAGGTCTCCCCCGCGGGGAAGAACCCCGGCGGGTGCTGAAAGCGCCGCGTGTGCGGCGATGGAGCGAAGTGCCAGTCCTCAGTACGAACCGCAACCGGCGGGACAGCAACCCAGTTCGATGCCGTGCGAGCAATAGCCGTTATCCGCATTCCAGTCCTGGGATTCCTGCCGTTCGGCCGGTGTTGCGTAGTCCCATTCCCGTGCGATTTTCAGAGCCTGTGCGCGCTGGTCTTCGGGCAATCGACCGGCTTGCGCATCGATCGCCGAACTGAAGCGTTCGACGTAGTAGTCGTGAGACAGGCCGCAACCCTTGTTGGCTTGCGCGGCGAGTGCCTCGCAGACCGTGCGCCACGCGGGTTCATCGAACGCGTCGGGCGTGTGACCAATGGGATGTGATTGAGTACTGCAGTCGATCGTTGACATGGTGAAGAACTCCAGAAAGAGGCCAGAGCCTCCCTTCCGCGCGGGAAGGCGCTCCAGCGGGTGGATGAATCACCGCGGATGCGGTGCAGAGACTTACGCCGCCTGGGGTTCCGGCTGGCGTTTCCATTCCTGTGACCTGAAATCCAGCGCATAGCCCAGCGAGCCCAGGCGTGCGATCTGCATGCGCAGCGTGCGACGGTCGATGGTCGAGTCCAGCTTGACGAACTCGCCCAGGGGCCACAGCACACCGAACAACGCAGCGTCCTCACTGTCGGCACTACCGGCGGTAGTGGTGTCAGCCGCGGCAGTGGATGGCGCGTCCATGCCGAACGGCGTGGTATCGATCAGCGGATCTTTCGATGTCCGCACGGGTGCGGGCTTGGACGCGGGACTTGGCTCGGGGACCGGTGCCGGTGTGGCAGTGGCCGGTGCACCCAGGTCCTCGTCCAGCGGATCGACGTCCTGCGGCGCAAAGCTGCGGACTTCGTCGCGGCTCAACTGGTCCAGGCCCGAGAGGGTCATCCCGTCGAGGTTGGCCCGGATTTCGAAGCGCATGCCGCCGGCGGTGGGATACGCCTTGGGATAGATGTAGCGGATGGCGAAGCTCCCTTCGTACTTGCCTTCGGGGTACTGCTCCAGTTCCGCGTCCTTCACGGCGAACTCGCCAATCGGCGTGACGAGCCGACCGACGTTGAACGGGCCGTTGCGGCCACGGATGGTGCGCAGCGTCAGCTGGCCGGTAACGATGTGGGGTGTCGTGGACAACGGCGGTTGGTTGGTGGCCACCATGGGATGTCTCCTCGGAAAAAGTGATGGGAGCCGGATGGCGCCCGTTCAAAGCGGAAGAAGCGGACCCGCCCGCGAGGGGCGAGGTCCGTGCGGCGCTAGGCCTTGAGTTGGCGCAGGCCATCGGCCAGCATCCACAGCGCGCGGTTCAGGCGCAGGTTCTGATCGATTCCTCGTACCTCTCGCGTGCGCTGGCGACGGCCATTGGCCGTTCGCGCGGACAGACCACCTTTGACCAGGTTTTCCTGGACCCGGTTGAAGACGGACCACAGGTCTGGCCGCCGATCGTCGAAGCGGCGCGGCGAGAGCAACTGACTTTCCGCGACCGGTGCAGGCTTGTCCGGATCGTCGTACTTGAGCGCCAGTGCGGAGCGCGCGAACACCTGCGCCTCGCCCTCGTTGAGGGTGAGGGCGCGCATGGCGTCGCGGGATTCCCGCACGGTGTCGAAGCCGTCGAGCACCTTGAAGGCGCCTTCGATCACCTGGCCCGACACGTCGCCCTTGTGAGGCACGCGGATGTCTGCGGCGGTGTCGCCGCAGACCAGGCCGTTGTGGCAGACGAACCGGTACATGCCGGCGAGCATCTGGTAGCTGCTGGTGCCGTCGTGGCTGTTGACGAGGATGATCTCCTGGGCCTCGGCGCCGTTGATCTGGCTCGCGTGGCGCATGCGGATCAGGTGCTTGGTGAATTCGCGCCGATCCTCCTTGCGGACCCGCGTCTGGCACACCATGAAAGGCTCGAAGCCTTCAGCACGGAGTTTGGAGAGCACGGTCGCGGTCGGAATGTAGGCGTATCGGTGGGACCGGCTGCCGTGGGGTTCATCGGCGAAGATGGAGGGCGCAACGGTGCGGATCTGGTCGTCCGACAGCGGACGGTCCGCGCGCAGCACGGGGGAGTGGTGCGAAAAGCGGGTGGCAAGAGACATGTCCGTTCTCCTTGAACAATGCAGCAGCCCGCCAGCCGCGGGATGGCCGTGCGGGATGCGTGGGATGGAACGTGCAAACGCATGCACCTCCGGGGAAGGAGCTGCATGGGCTGCTGGGGAGGAAAGGCAGGGCCCCGGTGATGGGGCCCTGTCGGTTCAGCACGAGGCGGCCAGGGCCGACTCGTGTTCTTCGGTCTCGCGCTCGGCGGACTCGGACGGCGGGACGCCGGCTTCATCGTCGGCAGGGCCGGCGGCGGCGCAGGCGCTGTCGTCCTGCGCCGCTGGCGCCTCGTTGGTCACGGGGACCTCGGGATAGACCTTCTGGCCGTCGATCTTGATCATGCCGACGTGGATCAGCTTGGACTCCAGGCTCGCAGCTGCTTCGCCCGCATGCTCGCCCCGGGTGCGGATGTAAGGATCGATCTTCATGTCGTTCAGACGGAAGGCGATCAGTACCTTGCGCTCGGCCTCGATGGCCTGCACGCAACGCCGCACCAGGTGCTGGGCATCGACGGTTTCGACGATCGCGTCGATGTAGCGGTATTCCGGTTCATCGACGGGACCCGCCAACGCGGCAATGGAGCACGAGAGGAACGCATCGCGATCCTTCGGAGTGACTTCCTTCGGACGGTTGAGGTAACCGATGCCCCGGGTGATCAGTTCGTGCACATCGACCGTTGCCAGTTCGGTGCGCTCGATCGGTTCGGCTTTCAGCAGCCGGCCCTTGATGCTCGCGGCGGCTTCGCCCTTGCGTTCACCGCTCGGACGGATGTACGGATCGCCCCACAGGTCGCCGATCCGGAAACGGACCAGCGGACGCTGCCGGGGATCGTCGACACCGATGTAGCGCTCGACCAGCTTCTTGGCCTCGGCACCCGAGACCTTGACATCGAAATACCGGTAGCTCGGATCCTTCGCAGGACCGACCAGCGCGGCGATCGTGCACGCCAAGAAGGGCTGTGCACGCCGGCCCCCCTTGACGGGAACTTCGCGGGCCCGCTGCACATAGCCGATGCCCGAGGTGTGGAGGTCGAAGTACGACTTCGTGTGGGATGGGGTGTTCATGGTGAATCTCCAGGGGAAGAAAGCGGAGACACACCGACCCCACGCTGCGGGGAGAGTGCGTAACCCCGCGGTAGGTTGATAAGGCGATCTGCATCCACCACCGGGCAAGCCGGTGGTCGTTCGCACGAGGGATGCGGTGCGAACTGGTCCGGTCACGCAGCGGATGGGCTGCGCGCAACCTCGAAGACCGGAGGTTGCCTGGCATGTCACCGACATCGGTCGGCAGGCATGCGCGAAGCGTCGTTTGTCCTGGGCCGGTGCGCTACCGACAAGGGGGCCTGTCATCCGACCGCATTGCCGGAAAAGAAAAGCCCCCGCGTGGCGGGGGCTGGTGAAGGGGAGAAGGGGGCCGGTCAATGGTCGATCGCTGCGGGCGGCACGGCCTGCAGAGACAGGTGGGTCGATGTGGCCGGCAGCTCCAGATCGTCTTCGCTGGCCAGAATGCGCGCCAGCACGCCTTCGGACGGATCGAGGTATTCCCCGAAGTCGTCGCCGCCCAGTTCGGCGCGCGCCCGTTCCCACCAGTGATCGAAGGGATCGACATCGGGGTTGCAGCCGACCGCATAGGCGATCCGCTTCTGGTGGCCATCGGGCCGTCGCTCGCCGCGCTCGGCAAGCCAGTACATCCTGAAAAAATGAAGGAAGGCTCCTCGCCGGGTGGGCGAGGAGCGAGGCAGGTGTTATCGCCAGACGGGTGCGATCACGGCACGCGCTGCACGCGGATGCGGCGCCAGCTGCCGTCGTCGATCAGCCCCTCCAAAACCCGGCCAAGGTCGTCGAAGAACACGTCCTCGATGCGGTCAATGCACTCGCCGCCGCGGTGCAGTTCGATCACGTACTGATCCGCGCCGCGGTCGTACAGCACGCGGACGTCGCCGGCGAACTTGCCCGTGGAGACAGTGAAGCCGATGGCCGGCGGCGTTTGGATGATGTTGGCGGGCGTCGGATCCACCCAGGTGAAATCCCGCGCGCCCGCATCGACCAGCATGTGCGTGATGCGACGAAAACCGTCGGGTGCCGGCAACTGCTCCAGCTGTTCGATCAGCGCGGCCAGTTCGGGACAGCGGGGCTTCGGGATGGGCAGCTTGGCAGGCGCGGAGCCCAACACCGTGGTGTGTACCGAATAGGTGAGACCGTCGACCGTCCGTTCGACCTGCTTTTCGGGCGTGTCCGCCCGAAGGCCATCGAAGCGGCGCCTGGCATAGGGCTCCACGTGCACCTTGGCGCCTTCATCTGGAACTTCGGTCACCAGCGCCCGGTCGAGCACCGCGAACTCGGCTCGGCCCGTCTTGATGACGATCGCTTCGTCGGTCCTGGCAATGACCTTGCCGTCGAAGGGCTTCGGATCGACGGGAATGCCCAGGATCGAGACCTTGGGTTCGCCGTCGAAGACCTGGAACTTGAAGCGGTGGACGTTGGAGGGCACGTGGCCGCAGACCAGTGTCGGCATCTGTGCGCGGAGGGCTTGGGTATCCATGGAAGACTCCTTGAGAAATCCAAGGGACTTCCGCCCGCAAGGGAGGAAGATCCCTTGTGGGTTGGCGTGGAAGGACGCACGACGCGTCCGAAGAGGAATGACCTGTGCGGCGAACCGCACCGCAGCCTGGATAGGTCATGGCTGCTGGGGAAATGCCGCTGGCGAATCGGAGGCGCGGCCTTTCGGGATCACGGCTCCCCGTCAGTGCAAAGGCCTTCGATCAGATGCCAGACGACACGGCGTTGCAGTTGCCTGCGATGGGCGGCATTGCGGATGCCGGCCAGCAGTCGGTCCGTCTCGCGCGCGATGACGGTGGCGCCCTGGTCGAAGTCGCCGCTGGATAAAGCCTCCCGGATCAGGGGGCCCAGTTGCAGGGCATGGCCGGAGGCGCTGTGGGCCTCGAATTCGCGGCTCAGGTAGTGGCCTGCGCCCCAGAACTCGAACAGAAGCGGCTTGTCGCAGTGCCTGCAGCCCTCGAAGCGGATCTCGCGCAGGTGGTGCCCGTCATCGAAGCACGTGGCGAGCAGGAACAGCACATGGAGATCGGCGGCATCCTCGAACCGGTCCCGCCCGATCAGGGACATCAATGCCACGTTGCCGTCTGCGCCGAAGTGCTGGGCAAGCACCTGCAGCACTTCGCCGACCGGCGGGGTGGCCGCGACGGAGGGTGTGAAGCCCAAGGGCTTGGCCAGTTCGACCAGTTCCTCGCGGAGGTCGTCCCAGCTCGGAGGGGCGTTGCCAACGAGGGCGATGTAGGCCTCGCCATTGCCGGGGTAGTCGGCATCCAGTTGGAATCCGCCGAACAGTGCGCGGATGACCGGGGTCACCCGCTCGAGAACGAGGACGCCAGTGGCCTCGTAGTGGTTGTCTGCCATGGGTTGGCTCCTGGTGTTGGACGCGGAGCCGGCCCTTGCGGACATGGCATCCGCAAGGAAACGACCGGCGCTGTCAGGCGTCGGTCAGGAGGTGAAGGGGGCACTCGAAAAAAGAGGGCCATGGCCCCAGACGGGACACATGGCGCTCGTGGGGGCAGCAGAAAACAGTGCGGCAGCAGCCCGGGCAGGCCTACCAGCCGCTGTAGTTCAGCACCAGATCGGCGATGACCTGGCGCCGCTGCAGATCGAGGCCGCCCAGGTCGGCGAGGCCCTCGAAGCCGCAGCGGCGCAGCATGGCTGCGCCTTCGCGGGCGTTGTAGAAGCTGACCATGGCCGAGAGGAACATGCGCTGGCCGCTGCTCAGCACGCCGAGGGCGTCGCCAAGCCGCAGCAAGTTCGGGCGCAGGTCCCACTTGATGCGGGCGCGCTGCAGGCCTTCGTGCGTGCCGTCGCCGAACCACTCGGGTCCAGCGATTTCCACGCCTCGCTTCCAGGCTTGAAAAAACGCATCGGGTGCCGCGGCGAAATGCCGTTCCTCACGTTCGATCTGTTCGACGACTTCCGGTGGGAGAAGCGGGTGCATGAAAGCTCCTTCGATGGATCACGGGGTGGGCAACTGGGACCAGCCACCGCGCGCCAGCGCCTGCTGGGCGGCGGCTTCGCTGCGGAAGTACTGGTTGGTCTCGCGCGAGACGGGACCTTCTGCGTCGCGCGTGCCGATGTACTTGCCGGCGTAAGCGAGGGCGAGGCAGCCGAAACGCGTTGGCTGGGACGGGGTATCAGCGCGGGTTGGCTGGGGCAGGTGGGGCAGGTGGGACATGGGCGAACTCCTGGAAGAAGCGAGATCGAGCAATCCCTGACGGGATGGCAGCTCCCGCAGGCGGTGGATGAATCGGCATCGGCGTCATCAGGACGCGTGTCCGCGGACTCGATGCGATAGCGGACGGGCGGATCGCGCGGGAGAAACTCCCGCGGCAGCCTCGGGGACCCTGGCTGCTGGCATGGTGCTGACGACGTCAGCGACACATGCAGCCAGCTTCGCGCGCGCGCCTGGCCGCGTCGGCCGGAAATCGGAATCCCGCGCCGTCCGGATTGCCGAGGCAAAAAAAAGCCCCGCATCGGAATGCGGGGCCATGGGGAAGGGGATGGAACGGAGGTTGAGAAATCAGGCCAGTTGCAGGCGTGCAATGCGGGGATGCTCGCGGTGTTCTGCCTGCCACAGGTCGTAGGCCGCCTGTTCGGCCAGGTATTGCCGGGCACTGCCCAGGCCCGCCAGTTCGAGCCGGTGGGCGAGGTCGGCGCTGATGGCCGCCCGGCCGTTCAGCACCGTGGACAGTTGCCCGCGGGAGTAGCCGATGTGCCGGGCGAGGCCCGACACCGACAGCTGGGCCGCGGGGAGCACGTCCTCGCGCAACGCTTCACCCGGGTGGGGAGGATTGTGCATAGCCATGGAGGCCTCCTGCTCAGTGATAGTCGAGGTAATCGACCAGCTCCACGTCGGAGCCGTCGAAGCGAAAAGTGACGCGCCAGTTGCCGGACACGCTGACCGACCAGTGGCCGGCCAGCTTCCCCTTCAAGGGATGCAGCCGGTTGCCGGGACGGTCCATGTCGGCCGGGACCTGGGCCACGTCCAGGGAAGCCAGCAGGCGCCGCAGGCGGGCGACATGGTCGGCGCGAACGCCGGCCGTGTCGCCACGCTGGTGCAGTGCCCGCAGTCCCTTGTGCCGGATGGACCGGATCACGGTTGTTGAAGTGTAAGGTGATGCCTTACACCCTGCAAGGGTTGCTGGTGAAGGGGCATGGAGGGTTCTCCTGTGAAGTGGACGTGCGCGCGACCGCTTTCGGGTTCGCGCCGATCGCTTGGGAGCACGGGACGCTTTGGAGGGGATGGCGGTGCGGGCGAGGGGCCGGCACCGCGGCGGATGGGGTCATGCGGTCACCGCTTGGAGCTTTCCGGCCGCATCGAAGACCAGTCGGACCGTGGCGCCCGCCAGCTTCGGCTGCGCGCTGTAGCGCAGCACGTCGGGCAGCAGGGCATCAACGACGCGATCCGGCGCAGACGAGCAACCCACCGCGATGAAGGTGCGCAGGGTCTTTGCGTCTTCATCCTCGCGGTCCTCCTCGTAGCGATCCTCGAAGACGTAATCGCTGACCAGCCGGGTCGCATCCGATGCCTGTGCCGTGAGGTAGAGCGTGCCGTCCTTGCGGATGGCTGGCACGGCGTAGCCCGATTCCCCTTCCAGGCGGATCTGCAGCGTGTCGACGAGCGCCAGTTCGACTTCGCCGTCGGCCAGCCAGGGGCTGGCATCCCGATGCAGGACTGCATCCGCATCGACTCGGACCTGCTCCGGGCGGATGGCTCGGACCAGTGAATGGACCCAGTGCCCGTTGTCCAGGCCGGATGCTTCCAGCAGGAACGCCTGGGCCGCTTCCAGATAGACCTCGGCCGTGAGCCCGTCGCATTGGTCGGCATCGATCTGCCAGACGCCCAGTTCCTGCAGCACCGTGCGAGAGACGACACCCTCGGCTTCGCGGCGCTCCCAGTAATGACGAAACCCTGCGGGCTCTTGTTGCCAGTCCCGAAACCACCCGCGGGGCACGAACGACAGGTCGTTGAGCAGGTCGGCATTGGACGACTGCAGGCACACATGGGCGTAGTGCTCGACGAACTCGCTTTCCGCCAGTGCGGCCTTCTTGTCCATCAGTGCCTGACGATAGGCCTGGTCGACCGCCGCCTGGATGCGTCGGCAATCCTGGGTTGCGTTGAGCAGATGCTGCCGGTCCGGCAGCTTGGCGAGCGTGTCGTCGGGCAGCAGCACGACTTGGTGAAGGCTGTGGTTCGCCCCGGTCTCGATGGGCAGGCCTTGCAGGAAGCATCGCCACTGCGTTCGGGCACCGGTGAGATCGATCAAGATTTTTCCCATGGACGTCTGCCGCCAATCCAGCGACGCAGACGCGAGCGGGCGGGGGATTTCGGTGTCGTTGAGCCACACCGGCACCGGGAAGGCTTCGCACAGGCGTTTGAGCTCCCATGCCACCCAGTCGTGAAGCCGGTCGCTGGGGTGCGGCGGCTGGATGCCGTCGAGGCGAATCACGGTGCCTTGCAGATAGGCGTTCGTTGGCACGATGGCGATCGGCGCCCCCGCGAGGATGTCCGCTGTTCGCGCGTTGAACATGCCGTCGCGCGAATGCACGCTCAGGTGCTCGGCGAAGTACAGCGTGGAGAGCGCCCCCATTCCGAATGCGTTCTCGTTGGATTTCAGTGGCTCTTCCCAGCCGGATTCGGCGATGAAGATCAGCGATTGCAGGTCGGCAATGCCGCTGCCGTTGTCGTGGATGGTCAGGCTGCTCTGATCGACGGTGATCCGGATCTCGCTGGCTCGCGCGCGGCGGGCGTTCTGCAGGAGCTCGCCGAGCATCGAGCGTTGATTGAAGGCGTGGCGCAGGTTGGCGATCAACCGGTGCTGGTTGGTTTGAAGGCGGATGGTGTGCATGGAGGACTCCTTGGAATGAGGGGTGCGGATCGCGCACGAAGGCGCACGCCAAGGCGTCGGCGCGAGGCCGCGTCGGTGGGGCGTTTGCCGTTGGAGAAAGGGGCGGAAGTGCCCGATGGAGGGAGAGCATCGACACCCGGGAGGGGTGCGCGTCCGCGGCACGATGCGAAGCGGACGAGGGTGGTCGTCGCGGAAGGTTCCGCGTCGCAGCCTGGACGACCGGGGCTGCTGGCAGTGGCTGATGGCTTCAGCGCATGCGGTAACCAGCATCGCCTGGCCGGCGCCCGCAGGCGTGCCTCAATCCGCAGCGTCCGGTGTCCCGTTGTCCAGGCACCGTTTCAGGCGAGAGCCCAGCCACGCCACGCAGGGCACGGCCATCGAATTGCCGATGGCCTTGTAGCGCGGCGCGTCGGCCGCCGGCTTGCCCCGGTAGGGCACCTGCGTGTAGTCGTCTGGCATGCCCTGCAGGCGCTCGCATTCCCAGGGCATCAGCCGGCGCACTCGCCAGCGCAGGCCATGCAAGCCGGCGGTTGGTGCCTCGCAGAGGAACTGCGCTTCATAGCCGGGTACCGGCGCGCGGCCAAGGCCATCGCCTTTGCCTTCGCCTTCGCCTTCGCTGGTGCGCAGCGAAAGCGGTGCTGGATCGCCTGCGGCGCCGCCGTCCCGGCTTCGCAAGGCCATGCTCAACACCATGGGCCGGCCCTGGCCGGGCTTGCCGCCGCCGGTGGACAGCGTGCCGGCAATCTGGCCGTGGCCGGACTCCAAGCGCAGTTCGCCGCGGGAGTTCTGCGCGAAGGCGATGGCCGGTACCACCCCCGCATTGGCGTGGCTTGCGTGATGCCCTCCGGCGCGGAGCGTCGGCGACAGTCCCAGTGCTGCATCGGCACCGCATCCTTGTGCGGTGAAGGCGATGATCGGGACACCTTTGCCGGTGCCATCCTCGCCGCACCCCTTGCCGCCGTTGGCCGTGTCCAGCGTGTGGCTGATGCGTCCGGCCACCGACTGCACGAGAACCGTCTCGGTGCACAGGTCATGCCGGGGACCGGCGGCCATGAGGCAGGCCGCGACATCGGCGGGCCCCTGGCCTTTGCCGAAGCCGAGCGACACGGTGACTTGGCCGTAGGGCGACTTCAGCCCTGTCGGGCCGCCTGCGCGCGCAGGGCGTGGTCCAGCAGCGCCGGCAGCGTCTTGCCACGGTGCGCAGCCCGGCGAAGGATCCCCGCGCAGGCCTTCGCGCTCAAATAGTATTTCGGCGGGATCGATGTGGTCTCCACCACTTGCCACAAGAAACACACGCCAGCGGCGCTGGGCGACGCCGAAATATTGGGCGTCGAGCACGCGCCAGGCGATGCGCCGGCGCGGTCCAGACACACCACCTGCGTTCGTCCACCGGGGCCCTGGCGGTTCGAGCGCACGGTCTTCGCCGGCCAGTGCGCCCAGCAGGCAGCCAAAGGCATTGCCGCGGTCGCTGAGGACGCCCGGGACGTTTTCCCAGACAAGCGTGGCCGGCGGGCGGCGGGCACGGGTGCGGACTTGGTCGATGGCATTGGCGATCTCCACGTAGGCCAGGGTGAGGGCGCCGCGGGGGTCGGCGAGCCCCTGGCGGGCGCCGGCGACGCTGAAGGACTGGCAGGGCGTGCCGCCCACCAGGATGTCGGGCGCGGCAATGGCGCGGGCGCGGATGCGATGCGCCAGTTGTGTCATGTCGCCGAGGTTCGGCACGCGGGGGTGGCGGTGGGCGAGCACCGCGCTGGCAAACGGATCGGTCTCGGCAAACCATGCCGGCACCAGGCCGAGCGGTTCCCAGGCGAGGCTGACCGCCTCGATGCCGCTGCACACGCTGCCGTACGCCAATGCGGTGGTGGTTGGGGGGTGGGGGTTCATGGGAGTCTCCTGTTCGTGTTGGGGGAAAGTCAGGAGAAAGACGCCGGAGACCGTGGGTCTCCGGCTCGCGAGGAAGCGACCACCCGTTGAGCTGGCGCAGCACGCGGTCGTCGGTGGAACCGTCCGCTGTCGCAGCCTCTACCCGGCCCGTGTCGTGGCTGGGGCCGACAATCCCTGGCACGCATCCGCGCACAAAGGGCACCTGTTGTTTCGCCGGTAGGCGCCGGCATCGACTGCCGTCGACCCAGCGGGTCTCCGGGCGGCTCGCATTGCAAGGCGCCGGGGGACCCGCCGGAACAACGGGAACACGCGATGAGGTCGTCCCGCTGGCGCGGGCTGGGCAGGAAGGCGCCTTCACGCCGGCCGGTGCGCGAACGCCGGTGCCGACGGGCACACGTTGCAGAAGGCTTAAAGCGTGCTGGGTGCCTCGCGGGGCGCGAGGACAACGCATCGGCGCGGAGGGCGATGCGATCGGGTGGAAGGGCCTGTCGGGAGGCTAGTGGGAGCGCCGGCGCGGGGTGCGTTCTGTGCCGGCTTTGCCGCTGCTGGCGCGGCGGGTCTTGGCAGGGCTGATGGGGAGCGTGCCCTTGCAGTCGGGATAGCGCGAGCAAGACCAGAAAGCGCCGGTCTTGCCGCTGCGCTGGCGCGTGGCCGCGCCACACAGCGGGCAGTGGGGACCCTGGGGAATGCGGATGTCCAGCGTTGTGCCGCGGTATTGCTGCACCAACTGCGCGACCCAGGCGGACTGCTTTTCGACGAACGTGTCCAGGCCCATCTGGCCTGCTTCAATCATGTCCAGCGCCTGCTCCCAGATCGCGGTCGTGCCCGGGTCGGCGATCGCCGCCGGCACCGCATCGATGAGCGTCATGGCGGTGTCGGAGGCGCGGACCGCGCGTCCTTTCTTGAGCAGGTAACCGCGGCCGAGCAGGCCGCTGATGATGTTGGCGCGCGTCGCTTCGGTGCCGATGCCGGTCGTTTCCTTGAGCTTTTGCTTCAGTCGCGAGTCCGTGACCAGCTTGGCGACGGTCTTCATCGCCTTGACCAGTTCGCCTTGCGTGTAGGGCCTGGGGGGCAGGGTCTTGAGCGATTTCAGATCGAGGGCCTCGACCCGGCACGCCGAGCCTTCGCGCAGCACCGGCAAGACCTGCTCGCGCGGCCCCGCGCCATCCGTCTCGGCGTCGGCATCCTCCGGCAGGGAGGGCGGTGCCGCGAAAGCGAGATGCCAGCCCGGCACGACGATCTGTTTGCCAATCGCCTGCAGTGCCTGGTCGCCGCTGGTGAACTGCGCAGTGGTGCGATCGAATGTGTGGTGGGGAAGGAACTGGGCGAGATAGTGCGCGCGGATCAGCCGGTAGACGGCGAGCTCCTTCTCATCCATGGCGGACAGGTCGGCCGGGTCCAACGTGGGAATGATGCCGGGATGCGCCGTGATCTTGGCGTCGTTCCATGCGCGCGAGCGCTGGGTGGGGTCGAGCTGGGCGATGAGCGGGCGCAGGCTGGGATCGGTCTTGACCAGGCTGTCGAGAACCAGGGGCACCTCGGCGAGCATGCTGTCGGGCAGGTAGCCCGAGTCGGTGCGCGGGTACGTCGTGGCCTTGTGCGTTTCGTAGAGCGCTTGCGCGATGTCGAGGGTTTCCTGCACGTCCAGTCCGAGGCGCCGGGAGCAAACTTCCTGCAGCGTGCTCAAATCGAATGGCAGCGGCGGTCCCTCCTGCACGCGCTCGGTGTCGATGCCGACCACCTGGGCCGCTCCCGTGGCGCGGATGCGGTCGGCCGCATGCCGCGCCACTGCGGGCTGCAGGCACCGGCCTGCGTCGTCGGTGCACCCCGCCGGCGGCGTCCAGCGCGTCATGAACGTCTTTCCGCTCGCGGAGAGCGAGACCTCGATGGACCAGAACGGCACGGGCACGAATGCGGCAATCGCCCGATCGCGGTCGACCACCAGCTTGAGCGTGGGGGTCTGCACGCGCCCGACGGACAGCACGCCGTCGTAGCCGGCCTGCCGGCCGAGCAGGGTGAACAGGCGACTGAGGTTCATGCCGATCAACCAATCGGCACGGGAGCGCGCGAGCGCGCAGTGGTAGAGCGGCAGCGTCTCGTGCGAGGCCTTCAGCGCACCCAGCGCCTTGCGGATCGATGCATCGTTGAGCGCCGACAGCCACAGCCGCTGGATCGGGCCGCGGTAGCCGCAGTAGTCGATCAGCTCGCGGGCGATCATCTCGCCCTCGCGGTCCGCATCGGTGGCGATCACCAGTTCGGTGGCCTGTGCCAACAGTTGCCGGACGACTTTGAATTGCACGGCGGTCTGGGTCTTGACGACCCACTGCCAGTGCTGGGGAAGGATGGGCAGCGTCTCCAGCGCCCAGCGCCGGTACTGCTCGCCGTAGACCTCCGGGGGCGCCGCCTCGATCAGGTGGCCGATGCCCCAGGTGACCTTGATGCCCGGGCCGCCGTAGCAGCCCGCCTCGCGCTGGTGTGCGCCCAGGGCCTTGGCGATGTCCTTGCCTTGGGACGGCTTCTCGCACAGAACCACGCGCATGGTGCCTCCCGAAGGTACGTGACGGTCATCGAATGGCCATCAGCATTCCGGGCTTGCGTGCGCACCACAGCCAACAACGCGCGCGCCGCGGTCACCGCGTTGCGCCGCCTTCGAGGCAGCGCATTCGCAGGTGTCGACCGCGGTGTGGCGTTGCGCATGGCTCAATCGCCGGCGGTGCCCGGCTTCGGGCTGAGTGCCACGGACTCCAGGCGGTAGGGCAGGATGCCGACGCTGCGCGCGTTGATCCGGTACGTGGTCCGCGGCTGGTTGTCGCTGTCGGTCCAGTCGTCGCGCTCCTGGCGGCCGCGGACCATCACGCGCATGCCTTTGGCGAAGAGCGTGGCCCAGTGCTCGGCATCGCGGTGCCACCACTCCACCGGCGCCCAGTACCCGCCGCGATCATCGAACGAGCCGTCCTTGTTGGGAACGGGATTGTCGAAATACACGTTCAGGCGCAGGACGCGGCGCGGCTCGTCGTTGCCGTTGGGATACTCGTCGAACTCCGGGGGCGAGCCGATGTTGCCTTCGCCGCTGAAATACGTGCTCATGGGATCAGTCTCCAGGTGGGTTGAAAGGACTGCATGGCAGGCGCCGATACAGGTGTCGCGAATCGATCCAGCGTCCGGTCTGGCGCAGGTTCCCGCCGCGGCGGTGTGTCCTCGTGCAGGCCGCCGCTGCGTTCATGGCGCAGGATCTGCGGTGTGGAGAGGCAGGCCCTTGCGGCGCAGATGGCAGGCGTGGGCTTGCTCCAGTTTGGCGGCGCAATCGAGGGCCTGGCGCCCCAGCGTGTGCAGCAGGCTCACCTGCATGTTGAGCACCACGCGCTCCACCTCCATCGCGTAGAGGTCGTCAACCAGGCTGTCCGGCGTTGCCGGGTTCTCCATCAGGTCGTGCCACAGCGCCACGCCCATCGCCGAGCGATCGTGGCTGCGCCAGCGCAGAAACCGCGTGCCTGCGCCAGTGGTCTGCTGGGCCATCTGGACCGGCAGCAGCAGGAAGGGGTACCGGCTTGCCTGCGCCAGCACGCGCTGCTGCGCCAAGGTGGCGAGATCGTCCCGCAGCGCGTGGCATTCGCTGGCCCAGTGCGCCAAAGGTCCCTTACCTTTAAAAGGCTGTAAAAGGCCTTTTAGAGAGGCGGCCTGTCGCAGATTGCGGAAGTCCGCCTGTTCCAGCGGCACGAAGCGGCGGCCCGGTGTGCTGGTGGGTGATGCGTGGTTCATGCCGGTGTGCCCCCGACATCCTCGCCGTCCGGTACGGCCGATGGGCTGCCTTCGGCGGCGTCTGGCATGGCGAGAGCATCGCCCTCCCTGGCGAACGCGCCGTCGCCGCCGCCGTCGCCATCACTGCTGCCGCTCCTGCGCGCGGTCGCCGCCAGTGCCGAGCGCCGCACGATCGGTGGCGCGTAGCGCGAGCGGCGCGTGCCTTCGAGCACTTCGTGCGGCAACTCGCCGAACTTCTCCAGCGCCGCGCGGGCAGCGGCGTTCTTGGCGGCGAAGTCGTCGCGCGTGCAGCCGGAATAGCGGTATTGCTGTGCCAAGGAGAACAGGCTGCGCAGGGCATGGGCGCCCTCGTTGAGCCAACGCTCCAGGGTCGAGCGGTCGATGAGCGCCGTGTGGTGCGCCAGGATCAGCTTGCGCGCCAGTTCGTCGTAGTCGGCCAGCAGGTACACCGCCATGAAGCCGAGTTGCGCGTTGACGAACAGGGGCAGCCGGATGGGCTGCACGTTGAGGTTGTCGCCCAGCGACAGGGCGGGCGGTACGTCGGCGAGGGCGGCGTCCACCTGTTCGCGCAGTTGCCGCAGGGCGGTGTCCGTCTGCGCGAGCTTCTCCTCGATGCGCAGCATCCACCAGTCCGAGTACGGATCGTCCTGCTCCGCGCCGCGCTTCATCTTGTTCATGACGGCGATGTAGCCGTTGAGGCCGACGATGCCGGGCCGTCCCTCGGCGGCGGCGCGGCCATGCCAGATGCGGGACGCATGGTGGGTGTGCAGCGTCAGCGACATTGCGCTGCGCAGCGATCCGAGATTGAGCTGCAGTGCGGGGGCAGTGGGAGTTTCGGCCATGGGACAACTCGCTGGGGGATGTACGAGCCGCCAGCGTCGTCGCAGGCAGGGAAGGCTGTCCGTGAACAAAACGCAGCCCATGACTGCCTGTTTGGTGTGGGCTGGCGCCGATCGCTGGCGCGTGCGAATGCGCGGGATTCGCCCTGGTGCGTTCGTCGGTGCGGGGTGCCAGGGAAGGCCGCGTGTTCCGCCTATACCCTGGGTCTAGTGCCATGGACCGCCAGGTATGTCTGCTGGCCTCGGAGGGGGCGTGCGCGATGCCCCGTGGGGCCTCCCGATCGCCCTGTGCCGGGGGAAGGCCGCGTGTTCCGTTGATACCCTGGGTCTGGTGCTGCCAAGCGCCATGGCGTTCCGCTCAGGGGCCGCGCAGAATGGCCCGCAGCCGGTCCAGATGGGCCTGCACCACCTCGCGGCTCGCAGGCCTGGGAGCAGCAGGGGGCGGTGGTGCCGCTGGTGGGGGTGGTGGTGGCGCGGTCGCAGGCGCGCCGCCGTCGGTGCCGCCCCTGGCACCGGCCCAGGCGTTGAATTCGCCGCGAAGGGCTTTCTGGATGATGCCGAACAGGTAGCCCGCCGGGTTGCGCACCGCACTGTCCCGGCAGCGCGCCGCCCACTCGTCGACCACCGCCTGGCGCTGTGCCGCCGGCACTTGCTCCAACGCGACCAAAGCACCGGCTTGCTGCTCGTCCTTCAAGCGGAGAAACAACGCGGGCAGGCGCAGGTCAGTGCGCGCCTGCACCCGCGGTACCGTACGTATTTCTGATAGAGAACTACTACGTACGGTACGGTCCTGCTTCGGATTCCGAAGGGGGGCCTGCGACGCGGTTTGGCGACCGGCTTCGGAATCCGAAGCCGGGGCATCGGCCATCCGAAGGCGGCCGTCGACACCGCCTTCGGATTCGTGGGAGGGCGCCTCCTGTGGACAAGTTTCTGTGCCGTGCAAGGCGTCCATCCCGCCACACGCCAGCCGATCGGCAAGCACTTGCAGCCGCGTGGGCAGCACGCGTCCGTTGAGCAACGGGTCCTCGGCGATTTCCTGCAGCGTGTGCAGGCCGACCTGCTGCACGGCCTTGCTGGCGTGCGTCAGGGCCTGGCTGACGAGGCCAAGGTAGCCGGCGTCCAGTTGCATCGCCTCGAACGGCGTGAGCGGTTCGTCATGAAGCACGTACAGGTTGCCCAGGATGCGCCCGGTGCGCGGGTCGCGTCGGCGGCGCACCAGGCTCAGCCAGCGCGTGAGCCGCAGCAGCGTGAGCGCGCGCGCGACGGTTTCGGTCGAGGCCTTGGGTCCGCAGGGCATGGCCGACAGGTAAGGGCGCAGCTGCTCGTAGGTGGGCAATGCGGTGAGTCCATCGCCTTGCAACTGCAACCGGAACACCTGCCACGCATTGCGCTCCAGCGGCGTGAGCCGTCGGTCCAGGAAGAGCGCGCGGGGGACGCTCTCCTGGCGGTTGCCGCTGTAGAGGAATCCGTCCTGAAACGCGGGTGCGGACGGCGCGGCGGGAGGGGGTGGCAGGGCTGCATCAGGTGCACCGGCCTGGACCTGCCGCCAGGCGTCATCGAGCACGGCCGAGAGCGAGCGCGGACCGGCCGGCCGGGGCGTCCCCGACGTCGCCATGGCCCTACACCAGTCCTTGCGCGATCCAGCCCTGTATCGCGGCCCACACGACCGACAGCGGGAGGGCCATGTCCTGGGCCAGGTCCATCGCCAGATCGAGCATCGCCATGTCGTCTTCGAGCGCGACGCCACGCTCGCGTGCAGCGGTGCGCCAGCGGGCCCACAGGTCGGCATCCTGCGCCTCGCTCAGCACGGGGTGGCGTCCCTTGCGTTTGGGCAGCCCGAGGATCTCGCGGCGCAGTGCCACTTCCTGGTGCGACAGGCCGTAGAAGGTGCTGACCATCTCCGTGCTCGCGCCCAGGCGCAGCATGCGGTCCACCGTGGAGATCTCGCGCTCCACGTCCTGCACCTGGCCGAGCAATCGCCGTACGACTTCGCGGTTGACCGTGACCGAACACCACGACACCGACGCGTTGAGCAGCACACTCACCAGGTCGGGCCGCTTGAGCGCGGCCAGCTCGGCATCGCCGAAGCCCATGGAGCGGGCGCGGCGCAACTGGCCGTTGCGCAGGTCGTGCAATGCCTGGGCGATCACGGCCTGGTTGAGCGGGTGGGGTACGGTCATGGCAGCAGGCCGGTCAGGTGGGCGTGGCGTCGGCGCCGGCCTCTGCTTCGGCCAGCCGGCGTGCCAGCCGCAGCAAGCGAAACAGCTTCACCAGGCCGCTGTCGCTGAGCCGCGGCGTGGTGCCGTGGTGGCGCAGCAGGGGCGTCAGTGCCTCGGCCAGCGTGCAAGGCGCGGCAGGGGCTGCTGGTCCTGTGTAACCCACCTCCAGCGCATGCAGCAGCGCGAGCATGGCGTGGGCCAGGGGCGCCACCGCAGCGGGGTCTTCGTCGCATGCGAACCCCAGTGCGTACTCGGTGGCGGCGATGCGGTCGGCCGCACCGCCTTCGGCAGCGATCTCGCGCGCGAACTGTGCGATGTGCACGCGCAGGCGATCGGGGGTGTCCAGTCCGGGGTCGATGTGCCAGACGTCCGAGATCGGGTACAGGCCGCCGGCCTGCACGGGAATCGCCTGCACGACGTTGTCGGCGAAGGAGGGCGATGCTTCGCCGTGGTGGTCGGCCACCAGCTTTTGCAGGGATTGCAGGCGCTCGGTGCTCGCGGCAGGGGAGACGACGTGCTCCTGCACGCGCGCCCCCATCGGATCCGGCGTGTCGCGGGGCGAGGCGGGGGCGGCATGCTCCGCATCCCGTGCGCCGGCGGCGCGCGGGGTGGGATCGGACGGCGCGCGGGGCGCTGCAGGGGGCGTTTCACCGCGTGTCTCGGTGCGTGGGGTAGCCGCTGCCTGCGGTGCAGGCGCTGGGCCGCCGTCCGGGCTCTGTAATGGGGGCGGCACACTCAGCAGGGCCCGCTGGCGGCTTTCCACACCGGCGATGTCCAGGGCCAGCGTGTCGTAGTCCGCCTCCAGCCACTGCGCCATCTGCCCGATCAACTCGTCCTGCACGCGCTCGTAGGAAAACCCATCGGGCATTGCATCGAATCCCGAAAGCACCTCCTGGAACAGGTCCGCGAAGTCCATCGTCGGCGCCTGCGCCGCCGTACGCTGCGCCCAGGCGTGCTCGCCGGCCTTGCGCAGCAGTGACAGCCGCTCGACCTGGTGGCGCCCCAGGCCGGCGTAGAGGACCGAGGGAATCGCGGGCAGCAGGTATTGCACGGCATCGCGCATGCGGCTGATGTGGGGCTGCGGCACGGGATAGCCGTCGGCCGCCAGGCGCCGTGCCAGTTCCGCCTGCGTCATCGGCTTGCCGCCATTCTCCTGTTCGTAGAGTTCGCGGGCCTTTTCCACGCCGAGCGCCCGCTCGATGAAGGTCAGGCTCCCATGCAGCTCGTTCTCGGCCAGGTGGCCGGTGAGGGCGATGATTTCGCCCCGGGCGGGCCAGGGCCGGAACAGGCAGGGGATGCGGAAGAACCGTTCGTCCTTGGTCTCGGCCCACAGCTCGCGCAGGATCGCCAGCCGCGTATTGCCACCGTTGCGGATGGTGTAGTGGGCCTCGCCGGGCCGGCGCGTGATCGCGGGCGCCGCATCGAGTCCGCGCTCGCGGATGGATGCCTTGATCTCGGGGTAGAGCGGATTGACCGTGACGCGCGGGTTCAGGTCGTACGGGCGCAACTGGTCCAGCGTCACCACCATCGGCGTGTCGGCGATGGGGTCGGTCAGCTCCGAAGTGGCCGGTCCCGTGCGATGAAATGCCTGTGCCAGCAAATGGTCGGCAAGGCCTGAGTCCTGGCGGGTGGCCATCACGGCCCCGTCTTGCGCGCGTGCGCGGCGCGACACCGGCAGCTTGCGGTGCCTTGCCGCACTCGCGGCAGTGTGCCGAAGCTGGAGGGCGCGCCCAGATGGATGCAAGGCATGCCGCGCTTGCACAGGCATCGCGATGCGTCCGAGCGAATCACGAGCTCCCAGCCCTCGGCTTGGGCGAAAGCAATCAAGCGGCGCAAGGCGTGCCGCATGGAGCGCAGATCAGGCAGGGAGGACATAAGGAAATTTCCCGGAGACCCGTAGGAAGCGCTCGCGCCACTGCGGAAACAACTCGCTGGCCAGTGCGCACTGGCTTTCCAGGGCAGCCGGTGCGGCGCGACCGTTCGGGCGCCGGTACTCCATGCGGTGGACAGGAAGGCCGCGCAATGCCGCCCGTGGATAGGCCTCGATCGCCGGGATCGGCGTTTCCAGGATCTGGATGCCGGAGCGTTGCTGGAAGACTTCGCGCAACGCTTGCTGGATCTGACGCGCATTCGCAGAGACCGGGTGTATGCGATTGATGAGCAGGCGTAGGGGCGGCGGCTCGATGCCCAGACGCTGGTATGGAGCGAGCTCCTGCATCAGTTGCAGGGTGCCGCGCTGCAGTTCGCGCGCCGCCAGGATCTCAGGGGTGACCGGGGAGAGGGACAGGTCTGATGCCAGCACCGCCATCTCCAGCAGCACGCTGCGTGCGCCCTGCGTGTCGATCAGCAGCAGGTCGTATTGCTCCTGGAACGCGGGCAGCAGGTTGCGCAGTCGAAGCCGCCCGTCTGCGGCATGCAGCAGCAAGGTGTTCAACTGGCCTTGGCCATCGTTGGACACGATGATGTCCAACCGCTCGATCGACGAGCGTGAGGCCAGCTGCCCGAGGTTGCGCTCGTTCCAGGCCAGCAGCTCGTAAATGCCGCCCGGCGCGCGATGGGTGAGCGTGAAGTAGCTCGACAGCGTGGGTTGGATATCCAGGTCGAGCAGCAGCACTCGCAGGCCGGCATCGGCGGCGAAGCCACCCAGATTCGCGGCGGTCGTGGTCTTGCCGACACCACCTTTGGTCGAGATGATCGACACCACCTTCATGCCCGGGACCTCCGTTCGGCATGCAAAAGCGCGGGGGCAAGGCGCGTCATGCGCGCTCCCGGTCGGCGAGCCATTGGTCGATCTCCGCTTCGTACCAACCGACCGCGCGCACGCCCAGGCGCACCCGCTGAGGAAACTTCTTGGCCTTCATCAGGCCGTAGATGTGCGCCCGTTTGATTCCGGTCCGGGCTTCGACCTGTGACCGGCGCAGGATGCGGCGGTTGGAGGGCGTGTCGGGGGATGGGTTTTGCAAAGACATGGTGGCCATTCCTGACGCTCGCTGGCGTTGTTCGGACAGGTGACCAGTGGAATCCGATTCAGTCCCTTTGGACACCGCAAATGCGGTTTTCCCGACCGCACATACGGTCTTGCGCTGGTGGTGGCTGACGTGTGTTGATCTGGCGCTTGGCGCGCGCGAATTTGCCTTGCAGCGTGCGTTCGGTCAGTCCCATCAACCCGCCGTTGTGGGCCAGCAGAGCGCTGATCACGGCCTCCTGGGTGCGGAAGTTGGAGTACGGTTTTCCCGAGGGGGACTTGCCCAGCAACAAGTCCATGAGCGCGCCAATGATGTTCAGGTAGGTCGTTTCCGCGCGATCACTGAGCGGTGACGCTGGTGACTGGGGCGCTGGGGCCGCAGCTTGCCGCGACAGTAGCGCCTCATAGCGCGCTTGCAGGGACCGGGTCTGCTGTTGGCACTGGCGCAAAAGTGCATGCGTTGCGGCCTGTTCCGCCAGCATCGCCTGGCCGGCTTCCACGGTGATGATCGGATGGGCGGCACGCTCCGCTGCGGAGAAGAGAAAGCGCGGCCGTTGTCCGGGATAGCAGCGCTGCATCCATTGGCGAAGATCAGTGTGCCGCACGGTCAGGCCTTCCAGATCGAAGTGCAAGGGCACCCCGGTTGTGGGCGTCGCACGGCGGGCGGTCAGGCCGTTGTATCCATACGCCAGTTCCTCGTTGAGGATGCCGTCGTAGATGCGTTCGGCATTCAAACTCAGCGTGGGCCAGCGGGGGAAATCATGGAGGGTGGGAGTCTGTCGATGCCCAAGGACATCCAGGATCATGGCTTCGTGGCGGTGCAGGCCACTCCATCGGATGGCCGCTTCGATCGGGCGGTAATACACTTTGCATAATGGGCTTGATCGGGCTTCGTTTCTCGAGAGCATCTGTCGCAACTCCATTGCGAACTCCTGCTTCCCCCTGTCGCGCGTGATCTGTCCTTCAGCTTTCCATGGCAAGGTGGTCCCTGGCGGATGCGCGCTCGAGTGCTGGATCAGGACCTGTGCCCGTTCCATCCATCCGCATTGTTGGTAGGAGTCCGAACTACGGGAAAAACGCTGTATTGCAGCGCGGGTGGTACCGGGAACGCGTGTTGTTCTTGCCGGCACGCGATGCCTCCCGCATCGCACGTGCTGTTTTGTTCCGCCAGATAGAATCTATGTTGGTCATCGCCGGGTAAATCCCCCCGCAGTAGGTGTCATGTAACGCGCTGTGTGGCTTCTTGATCGCCGCTATCAGCGACGATCGAGTGGGGCCGCGCATGTGCTTACCAACGCACGCCCTCCAGGGGATTCCAGCTGGTACTGCCCTTGATCTTATGAAGGTAGTAGCCGTAGTTGGCGGTCATGCCCACCAATAGGGCATATGCAAAGCTGAAGGCACGCAGCACGTATTCCGGCAGGAAAGCGCAGATGAAGCCCACCACGAACGACACGCCGATCAGGACCAGCGCCTTGCGCCACATGCCCAGAACGAAGTAGTAGATGAATCCGAAGAAGAACGCATAGAAATTCATGTTGAGCTTGATCTTCTGGCCCAACGACAACGTGCTGGACCGCATCGCTGCTTTGAAGGTGGAGGATTTCGGCTCGCCGTAGCGGTCATAGAAATCGAATCGAAACTGCCATTTGGGGCTGTATTGCGAATAGTCCTGGGCCATATCGTTCATCGGTGCGTGTCCTGCGGATGGAATGGGTTGGGTGGTGTCGTGCAAGGCGGTGCCGGCCCGCGTGCTAGCGCATCAGCCTTGCAAGCCACCCTTTCTTGGGCTGTGCCAGTTGTTGGGCCAGCACGTAGTTCTCGCGCACATCCGGCCTGTCGTCATGGGCGAGCGATGCCTCATAGGCGCAGACTGCGGCAGGAAAGTCGCCCGCATCGAAATGGCTGTTGGCCAGCATCATGTGCAGCTGCGCCACCGACTGCGAGTCGTCGCGTGTGATCGCATCGGTGATCCGTTCCGAGGCGCGTCGGCCTGCTGCCAGCGTGGCCTGCACATCCTTCAGCACGTAGTGGCAGTTGGCCTGGTAGTAGCAGGTGTAGAAGTCCAGATGGCCACTGTGCTCGATGGCGTTGTAGTCCTGCAGCGCCTGCAGCGGGTCGTTCAAGTGATACAGCAGCAGGTAGCCGCGCGCACCGAGTGCATTGCGAAACACCCGGGCATTCTGGGCCGCGGCGGCATCGTGCACCAAGCTGCCGTAGGAAGCGAGCGCCTGTGCATAGGCCTGCCGGTTCACCAGCAGACTGCAATGTGCCAAGCGCAGTTCAAGATCCTGCGGACTGTCCTGCAATGCCTTCTCGATCAATTCCTCGTCCATCGCCGATGGGGACGTGTCGCCGAGTTGCGATGCAGCCGGTGCCCGATGCACCGACAGCTTGGCGTAAATGGCCAGGCACTCTTGCTGCATGTCCTTCGGCAACGACTGGTAGGTCTCATCGGCTGCGTCGATGATCTGCAACACGTCCTCGCTCTGGCCGATGCGGTTGAGGTAGCTGCAGGCCGTCTGCGCACAATCGAAGAACAGGGCTGGTTCCAGGTCGTAGTGCTGCAGCAGCGTCAGCGAACTGTCGGCCGCTTCCTTGGCCATGCCGAGGTGGCGATAGGTCTCGCGCAGGTTCTGGCGCAGATACTGAAACTCGCTGTGCTCCAGGCCCTGTTGAATCAGTTTCAAGGCGTCTTCGTGCCTGCCCTGGGCGTTATACAGCTGACCCAGGTTGTTGCAGCACATCGCGAACGTATGGCCGTCGGCATTGAAGGAATTGCCTTCGTGGTGGACGAGGCAGAGGGCATACAGGGCACTGCAGCGCTCGTACAGCGCGACTTGAATGGCTGCGATGTACGCTGCATCGGCCGCGTCATCGATGTCGGCCAGCCATTTGCCCAAGGTCACGCCAGCGCGGTAGTAATTGCTCGCCTCGTCGTCGCGCAGGTCCAGTGGCAGCTCCCGAAAGCTGCGGCCGTCGGGACGCCGTGCCATCTCGAACAGGCGCACCTGCAGGTCGACCTGCGGCTGCAATGCATTCGATTGCCGATAGGCCGCAATGGCGCGCGGGTGGTCGCCCATCCAGTAGCACGCACTGCCCGCCAGGCGATGCGCCAACGCATTGCCTGGTGCGAGATCGATCGCTTTCTGTGCCCACTCCCATGTGCTGTGCAGGGCAGTTGCCCGGTTGGCGATGAACTGGTCGCTGCAATCGAGATAGATCGAGCATTGCATCAGCCAGGGCCACTCGGCGCCCTCGCCGCGCTCGGCGGCGGCGCGGCACTGCTGAAAGACCGCCGCAATCGTCTCGTCTTCCAGGTGGCTGAACACCGTGCTGCCAGACCACAGCCGGCACAGGTGCGCGTAATCGCCGCGGGCAAGCGCTTCCTGGCCGGCTTGGATCAGTGCGTCCATCGGGCAGTCCTCTGCTGGAAGGCCGGCGGTTGGACACGTGTAAAAGAGAGGAGACGGTGCTCGGCGCGAATTTCACTGTTCATGCGATGGTCTGTAAGAAGTCTTGAACGTGTTTCGTCAATCGACAGGTCCCCATGCCACGGCATCGGCCGTGCATCGAGATCGGCATGGGGTGTGAGCAGCGGGTAGGCGCATCACATGAGGACCGGTACCCGCTGCGTGGGCGCCGGTCTGCGGTGCCTGACTCAGGCGCGGCCGAGGCTGACGTCATGGCGGCCGTTGGCGAAAAACGCATTGGCCGCCGGGCGCAGCAGGAAGAACACAACCACCGCAAACAGGATCGCCCCGGGAATCAGCGCCAGCTTCATGGGCGATGTCGCGAATCCGATCACCAACCCGATGACGCCCCAGCCGATGTAGAGCGTTCGTCCCCAGGCCTTGCCCTTGAGAAAGGCGAGGGCGCAGACCAGCTGCACGGCCATGCCCAAATAGCCGATCGCATACTGAAGCCACAGGGGCAGAACGCCCTGGCGCATGATGCTTTCTGCTGCGGGGTTTCCGTGGGCCATCACGAAAGAGGCGACCGACAGCACGCAAGAGACGATCAACAGCCAGGCAATCACGGTGAGGGAGGTGGGACGGGGTGCTTTCATTTCCTTTCCTTGGGGTGGTGTGAACGAACGCCCATTGGGGCGGGTGCGGGAGGCGTTGCATCGGGTTGCACTCGGCCGGTGCGGAGCGATCGTCCCGGGCAACGTCACTGCTCGGGTAGCGGCCTAGTAGAGCGGCGTGCCACCGAACTTCTGGGTGTACTGGAGAGTCAGTCGCCGTCCGGTCGTGTCGAACCAGGACGTGTCGTAATACGGGTAGACCGTCGCGCTGCGGTCCACTGGCGGCATCGCATCGAAGAGGTTCGTCGCGGCGAGCGACACTTGCGCGCGCGCGTTGAAGCGGTACTGCAGCGTGCCGTTGAAGCGGTAGGTCGCAGCAATCCAGGGGCTGGCTCCGCTGCCTGCTTGATAAATCTCCAGGGACGAGTCTTCACTTGGGAGGCGCCCCAGGCGCTGGCCCTGTAGGCTGGCGGCCCACGCATTGCGGGACCAGAGCAGGGTGGCGTTGGCTTTCGTGCGTGGTGCGTCGTAGCCACTGTTGACCGCGAATGCGTCCTCTATGGCGCCACCGCCTTGGAGCTGGATCCGGTGCTGGTGCACCCAGGTGTAGCTGCCGATGAAATCGAACGCTCCTGCACGCGTCTGGATCCGGTAACGCAGGCTGGCATCCACGCCGCTGGTGGTTTCCCGCGCTACATTGATCGGCGCTACCGAGACCGCATAGAGAGCGCCCTCTGCAGTCCGCTCCACGCGCTCGACCGCCTGGCGGCATGCGCTGGAGGCCGGGTCCCGTTGTCCGAGCCTGCAGTCGGCCTCATCGCGCAAGACGCGGTCTACGCGAAGGTCCTGCACCTGGTCGCGCATGTCGATCGAGAAATAGTCCATCGACAGGTCCAGGCCCTGTTGAGGGGACCACACCACGCCTGCGGTCCAGGCCGTGCTCGTTTCCGCCTTGAGATCCCGGTTGCCGCGGCGGCGACGCACCAGCGACTCGTCGTTGAAGCGGCACGCGGCGGTGCTGGCCTGGGCATCCTGGGTGGCACAGCGGTAGTAGTCCACGCTTGTGGCTTCGTCGTTGCCTTCGCCTGCATAGAGGTAATGCAGGTCGGGGGCACGAAAGCCTGGTCCATAGGACCCCCGCAACAGCAGGCTGTCGCGGGGACGCCATTCCAGTCCTGCGTTCCAGGTGAAGCGACCGGGATGCCGTCCCGTGTAGCGGTACTGGTCGTAGCGGCCGGCCAAGCTGACGTTCAAGTGCTCGGTCGCCGGCAGGCGCAACTCGCTGGCCAGCGCCCAGCGATCACGGCTTCCGCTGCCATCGGCATCGCGCCAGCTGTAGTAGTAATACTGCGTCGCCAGGGGATCGGGGTGCAGGTCGTAGGACTGCCCGCCGACTTCGGCCGTCACCGACAGTGCGGCATTTCCGCCTGGCAAGGCTCCCAGCTGGGTATTCGTCAGCGTGGCCGAGAGGGTGTCCGTGCGCGAGCGCGGCGTGTACTGCGTGCGCGCCGCAATGGCCTCGTATTCGTCGCGGCGCAACGGGGCATACAGGCGAGCGGGATCGGCATCGAACACCGCGGTAGTCGAGCCGGGATCCGTGCCGGTCGGTTGCCCGAGGAACAGCCCGTTCGCACGTGCAGCCACGATGCGTGGCCAACTGATGCGTGCCCGGTACTGCGAATGGCTCAGGGTCGTTTCGTAGGACCACGCTTGGCCAAGCTGCCCCTTGATGCCGGTGGCGATGCTCAAGGTCTTTTGCCGCGTATCGATCATGTTGCGCGCCAGCCCTCCCATTTCCTCGGGAGTGAACTGGCGGCTCCAGTACTCGACCTGGCCCGTCGCACGGTTGTAGAAGTCGCCTTGCTCGTTGCCGTCGGCGTCCATGTAGGCCCAGCTGGGCACATCGCGCAGCAGCGAGACTGCGTGCGAGCCGAACTGAAGGTCGGCGAACCAGTGCGATGACGCGTCCAGCGCGTAGCGCAGCGACGCATGCGCATTGAATCCCTGGCGCCGGTTCAGCACGGTGCCGTAGCCGATGGACGCGGGGCTGCCGCAGTAATAGCCTGGGCCACGCTGGCCGGTCGCAGGATCGACGGCAGCTTGCCCGGGGCGCGCACTGTAGCCGGTGCTGTTGCCGTTGAGTTCCTCCAGCGGCACGCAGGCCGATTCGCCCGGATCCAGGTAGGCACCGGAGGCATCGGTGCGCAAGAAGGTGCGGCGCGGCGCAGCCGCGCGCTCGGTCGGTGCGTCGCGGGTGGAATCCTGGCGGCTGCGCTGGTAGGCCCAAAGCGGTTGTCGGGAGGTGAGCTGTAAGCCAAAAATGCCGTCGAAGGCAGCGTGCGAATAACCACTGGAAATTGCCAGTTCCAACGACTGCGCATCGCCGCGGTCCGTCTGGCCCACGTGCGCATCCACCGTGGTGCCGTCGGCGCGCTGCTTGAGGATGAAGTTGATGACGCCGGCGATGGCATCGGAGCCGTAGACGGCCGATCCACTGCCGGTCAGGACCTCGATGCGTTCGATCAGGCCCAACGGCAGGCCGGAGACATCGGCGAAGTTGCTGCGCCCCATGAAAGGCATCGGGAAGTCGGCGATGCGTTGCCCGTTGACCAACACCAGCGTGTGATTCGGTCCCAGGCCCCGCAGATCCACCTGCTGCGATCCCGGACTGTAGTCGGCGTTGCCGAGTGACTGCTCGCTCTGTGTCTGGCCGATGTTCTGGGTCATGGCGCGCAGCACCTGCGGCACGGTACTGAAGCCGCCGGCCTGGATCTGCTCGGCGGTGATGACCGCAAGCGGTGCCGGTCCTTCGACCTGTGAGCGGGCAATGCGCGAGCCGGTGACCTTGATCGCCTGCAGCGCGATCGGCCCCGGTGTGCGAGGGCGTGCTGCCTGCGGCCCTGGCGTCGCAGCGGGTGTGCTCGCCGGTGCCGGTTGCAGCAATACCGCGCCGGAAGCATCGCGGTGCGCCATGAGGCCAGTGCCGCGGAGCAACTGTTCCAGCGCTTGGTCAGCGCCCGCTGCGCCATGGGCGCCGGGGCTTGAGACACCTTCAACCTGCTGCGGCTGGTACAGCACCTGCGTCCCGGCACGGCGCGACAGGGTGTCCAGCGCCACGCTCAGCGGGCCGGCGGGGATGTCGATCGTGGTGGGTATGGCGATTGCCTGCAGCGCGGGCACTGCACAGCAGATCAAGCCGAGCCATTGCGAGCACGCACGAAGCGACATCCGGTCCTTCTTTCCCATTCACGGCGCACCGTTGCGCCCGCTAATAAAGACGAACGAATGCGCTGTATCCCCACCGACAGACGCGTGGCACCACGCAGGCGGCGCTCAGCGGGCGTGAAGGATGACCTGTTCGGCGCGCGATTCGGCGCGTATCGGATAGCTGCGCTCGAGCAGCCGCGCGAACCCGTCGGTGTTGCGCCAACTGAAGCGCCCGCCGATGCGCAGCTCTCCCAACTGGGGATCTGCCAGGACCAATGGACGTGTGCTGAAGCGATTGAACTCGGCCACCGCCTCGCGCAGCGGCGCATTGACGAAGCTGAGATAGCCCGATCGCCAGTCCACTTGCTGCTCTGCTTCGGCGATGGTGCTGGCGCGAACGAGCACGCCATGGGGACCGGCCACGGCGATCCCGCCCGCGGCGATGAGTACCGGCGATTGCGGTTTGCCATCCTTTGGATCGGTCTCCAGGCGTACCGTTCCCTCGGTGACGATCACCCGCAGTTCGTCGGCATCGCGGCGCACGGAAAACTGCGTGCCGACGGCCACGACGCGGCGTGTGCCGACCTGCACGACGAATGGGCGGCTCCTGTCCTTGGCGACCTCGAAGAAGGCTTCGCCTCGCTGCAGCGCAATCTGCCGTTCACGGCCCCCGAGATCGACGCTGATCCGCGTATCGCTGCCAAGCGTGGACCGTGAGCCATCGGCCAGGGTCAACGACCGCAGTGTGCCGGGCATGCTCTGGTAGGCGAGCCCCGCTCGTGGCGGCGCAGGTGGGGCGCGGTCCAGGAACAGGGCGCCGGCAATGGCCATGCCACCGACCAACGCGACAGCGAGCGGTGCCTTCCAGCGGCGCCTGGGCCGAGCGGGGCGGGACCATGGCTCTGTGCGCGCGAGCGTGCCATCGGCGGCACCGGCGACTGCATTCCCGGCAAAACGGCCGCGCGGCGGCGGGCCGCCCTTCGGGAGGCCGGCGGCGATCGCCTTCAGGCGCCCAGCTTCCCGCCAGGCTGCATCCAGGCGCAGGAACGCAACGCGATGCGCAGTGGACTGTGCCAGCCAGGCGTCGAGTTGCATCTGGTCGGTCGCATCCCACGGGCTGCTCTCGCGCCGCGCCAGCCATTGCGCGGCGACCTGTTCAATCTGCCTGCTGTCCATCGCGCGTTGAATTGAGTGCCTTGACGGGCGTCGGAAGCGGGGGTGTCGTGGAGCCGTGGAAATAGTCCGCCAGCAGGCGCACGCCCTTGGCCATGTGTTTTTCGACGGTCTTCTCGCTGATACCCAACTGCACGGCGACCTCCCTTTGCGACAGTTCCTGCACACGGCGCAGCCACACCACTTCGCGGCAGCGATCTGGCAACCGGTCGAAGGCGTGGACAAGGCGTGCGAGCAACTGGCGCCCACCCATCCAGCGCTCCGGGGTGCACTCATCTACTAAGACGAGCAGGGAGTCTGGATCACCCACTGCCTCGATCGATACCACCCTGCTGCGGCGGATGCGATCGGTGACGAGGTGATTGGCGGTGCTGAAGAGGAAAGCCCGCGGCATGTCGGGAAGTTTGCGGCTCGCCGACTCGTACACGCGGGCATAGATCTCCTGGCGAAGATCGTGGACGTCATCAGGGTTGGGCCAGCAACGCCTCAGGTAAGCGGTCAAGGCCGTTTCGTGGATGAGGATGTGCTGGACGAACCATTCGTCGACGGCGCTAGACATCCGTCCAGATTAGCCCAAATCAGTGCTGTTCGCACCAGCGCTCCCGTCTCGATCGGGAGGTAGGGAAATCCGCCTCTCGCTCGACTACGTTAAGTGAAGCGCTGCGAATTGAAGTCCGGCCCAGCGGCTCTTGGTGCAACAACCGCAGTGATGCAATCGCAAGAGCAGGAGCAGGAGCAGGAGCAGGCGCAAGCAGGGCAGCAGCATGGCTATCGCGGTCTATGTCATTGGAAGGCATACGTTGGTGCGCGAAAGCATCGAGATGCTCCTTTCCCACGAGCCTGGAATCGATGTGCGCAGTGGTGCTGGCTCGGGCAAGGAGGCACTGCAAAAGATTCGCATGGCATGCCCGGACGTGGTGCTATGCGATATGACGTTGCCGGACGCCCGCGCCATCGATGTCATCCCGCATCTGATTGGGAATGACGGTATGCCGCGCGTCGTCGTCCTGTCAGAGATGGATGATGGACCCTGGCCTGCGCGTGTGATGCGTGCGGGAGCATCGGGTTGCATCAGCCTGAGTAGTGAAGTGCGCGAACTGATAAAAGCCGTGCGTAAGGCCGCTGCCGGTCACTCCTATCTCGGAAGCGCTATCGCGCAGAACCTGGCTTTCGATTCACGCCCATCCAGTGGTGATCCATTCGACATGCTATCCCCTCGCGAGCTGGCGGTGGCATCTTTGCTCATCCAGGGCCAGCGGCCAAAAGAGGTCGCTCGGCGTTTAGGCGTGAACTCCAAGACGGTGGGAACCTACAAGGCGAGATTGCAAAAGAAACTAGGGGTCTCCCACACCGTCGCGCTGTTGCAGCTAGCCAAACGCTATGACCGATTGAGCTCACTCGACCTGGCTTGGCTACAACCACGATGAAAGGTGCAATCTCGCAATCGTGCTTGTTCATGCTGATCGCGCGAATGGAACGCCATGCATGCGTGCATGAATCGCCTGTCTTGAGTCCAGTTGTCGGACTGAGCATTCGAATCATTGCAGCGCGTTCAAGTCATGCAGATCGGGAACTATGGCGTTGTCGTGGGTGGCTTGAACGCCGCAATCCTCACTTGGACGCCCACGCGCCGACACTGAGAGTGCTCACGATCAACCCAGGAACGGCTCACCAGAAAGGTGCTGGTGCCGACATCCTCGTCGGTCGGAACCACATCGGTGGTGAGATCCACGGCGTCTGTGCTGGAGGCCAGTAACCGCCCCTCGGTCAACGGATCCATTGCGCTATCACGTTCGTAGCGCTCTCCCGATCTAACGAGGTTGACAAGGTAGATCGCCTTGCCTTCATGCCAGATCATGGACAACACACTCATGCCCGGATCGGCCGTCTCCGGCCGGTCCAGTCGCCGCTGTACGAAACAGAACGTGTTCGCGCGAGCGTAGCGTTTCGTTTCAGTCAAGAACGCACGCAGCGTAGCGCGGCTCGGCATGCGCTGTGCGTCGGGCCGGGAGAACGACGGGTCGGTCGCGGGATAGGGGACGGTTTGCGGGGCAGATGCTGCCTGCGCAGGAGATAGCGCTGCGATCGCAGGAGATGCAGCAGCCAAGGCGAGTGCCAGCCCAAGGCTGGGAGAACTGAAGCCTGCAATGGTGGTCATGGTCCTGCGGTTCGTCGATGGCTGCGGTGGGGGAAGGCTTGCCAAAAGGTGCCAGCAGGCCGGCATTCCCGTTGGGGGATATCGAATGTCGACACGGGCATGCTGCCTCAAAGCCCGTCAGGCTCGAATGCGTGTGCGGGCAGCCTCTGCGCGCACCAGGGACAGAAATTCGCAAACGCGTAGTGCTCATTGATCAGCCAGCACGGGTCGAGACGGAACAGCTCGAACGAGAATCGAATCTCGGCCGCAGGATCTGTCACTGCCTCGAACATGTGGAGACAGCAATATCTTGCTTGCCGTTCCCGGTGTCGGATGCGTTCCGGGGACTGCGCATCCAGCCAACTGCTGAGCCAACTCTGGCATGCCGGGCAGCCCTCCACATGGACTGCCGCCTCATAGGCCTGTCTGTTGGGGAAATTTTCCTCTTCCACCAAAATCGCACCTTCGAAGGTCAGTTTCAGGGCTGGATCTGTCTCGATCTGGCGGTGCATCGTCGACACGATGTGCCTGGCGGCAGTGCAGATATTGGGGTTCATTGGCCGTGTGCAGTCAGGCTCGTGGTGGAAAGGGGAAAACCTCGTGCAGCGCTGAGGTCGAGGTGCCACAGGTTTCGACGATGTAGTCGGGAGACAGCCAATTGCCGGACCAAAAGCGCGATCACAGTAGCTCGGCATCACAAGCCTTGGTACAGCGTCGCATATGACATCGGTGGCCATATGGCGATTGCTCAATCGCGCTTTCGCGCGCGGGCTGATGGCGCGATTGTCCTACGCCGTCGCAGGCCCATGCGCAGCCCGAACACCAGCGCGGTAACGAACACCCCCGCACCCAGGTACGCCTGAAGGTAGTAGATCCAGCCTCGCTCTGCAGACAGGTAGGGGCCGATGTCGGGCGAGTGCATTTCCAACAGCAGTCCAGTCAGCCAAAACGCAGGCAGAACGGTGGCCAAGGCCCCCACCCAAGGCCGCCAGGCGATGAGCGCGCCACACACACCCGACGCGGCAAGCGCGATGATCCAGACATCCGTCGGGGAGGGCATCTTGTCGCTGACTTCGGCGACAGCCAGGGCCGGCGTCAACGAAAGAGCCAGCCCAGCCAGTCGATGAAATGAAGTCGAGTGAACAATGCGTAGCATTTGTGCAGGCCTGGCTCTCGTTTGCGCCTTTCCAGCGGACCGATCAGGATCGGGCCGCCCACGCTAGCCGCAGGAACTGGACCAGGCAAGCGGTCAGGGACGCTGGCGCACTGGCCGAAGTAGCCAGCGCTGCAAAGCGCGACACCCCGAAGCGGTTGCTTGAATCCTGCGGGTGGGGAAATCGACCGCTTGTTCGTCTTGATACAGGCAGGGCGGTTGAGTTCGTGAAGCCAGCACGTGGTGTGTGATCCAGCTGCTGAGCCTTGAGTCCTGAACCTCTCCGTACGTTCCCTGACCTATCCACCAAGGAAGATGTTGATGAAACTTCGCTACCGCCTGCGCCAGTTGACTGCCACGGCCGTGCTCTTTCCCGTCCTGTTTGCCGGTGCTGTTGCGACGGTCCATGCAGACGCGCCTCGCGCGGAAATCGCCACGCAGGTGAAGACCTATGCGTCCACCGATGGCGTCAAGGCCTGGACCTTGCGTTACGGCCCGCGCGAGAAGAACCAGGCACTGATCCAGGTCACCGATTCCGACAGCACGATCGACAAGAAGATTTTGCTCGCAACGACCAGCACCACGGCCAAGGACACGCGTTACACGGTCCAGCTCAACGGACGCCCCTACGTGCTGCTGATCCTCAATGGGAGCGCGGGCGAGCTGTATGTCCCCGGCTCGCAGAAGTCCACCTGGGTGCGCTATGACGAAGATCTGTCCGCGCAGAGCAACCCGGAGCACTACCTGACGGACTACGAGCAGCAAGGCAAGCCGTAACCGCCCGGGCTGCGTCCTTGCCTTGCAAGGCGAGGTGAGAAGGATCCTGCTGCTTGCGTGCCGCAGGATTCTGCCGCAGCCAATCGGTCTTCCCACTGCCATACCGTTTTACCAAGGCAGCCAATCCGAGAGTCCGCTCGCGCATGCAGGGCGGCGCCGAAGCGCAACAGCGCGAGCCCGGCCCCTCATCGGTCGCCACCGAGGCAAAGGTCGTTCATTCTTGCCCGTCGGAGTCCGGTTCCATGCCCCATCGTGTGCCTTCCATTGTTTCAACCGGCATGGCCGCTGCCTTGCTTGTCCTTGGTGTGTCCGCTCCCGCATCGGCAACCGATGCGCGCGAGCATGAGGCGCCCATTTCCGTCTCGGTTCCCGCGCGACCGCTCGGCGAGGCGCTCAACGAGTTTTCCCGGCAAGCCGGCATGCAGTTGCTGGCGCCGCCTTCGCTGACGGCGGGCAGGCAATCGGTAGCCGTCTTCGGCCGTTTGAGCCGTCGCGAAGCCCTGCACCGGATGCTGGCTGGCACAGGGCTCGCCGCCGAGATCGACCTGCAAGAACGCCTGGTGGTGCTGAGGTCCGCGGCACTACCCGCCGCCACCTCGCTTCCGACGCTCCAGGTCACGGCGGATGCACAAGTGCCCGAGCCCATCGGCTATGCGGCGCAGCGAAGCCTGACGGCCACCAAGACCGACACCGCGATGCTGGAGACACCGCAGTCGATCTCGGTGATTGGGCGCACCGAAATGGATGCGCGCGGCTCGCTGGACCTGATGGACATCGTGGCGCAGACGCCCGGTGTCTCGGTGGCCGCGTACGGACCGGACAACCGCGGCTGGGAGTACATCGCGCTGCGCGGCTTTCCGGGCAACACCAGCAGCTACAGGGACGGCTTGCCACAGACGCAGTTCGGGGTGATCTATCGCCTGACCGAGCCGTATGGGCTGGAGCGCGTGGAAGTGCTGCGCGGCCCGGCGTCGGTACTGTTCGGCCAGGGGGATGCGGGCGGTGTCGTCAACCGTGTGAGCAAGGCGCCGGGTGCGGACGCTGCGCGCGAGATCGAGGTGCAGGTCGGCAGTTTCGACCGCAGGCAAGTGGCATTCGATGTGGGCGGTGCTCTGGGCGATGGCAGCAACGTGGGCCTCCGGTTGGTGGGCGTGGGCTTGGACAGCAATGACCAGGATCGGTATCCCAATGGTGAGCGCATCAACCGCACACGCGTTCATCTCGCCCCATCGGTGCGTTGGCGGCCTACGCCCACCACCTCGCTCACACTACTGGGGGAGTTCATCAAGGATCGCTCGGGCGAAGACCCGTACTACGCCAATTTTGTCGATCCCGACGACCGCCTGCGCCGCATCAAATACGGCGATCCGTCGTTCAGCCGCTTCCAGCAGAACCAGTACTCGCTCGGCTACCAGTTCGAGCATGCATTCCAGGGCGGCTGGACGTTGCGCCAGAACACGCGATACACCGACATCGCGCTGGAGCGCGATGCCCTGTGGGGCGATGCACTGCAGGGGGACGGACACACACTGTCCCGCAGCACGCGCTCCTGGGACGACGGACTGAAGCAAGGGTCCGTCGACACGCAGGTGCAGGGTAGTGCGCGCACCGGATCAGTCCAGCACACACTGCTGTTCGGGCTGGATTGGAACCACCTCGAAGGCAGGGCGCTGCGCTTTCGGGGCACGGGACCCAACCTGGACTTGCTCTCTCCGGTCTACGGGATGGCCGTGCCGGCACCGCGCACCCCCATGGCGGATTTCACCCAAGACATGGATCAGATCGGGCTCTACGCACAGGATCAGATCCGCGTTGGGGACCGTTGGGTCACCACGCTGGGCGGGCGCCGGGACCGCGTTACGACCACCACGGCCAACCGCCTGAACGCGCAACGCACGGGACAACGGGACGACGCCTTCAGCGGCCGCATCGGCGTGAACTACCTGCTGGGCCGCGGATGGTCGCCCTACGCCAGCTATGCCGAATCGTTCCTGCCCACCAGTGGCGTGGACGCCGACAACAAACCGTTCCAGCCCAGTCGCGGCAAGCAGGTGGAGGCCGGCATCAAGTACCAGCCCGAGGACGGCAGAAGTCTGTTCACCGCAGCGTTGTTCGATCTTCGAAAGACCAACGTGGTCACGTACGACAGCATCACTTCGGACGCACGTCAGATCGGCAAGCAGCGCTCGCGCGGCTTGGAACTGGAAGCCAAAGGCGCGTTGTCTCCGAAGCTGCAGCTCGCCGCATCCTATACCTGGCTCGATCTCGAGGTGACCGATAGCGCGGACGTCACCGAAGTCGGCAAGATCCCGCCCACGGTGCCCAAGCAGACTGCATCGCTTTGGCTGGACTACGCGCTCGCTGGAGGCTTCGGTGTGGGCGCGGGTCTCAACTACGTGGGGGAGCGCCAGAACGACGAAGCCAACACTTCGGCAGAGGGCGGATTCACCCTGCTGGCAGCCATGCTGCGCTATGACACGGGAAAGTGGCGGATGGCCTTGAACGTCACCAACCTGCTCAACCACCAATACAACACCATCTGCTACCACGGCGAGTGCTACCTGGGAAAAGAGCGCACCTGGACCGCCAGTGCCAAGTACCGGTTCTGAGCGTTGCATGGGCGCCCGATGCAGGCGCTGCAACATGGCGACTCCCTTGCTCAAAGCATGGGATTACCATGATGGAGATAAAAATGGCTTATCTAAAATATAAGAAATAACATTTGAATACACATATTCGCTCGTAGGGGAAGGGCGTATGTTATCGGTTGCACGTTAATATCCGCGCCAATTGATACAACTGCGTTTCCTTCACGGGTACGCCCATGGAAAATGACCCGGCGCGTTACGATTCAAACTCCCGTTGGCGATCAACTGCAATTCAGGCAGTTGAAGGGGGAGGAGGCCATCAGCCAACTGTTTCGTTTCGATATCGACTTGTTGAGCGACAGCAAGGGGATCGATCCCAAGGCGTTGCTGGGCAAGAACGCCACCGTCGTGGTGGAAACGCAGGGGGGTGGGGTGCGACATCTCGATGGAATCGTCACGCGATTTGGTATGCAGGGTGAGGATCATCGGTATTACGCCTACCGGCTCGAACTGAGTCCCTGGCTTTGGCTGGCCACCCGCAAGAGCGATTTCAAGATTTTTCAGGGAAAGACTGCCCCGGAAATCATCGAGCAGGTCTTGGGGAAATATGGTTACCCCATGGAAAAACGCCTGACGCGCAGCTATCGCACCTGGGATTACTGCGTCCAGTACAACGAAACCGATTACCAATTCGTCTCGCGCCTCATGGAGCACGAGGGCATCTATTACTTCCATCAGCACAATGCGGGCCAGCACACGCTGACCCTGGCCGACGACATCGTCGCCTCGCACAGCCCATTGCCAGGGGCGGCGGTGATTCCGTTCTACCCGCCGGAGAAGGCGGCGGTCGCTGATAAGGAAAACATCCACGCCTGGCAACTGAGCCAGAGCATCCACTCCGGACGGCACTACAACGACGACTACGACTTCACCAAACCCCGGGCGGACCTCTCCAACATGCGTCAGACCCCGCCGGGCCATGCGCACGACAGCTACGAGATGTACGAATGGCCTGGGGGCTATACCGACTTTGGCGACGGTGAGGCCTATGCCCGTGTTCGTCTGCAGGAGAGCCTGACGGGTCACAGCATCGTGCGTGGGCAATCGCGCCACAGGGCCCTTGCACCTGGCTATACCTTTACGCTGGAGAACTACCCCCGCGAAGACCAGAACCAGCAGTACCTGCTCACCAGCCTCGAGTACCACTTCAAGGAAAATCCCCAGGTCAGCGCCGCGGCGCCCGGGCCGAAGGGCACGCCGCAGGAGGAGGGTTCGTTTCAGAAGTTCACCCTGCAGGCGCAGCCGACTACGTTGCCCTATACGCCGGCGCGCACCACGCCCAAACCCAAGACCACTGGCCCGCAGACTGCTGTGGTCGTCGGTCCGCCCGGCGAAGAGATCTGGCCCGACCAGTACGGGCGCGTCAAAGTGCAGTTCCACTGGGACCGCGTGGGTGCGATGGACGAGAACTCCAGTTGCTGGGTGCGCGTCTCCAGCAGTTGGGCCGGCTCCGGCTTCGGGGCCATGTTCATCCCGCGCATCGGCCACGAGGTCGTGGTGGATTTTTTGAACGGAGACCCCGATTACCCGATCATCACCGGCTGCGTCTACAACGCCAACAACATGCCCCCGTGGTCGTTGCCCGGCAACGCCACGCAATCGGGCATCAAGACCAAATCGAGCAAGGGTGGCGCATTTGGCGACGGATTGAAGAACGGAGCGGGCGATGCCAATGCCATCCGATTCGAAGACAAGGCCGGGGCCGAGCAGCTGTGGCTGCACGCGCAGAAGGACCAACTATCCGAGGTGGAAAACGACGAGGACCGCTGGATCGGCCACGATCTGCGTACCGTGGTGGACCACGATGAAACCCGCACGGTGCACCACGACCGCGTGACCACCATCGACAACGACGAAACCCAGACCGTCCACAACGACCGCAAGCGGCGCGTGGACCATAACGAAACCCTGTCCGTGGGCGACAACCGTCGGCGCGACGTGGGGATCGATGAGACGGTGAGCATCGGCAAGAACCGAACTCAGACCATTGGTCGCAACGAGAAAGACAAGATCGGCAATAACTGGTCGATCAAGGTGGGTAGTTTCAAGACCGAGACCATTGGCTTGGCTTATCTGCAGAACGTGGGCCTGGCCAAGATGATGAACATCGGAGCGGCCTACAACGTGAACGTGGGCGCGGCCATGGTGGTCAACGTGGGGCTGACGCAGAGCACCAACGTGCTGATGGGCCGCTCGGTCACCGTGGGGCAGAGCCAGACCACCAAGGTGGGGGAAAACTGGAGCCAGAAGACCGGCAAGGTAATCCGCATCGAGGCAGGCGATTCCATCGAACTGGTATGCGGCGCCTCGGTGATCAAGATGGAAAAAGGCGGGCAGATCACCGTCAACGGCAAGGAAATCGATGTGGTGGGGACCAAGCACATTGGCCTGGATTCCAAGCGCATCGACCTTAATTGAATCGACGCCATGGCACTCCCATCGCACACCTTGCCCAGCCCTATCGATGCTGCGGGCGTTCCGGAAGTCATCAACCACACGCCTTGGCCGAGCCAATACTTCCAGCATGTGGATCCGCAGGGGGACATCTTCCATGTGGTGGTCACCCGCATTTCGTACTCATTGCTCCAACTTCAGGAAAAGAACGGACGCATGGAGCCGGTGCTGCTGCCGCCCGAGCAGCAGCTACCGCTGTGCCAAGCGGACCAGTTCCAAGGCAAGGTCAACGAAAGTAGCCTTCTGCAAGAAAGCGACTACGCGCCATATAAGCCCAGGTGCGACGTGCTTTTGGTCAATGCAACAGCACATTCGCCGGAAGGCACGCCGCTGGCCCGTTGGCCAGTGGGATTTCGCTTCGGAAGCGCCATCGAAAAAACCTTTCATGTTACCGGTCCGCGCCGCTTTGCCCGGTCCGTCGCCGCACTGGGCATGCTCCAACTGACCGATCCCGAGCCGACTACCCGTGTGCGCCTGCGCTACGAAACTGCCTTCGGCGGCCCCAACGTCATCCGCCAGGAAAATGCCTTGCAGGCCTGTGCGGACGGCGAACTGGACGGCGGCATGCCCGACGCATCGCGGCAATTTGCACGGAAGGCGCATTCGCAACTGCCGGCGCTGTACCCCGCCAACCCTATCGGTTGCGGGCGGTTGCCCGACGCGGTGGTGCAAGCCAACGAGGCGTTGGACAGACTCCGGCGCGACGGTGCCTCGCTGGGATCCCCGCCCATCACCGATGCATCGATGTCCGACGCCGAACGGCCCGCACCGCAGATCGAGGCATTCAATCGCCCTTATACCGGGCAGGACGACTATCCCGTCGTGGGTGTCGGGCCGGTAGGCCGCTGGTGGTCCCCGCGGGTGGCGCTGGCCGGCACCCACGACGAGCGCTGGAAGCAGATCCAGTGGCCCAGGAGCCCGCTCGACCACGACTACCGCTACTGGAACTGCGCACCCGAGGACCAGCAGATCGACTATCCGCAAGGCGGTGAGGAAGTGGTGTTGGTGCATTTCACGGCGGCAGCAAGGCACAAGGGCCCCTACCGTTTCACGCTGCCCCGCCAGGACTTGCAGTTGCTGGTGCGGTTGAAGGTCGGTGTGCTGATGTTCGCGCCGATGCACATCGACACCGTGATCCTCGATCTGGAAGCGGGCACGCTCAGCATCGTGCGTCGCGCGGTCGTCAGCGCCAAGACCGATGTGCGGCAGTTGGAACTGGGCACCTGGCCTGCAGGCACTGGCATGCAACTCGATGAGGCGATGCAGCAGGCAGCCCGGCAGAACCAAGCCCGGGGAGCCAGCCATGGCCAATGAAAACATCGTCGCCAAGGACGGGCGCTTTCGCGTCGTCTCGCTCGCGCCCGACGTCTGCCTGACGCCCAGCAAGAACGGCGTGCCGGTGCCATATCCCATCACCCACCAGCTGGATCAAAGCCAGCATTGCTCGCCCAACGTCTTCTTGCAGGGAAAGCCGGTGTATCTGCACAACCAGAGCTATGTGGACAACGTGATGGGCGATGAACCTGGACAGGGAAAGGGGGTGGTCAGCCAGACCAACGTCTTCATCAGTCACGACATCGACCACAGCAAATCCGTGTACGTCAACGGGCGGGCCATCGTGCGTACCGCCGACAAGATGTGGATGAACTGGAAGAAACCGTAACACCCTATGGCGTCCAAAAGACCCCGGCCGCCAGAGGCCGAAACACGCAACGCGCGCGTCAAGCCCAATAACTATCCGTCACCGGGTCCGATCGGCAACACCACGGGCATCGTGGTCCCGGACACCGCGCCTAATCCGCACGGCAACAGCGCCCCACCTATCAAGCCCACCGAGCCCGAGAAAAGCTGGTGGAGTCGCTGGGGCAGCGACGTGGTGCATACCGGGTTGGATGTCGTCGGGCTGATTCCCGGGGCCGGCGAAATCGCGGATGGCGCCAATGCTTTGATCTATCTGGCGGAGGGCGATAAAGTCAATGCTGCCATCAGCGCGGCGGCCATGATTCCTGGCGCGGGCATGGCCTCCACGGGCGCAAAGTACGGTAAGAAAGCCGCTGACGCTGCAGTTGAGGCAGTAGGCAAGAAAACTGCCCGCGAGGCGGAAGAGGCCTTGGCCAAGCGGGAGGCCAAGGAGGCGGAAGAAGCTGCTGCGAAGAAGGCGGAGGGCAATGCAGGCGGTAAGGACACGGGAAAGCCCAAGAGGCACAAGGATTGCGGCAAGAAGGTGCCTTATAACGACAGAAAGTCACTGAAGGGCAGTGGCCTGGAAAAGGACCACACGCCTTCGGGTGCCGCGCTAGAGCATGCTGCGGAGCTAAAAATCCTGGAGTTGCGCGAGAGCGGAATGAGAATAAATGAAATTCAGGCGAAGAAAATTCTAAACGCAGTTAGAAATCAGGCTCCGACCATCGCCATTCCGCCTGATATACATTCTGACGGAGACACTTGGAGGCACAAAAATACTCCTGAGAAGATCAAGAAAGACGCATCAGACTTGAAGGGCGCGGTGAAAAGAAATACTGAGAAAATATCAAAAGCTATGGAGGGTAAAGATCACGGGTGCAAAGATGCTTATGACAAAGCGGCTGAAGAGTTGAGGAATATGGATTGGGATAAATACATTCAGGATGCGATTGATAACGCAATAAAGGCTAAATAATGAATGCGATTGAAATGATCGGTTTTTTAGGGCACGGCAGTATCTATAAGCCTTTCGATGCTTACCTGACGGCGTCAGGGGTCAAAAAACGGCCAAAAATAGGAAAGTCGCTTGATACCATTATTCCGATAAAAGGTACTGGGCTTACCATGTCTTTCCAAATCAGCGTGGAAAGCTTGGGCATTACGCCCAAAAGTGAAGGTACTTTTGTATTTTATCAATTAGAGATCATGCTGCTGGATGAGGGGCAGGATCACGGAATTTATACTGGCCCTTTGCCTTATAGCCTTAATGCCACAGATTCGCGTAGCGAAATTGAGAGCAAACTTAAAAATCTGAAAAGGCGCCTACCAGACAATGACAGTTACTTCCTTGATGGACTCGTGTGGACAGTGGCCTTCGAAGGGGAAAAGCTGCAGTTCTTCCAGATTGGCGTGCCAACTAATGGAAAGCGTAAATACGGACTTTGTGATTGAAGGCAAGGCGCAGAGATTTAGGGGTTGTGATGGCTGATTTTATCGGTGACGTCTTGGCTTTGATCGAATTATTAGGTTGCTCTTCCGAAGCCCATCGCTTGGAGGCATATCTCGTCCAGAAATATATTCACGACCGCCCTATGACTCCCGACCAAGTAGAGAGTGAAGGTTTAGTCGAAGACAATGGCGATACGGATGTGGAATACGAGCTGATGCGTCGGTCCAAGGAGTCTATGGTCGTACAGTCTGAGCGGGACGGCTTCTGCCTGATCTTCCAGCCCCGCGAAGACTATGATCTGGTGCATCGATCCCCGTGTGGTGTTGAAGCAGCGTTCGTTTTAGAACAGATTGCGTTTTTCGCTAAAGGTGTTCAGATCTACCAGGGATTCGAAGGTCCGGTTTTCCGGGGCGTGCGCATGACAACCCGACGATCAGATGCCGCATATGCGGCGTTAGGTGCGCCACTGGCCCGCCGAACCGTTTACGAAACCTCCACGGACCTCTTTGTCGTCGACGACTTCGTTCTGAACTTTGGCTTTCAGAATGATGGGCAGGACTCTCCTCTGGCTCACGTTCATATCCGGCGCAAGAACGTTTTCGACGACGTCATGCTAGACCCGCAGTTACTGGATATTCCTCTCAACGCCCCTTACACCATGCCGGGCTTGGCTCAACTCGGGCATTCCTCGGATTCGCTGGAGGTGCAGGATTTCCTTGCGAGCCTGGGACTGAGCAACGAAATCGATGAGGACATCGGTTGCCCCGAGGAAATGAGTGGCCGAGCCCGATCACATGGCACTGTCATTTACTTCAAGGAAATCACTGGGGCAGCAAACCGTCCTCACGAGCTGCCTGACAAGATCGTATCGGCCATTACCTACAAGCGACGGGGCGACCTCGGTTCCTCGGGATATCTCGGTGACCTGCCTTTCGGTATGCACTTTGGTGACCGCCCTGACGTGGCGATTGCCAAGGCAGAACATCCACCCGTAAAAGTAGCTGAGAGCGAACAACTGCTGTCTTATTATTGGCACGTAAGCTCAGGAATAGTTGTGCAAGCCGTCTTCAGCCTCATCGATTGGCAGTTAGCCAGAGTCACACTTCACGCTCCAGTACGCGCTGCTTCTGTTTTGAAAGAGCCACTTCGTACAGTGATTTAAAATAATTTTAGAAAACATTTGTGAAATGGTTTATCAGGCGAGCCTAAGTGGTCGTTAGGTTGGAAAGTGTGAAGTCGGTCGGCTAGGTTGACTGACGGCAGCATCGGGAGGATTATCGCTTTTCCATTGACAAGGATGACATGATGAGCATTCACAGCATAACCTTGAAAATTACGAACTCCTCTAATCATTCTTTAACCTTGACCAATTACGGGCACAATGGCGCTGGAGCGCATTGGGATAACCGTCCTACTGACCTGCCGCAAAATTCAAGTTGCAGTTGCCACGTTTATAGTAATGATGTCGATATATTAATGATTTGGTTTGAATACACGTCAGACGATGGCTCTGCTCTTTATTTTACAGCAACAGTCAACATTCCGGGGGGTTTTGAATTTGATGTATCGGGGGTGAATTCGCCGTATTGGACGGAATCAAACTATTCGTACGTCAATGCGGATGTCAACCACATTCAGGCCGAGCTTACGTTAGAGACACAACCTTAGTTCCTATAGGTATGCACCTCTTCTAGTCATATTCATCCTATATATGACGATGCTCACTTACCGCGACGGTCGGAATGCTAATCCTAAAAACTTAGATAAGTAAATGGCGACGGCGCGCTCAATTACCTGGCGTCGCAGCAGAAGCATTGCTGCGGGTCAGTTTTAAAGCCGCATCTCCCCTCGCAGGCCTGCGCCCGGCAGGTATTTTTTCATCCGATTTACTAGGCATAACAGTATGGTATTTGGCATCATCAGCGCCCCTTTGCACAACAGAGATGTTGAACAGCGGATTGGTGAAGGCGCCAAAGATCATCCTTTTGTACAACTTAACGCTTGGCTGGGGTTGACCGCCCAGACAAAACGTTATGGAATTAGCATGCGCACTGTCAACTCAGTCCCGTCCGCTTGGCGTGTAAGCATTCGCCGTCGTGGAAGCGTCATTGGGCGTCAATTCAGCGCGAAGGCATTTGGCAGCATGGAAGAAGCGTTAAAAGCTGCACTGGCTTTTAGGGCTGAGGTCAATGAACGTTTCCCGCCGTTGACAAAGCAAGAGGCACACGCCATTCGCCGATCAACGAATACCAGCGGTGTGCCTGGTGTGTTTCGCACGAAAATGGGCGAATGGAAAGCCTCTATCCACTTTGAAGACGGCACATGCAAGACGCGGCAGTTCGCAGTGCGCGTATATGGCGAGGAAAAAGCAAGACAACTGGCAATTGGGGCACGCGTTGAATTGCTCAAGCAGGTTCATGGGCACGTCATTTACCACGACGAAAAGCTCGACCTCCGGTCGTCGCGCGGCAATGATGAGCCTGCTGTTTGCATCATTCCCAACAAGGAGGAGCCCGCGCCCAATCCGTATCGCCTGCAGACCGATAGAGTTCCAGGTGTAGGTACTGTCAATGTCAAAACGGTTCTGCGCAACGGACAGGTGCGGAGGGTGACGTATCGAGTGGCTCAGTTCACCAAACCAGAGGGATTACCCAAGCGAAGGTACTTCTCTGTGCTTCGTTATGGTGAAAAAGAAGCCGAGCGCTTGGCCATCGCGCAACGCCAAGCCTGGGAGCGCGAGGCGCACGATGCCCTAGGGCGCTAGCAAGGTTGCTAATGCTGTGGCAAGCAACGGACTGCGTAGGTGAAGGCCGACTCGGCTTGGCCGCACATGGCGGCAAAGTTTCTATTCGGATAAAAGAGTCTTGCGCCGAAGAAGGTCAGCAGCCCGCCGGTCAACCGGTCGATGATCTGTTTGGTGGTGGCGTAGCGCTTGCGAGCCGCGTCGGCGGAAATCGCATTGGCGATCAGGGTGTTCAAGGTGAGCGAGATCGCCGCGACAACCAGTGCCGCGGCTGCCTTGGCCCAGAAGGCCAAGTCTGGGGTTGAAGAGTGTCGCGAAGGCGCTGCTGGAAAACACCAGTGCCTTGGGGTTCGTCAGATTGGCTGCCAAACCGTCGCGGTAGGCCTGCCATGGACCTCCCATTGCGGGCGCCTGATCACTCTGGGTGAGCGGCGGGCTTGGCTGGCAAGCCCGCTAGGCACAGCAGAACTCGGTTTACTAGAAGCAGTAGGTGCGTTTTCGGTAGGGAAAATCACAGGCTGCAACCCCATCCTGCTGAAGCGCAGTTACTTGCGTACCATAAGCTCAAGGGGGTGGACGTTGATACGGTCGTGCGGGCAGACCTCAGCGGAAAAATACCCATCGATTTCTCAAAGATCGGTCCAGGAAAAACATCGCAAGGAGGCCCGCTGCGATAGCGGGTTAAGACAATGAACGCAGTCGCCATCACTTTCAGCCGTTGCACCGCCATCGAAAGCGACTATTACATGATCGCATCGAAACCTGATGCCCTCGACACCAGCGAAGAGTTCACTCGGCTTTTCTATTTTGATGCTCAGGCCCCCAACACCTGGCGTCACACCGACATGCCGTATTTCACTGCCGTTGACATGTGCGTCGTGCACCGGGCGCTCGGCAGCCAGCGCCGCTATGCCGTGCTCTCCAGGCAGGGGCAAGTCCTCTATTACTGGCCCGGTGACCAGCTGGCCGAAAAGATAGAAGGCGCGGGATTGGCAGAGCCGGAGGGACCTGTTTACGGATACCTCAACGCGCTCAAGGAAATCGACGGTTCGTTGTATGTTTGTGGAGGTGGTGGTCAGATCTACCGGCGGAACGGCCGGGGCTGGAGCGACATGGCAGGCACATTGCGCAAGCCAGCACCGCTTTTGAAGGCAGACCTCGCGCTGCATTCCCCTATTGTGGGGGACGATCTGTCGGACATCGATGGCTACCGCGCCGACGACCTGTATGTTGCCGGCGGGCAGGGGATCTACCACTACGGCGGCCACGACTGGATAGCTTGTGAAACCTCTACCGATGAAACCCTCATGGCGGTGATGTGCACGCCGGGCGGTGTAGTGTGGGCCTGTGGATTCAATGGAGCGGTAATGCGTGGTAACGCCGCTGAAGGCTTTCGAGACGTCAGTCATTACGATGACAACATGCTCCTGACAAACATGGCCTTCTTCGGCAGGCATTTGTATTTTTCATCCAACCAGGGCTTGTTCCGCTTGGATCCGCAGGCGCCGAAGAGTCGGTTGGAAAAGATCAACATGGTGCCTGAGTGCGAGGACGTGTCGGTGGTGGGCGATGTTCTGCTTTGCGTCGGTCCGAAGAGCATCCATATCTTGCAGTCGGGCGATTGGAGAGAACTGGTTCACCCGGACAATTAGCCAATCCGAGAAACAAGGGCATGATCGGCCAGATCGATGCGTTCATCATCTATACCGTCGACTATTGCAAGATGGTCTACGGCATCGCCTAACACGCAGCAGGGCAGGCCGAAGCCACTAAAAAAGAAGACTTGAGCACGTGGTTGGCCCGTTGCCTGAGGAAAGGCAACTACTGGCGATGTACGTCGATTCGGTGGCGGAGATGGTCGTGGTTCGGGGGCTTTCCCAAGCGTGAGAAGAAGTCATCCAAAAACTCGGTAGCGGAGTTGATGGCCCAGGCCGCACAATCGATGCAGGCACTCCACGGATGTCCTTGCGTGGTCGGCCGTCGTTTTCGGAAAGCTCGTTGGCGGTAGCGTCGATGAAGGCGCCTGCGCAAATCACGGCGCCGGAGACGTGAGCGCTCATTGCACTTGCGTTTTCTTCAGAGCCATCGAGCTCAAGCGTCGCGGCTGTTCTGGCATGGTATGCCGCCATCTGTGCATGGTGCAGGGAGAAGTAGGTCCGCAGAAGCATGCCGGTCAACATGTATCAAGTCCGTTTCATTGAGAGAGTATTGCGTTGGAGCGGATGCAGGCGGAACATCATGGCGTAAGCCAGGACGATCTGGCAGCGAACATGGCTGCAGGGTTCCTATTTGGGTAGAAGAAGTCTTGCGCCGAAGAAGATCAGTAGCCCGCCGGTCAATCGGTCGATGATCGGTTTGGCGGTCGCGTAACGCTTGCGGGCCGCGTCGGCAGAAAACGCATTGGCGATCACGGTGTTCAAGGTGAGCGAGATCGCCGCGACCACCAGTACCGCGGCTGCCTTGGCCCATAAGGCCAGGTTCGGGGTGAAGAGTGTCGCGAAGGCACTGCTGAAAAACACCAGTGTCTTGGGGTTCGTCAGATTGGTTGCCAGGCCGTAGCGATATGCCTGCCATGAGCCTTGCATTGCGGGAGCTTGATCGCGCTGCGTGATCGGTCGATCCGCTCCATGGAACATCCTGATGCCGATGTAGACGAGATAGACACCGCCGATCGCGCGCAGGAGTTGTTGGGCCCAGTGGTACTGCCCAAGCACCACGCCCAGGCCCACCGCAGCGAGACTGGCCCACACCACACTGGCCGTGGAAACACCCAGCCCCACACACAATGCCTGGCGCCGGGACTGGCTGATGGCCGTTGCCGTGATCACCAGGAAATTGGGGCCTGGACTGATTGCCAGCATCAAGTAAAGGCTGGCGATGCTGCTCAGAAAGAGCATTTCATTGGCTGCCATCGAAGATCCATTTTCTCGAAGCAAGTGAAAGATTGCATAAAAGTGGGTGACAACGCTGGCGTCGACGTAGACATCAAGGTCACCGTACACACGACGTCACCTTGCCGAACTCAGCGCAACAAGCACCATCCCAACAATGATCAAGCTGGCAGAGAGCGTCCGTTCCCACGGCGAGCGGGTTCTAACGCCAAGGACCGCCTGCACCAGTGCCACGAGCGCAAACACAACTCCGGCTACGACGACGTGGTTGCCGGAGCCATGCTCGATGGCATGCGGGGGGATGGACGGGTCCATCTCGTAGATCAGGTCATCTTTCCGCCCGGTGAGTGCGATGACCATCAGGCCGAGAAGGGACGCAGCATGGAGAACGATGCGAATCAGCTTTTTCATGGCGAACAGGTTGCGTTGGATCAGGGGCGGATCGAAGATCATGGAGATACCAAGAAGTCGAGTCCTTTCAGATCGTCGTTGATCTGAGCCACAGCCTGTCCGCGGCCCGGATAGGCGCTGAATGCAATGGTCAACTTCCCATCCCTGACCGTGTAGGGACTCAGATCGTTGCCGCTACTGGCTGCCAGTTCAATGTTGTCCAGGCAGCTGGACACCGGCACATGTCCTTCGACCTTCGGCACGGGGCGCAGGTTCACCGCGGTCACGCTGATCTCGGCACCCGCGCCACAGTAGCCATGCCCATCGCCTGGTGATGAACGGCGTGCGGAGAAATAGAGCAGCTTGCCGTGTGCGAGATAAGGCTGCAGCTTCATTGGTAGCCAGCGGATGAGGTTCTCCGCGCCAACCCGTGCGGGGTCGTAAGGGTGGGGGATGGTCTCCAGCACGGTCTTTCGTGCAGTGGGCGCCTGCAGCACGATGCGGCCAGACGCGCGCTCATACGTGAGCTTCAGCAAGCCATGCTGCGCAGTGCACAACGCCGTGTCCCCTGTGAGGGCCGGTGCCTTGACGCACTCCGGTGACCGGTCATGGGTGACGGCGTATGCGGCGCCTACGCTGCACATCGCGGCACCGGCCAGCACGGTAAGCAGCACGTTCAGGGCGGGCAGCATGGGGCAGTCTGCATCGATTCGAAGGCGCCAGTGTGCCAGCGGCACGAGCGATGGTCGAATATGCGGCACGTCAGAAGGCGGGGTAGGGTACGGTCCTTCTCGCTCGTCTCCTTATCGAAGAAGAACTGTGCGGTGATTCGGGTTAATTTTTCCAAAGATTTCTAGATACCGTATGACAGCCGCAAGTTTGCCTGCCCATGTTTGTCAGGAAGAGATGACGTATGGGACTACTTACTACAGAGGCGAAGGCCGGGTGACTATGTTCTGGCCGAGCGCACGCATGACCCCATTCGCCGAGGACCACTGCTGATGTTCGCTGCACTGTTCGACATGCTATTCAACCGCAAACCCGGCCCTGACACTTTTGCCAAGCGATTCCTCGCCGCGTTGCGCGCGCAGGGCGCTGGAGAAGACATGGACTACGATCCGGACACGTTCCAACTGGTCGGTCGCAATGGTCGCACCATCAATCTCCACAACCTGTATCAAACCTACAGCAATTCCGACCACCGCCACCGGGACGAAGCGATCCGCAGCTATGTCGCCGCCTTCATGGAAGGGAACAACGGAGAAAGCCAGGCCATGACGTTCGAAAAGGTGCGGCCTACACTGATGCCGGTGCTGCGCCATCGCGCCATGCTAGAGGAAATGCGGCTGGTTCACCGCCGTGAGCACGGTCCCGACGCCGCGTTCACTGTCGTCTTCCGCGACATCGCCGACGACTGCGTCGAGTTGCTGGCCGTCGACCGCACTGAGTCCGTCTCCCCCCTGTTGCAGGGGCCGAATCAAGAATGGGGCATCACCCTGGAACAAGGTCTGGCCATCGCTCATGACAACCTGCGCGACGCCACCTCAGACCGCTTCGTAGAGGTGGCCCCGGGCGTATTCCGGGGCGCCTGGCAGGACGCCTACGATACCAGTCGCGTGCTGTTGCCCGACGTGATCGAGCGCGTAGCGGTCAGGGGACGCCCTGTGTTCATGCTGCCCACCCGCGACTGCCTGCTGGTCGTCGGCGACCGCGACGAAGCGCCGATGGCGGCCATGTTGGAACTGAGCATCGAAGCCGCCAGTCAAGGGCGCTGCATTTCCGCGCTAGCCTACACATACGAAGAGCGCCGCATCGTGCCCTTCGCGCTGTCGCAGCCCCAGCACCTGCGTCGCCAAGACGACTTGCGGCGCATGATGGACGCCTCCAGTTATGCCATGCAGAACGAGTTGCTGCAGGCGGTGCACAAGACCGAACAGCTGGACATCTTTGTCGCGTCCTACCGCTTGTACAAGGAAAACGACGGGAGCGGCCATCAATTCTCGCTCGCCACTTGGACCGAAGATGTAGACATCCTGCTGCCTAAGGCCGACCGCATCGCCTTCGTCACCTCTAACGAGGAAGGCGATGCCGACGTGGTGGTGGTGCAGTGGAACCAGGCGGTCGGCGTTGTCGGTGCATTGATGGAGCTGCAGCCAGATTTCTACCCGCCGCGCTATCGCGTGCGCAGCTTTCCCAGTTCAGTGCAATTGCAGCAATTGGTGCAGGCCGAGCTATGAGGGGTCACTTGATTGGAGTAGGAGTTCATCCGAATCGGTTTTGAGAGACTGATCTCGGACAGCCAGTCATGCTGATCGCTCCAGCAGCGTGTACAGGCCGTTTTATTTAATCTGCTGAGGGCCCATGCGATAGCCGAAAAAGACGGGGTAGGGCGTGGTCCTTCTCGCTCGTCTTCTTGAAGAAATGCATGTGCTTGCACGACACTGGTTTGGCTCGTGCGCAGCCGCTACCTGGTGCAAACCGTCATCGAAGGTCAACATGGATCCGACTGGTATTTTTGCTGCAATTTCGCTGTCCCCACTGTCATTCGAGCGTTTCTGCGACGACCACGGTAAAGCGCTGGTGCAGGATATCAACTACATCCTCGCTAACCGCGCGATTGATCGGGAGTATCAAGAGGCGCTGGCCGAGGCTCGAAGCCAGTCGGCGACGCTGACGTCGTTCTTGAATTTTCAGAAAAGCCATCCCTCTCCGGATTCACGCTACCGCAGAACGCTGGAGAACTATCTGCATCCGGGGTCGGACGAACTGATCATTCAGTACGATCTGGCCAGTCAGACAATGTTCTATTTCTACATTCTTGATCGCCGCAATCCCGATGAAATCGAGGACGTGCCATCCCTCAGGGTGCTGCGCGAGGTCGTCAAGTACAAGGACGAAGACGGCACGGACTACGTGGCCTTGTCCTCCAGCGCCACGAACTTCAATACCGATCCGATCTGGAGATCGTTCACCATCCAGAAGACCGGTTGGAGCCGGCAGCCCGACGGCACCCCGATTCCCCAGCATGTGATCTCCCGGCTGGATGGCTTGTCGCAAAAGTATTATTTCGATGCGATTGACCGTGATCTCGGTTTGGCATCGGCGGGCACGGAGGAAGAGGCACCCTGGATTTATCCGAAGGACCACCTGCATCCCTGCTTGCTCAGGCATGTCACCGAACAGCCGATGAACCTGGATTGATCCCTTTGCTGCTTGCGCGAGCGCTGCGAATGAAACGGGCGATAGCCCTTGCCGCTGCGGTGATGGTGACCGGTGCTTTGCATGCTGCCAACACCAGTGCTGCTGCCGACAACGCTGCTGGTGTGGTGCATGTCATCAACCCGGAACTGCTCTCGGCGCTGCAAAACCTCAAAGCAACCCTGCCGGCCGGGCGCACGCCGCTCGCGTTCGACAACGGCGCTTCGGCCAAGAACTGCCTGGAGTATTCGGATCTGTTGTCGACAAGCAAGCCAGCCGAATCGACTCGCAACTTCGAGATTCGAAGCGAGTACCGGTTGTGCGACAGCATTCGCATCATTGCGGGTAAGCCCTTCGTCGCGCAGAAGGCCGCAGCCTCCGGCGAACAGGGCAAAACCCTGTACGAAAAGCTGGACCTGCGCTCATTCCCTTCATCGCTGCGTAATCGCACTGATGCCAGCAAGCGCACGCTCAGTGCGTTGCTGCCCGGCGACGTTCGATCCGAAGGCAGCACCGTGCAAGTGGACACCCCGGAGCAGTTCTTCCGGTTGGAGGTGGTGGGCATCATCGACCATGGCAAGGGCCAAGCACCCGAATGGATCGTCTGGGTGACCGACCAGCTCAAGACCGGCAGCTACCGCGGGTACAGCACCCTCGTCGTGCACCCGCCTCGTGTCGCATCGGATCTCTACACCGCAAGCCCTTCTCCCCGATGAGCGAAAGCCTGCCGATTTTCTGCTCGTGGGGCTGCCATTGGTCGACGGATGCACCGCGCATCGCCTCGCGCATCGCATCCACTCGACGGCGGCTGGGACGCCATCGACTGCAGGTGGTTTATCGCCAACGAGGCATGCGAGAAGGACATGATGGTCTGCTTGACGGGGTCGGATGGCTCAAGCCAGGCAACTTCTCAGGCGCAAGGAGCTAGGTGGTGCAGGACTGCGTGCGTCGATGGATTCGGCATAGGTTGTCTCCAGGCCAGTATGTTGGCAGGGCGATCGTGCCTGCGATGATGATGGGTGTGTTACCAGTGGTGGAGATGCTGGGATCCGTCGATGCGTGCGCTCCCGATGATCCAAGCCGCCAGGTGCTGGAGTCACTTCCCGCGGATATTGGCGTGGATGGCGGACGCCGTTCGACCTACGAGCTCGCTCTCGTCCCATGCGATGACGCCGCATGTCCCTTTGAGGTGCGCTTGGTCGCGAGGACATCGCAAGCAGAGTCTGCAGAAGGCCACGCGAAGATGGGCGTTAACACGCATGGACCGGTCAGGTTGACGTGGTACGCGTCGGGCGCGCCGGCATGGGGAGCCGATGCGCAGACGCACACCGCTGAACCCATCGCATTCTTCGGAGCGGCTTTGCCACGCGTCTGGACGACGGGCTTGGAGGAGCATCAGGTCGCCGTCTCCGCCGGCGCGGTGCCGCTTGAGCCGGGCAAGCAAACGGGTGCGTATGCACTGCTCGTGACGCAGACTGCGGGGTTCGAGCATCCGAAACGTCAGCACGCCCTGTTGACCGCGGTATCGGATGATCTGAAAGTGGCGTGGTCCAAGGTCGAGCCGCAGGGCCCTCACGTATCCTGGGTCGCGATCCCCAAGCGCCATGCCCCGGTCTACGTCTCGCTGTTCTTCTCGCCTGACGATGATGCTGCAGATGACGTGCTTGCTCGTCAGCTGAAGTGGGATACCGAACAGCAGGTGTTTTCCGAGGAACCTCCGCCGCCGCAGGTGCAGGCCGTCGTCGCAGGTTCTTACCGCACCCTGAGCGCGGCAAGGGTAGCCAGGTCCGCCTCGGACTGCCTGACTGGATACAGCGCGATCGATACCGGTCCGAATCAATGGGCGATGCCGCATCGGTACGCGTTGATCCGGGTGACCTGGGAGCCAGCCCAGGTCGCCACGGAGACCGAGCGACTTCGCCAGTGCCGTCCAGGCGGCCCGGCGCACTCGCTTCCGCTCACGAATCTGTTGTCGTCCTCGCCCTCCAACCCATAAGCCCAACGCATCAGGAGTCATCGCGTGTCATCCAAACGTTTTTCAACCGCTGCGATCGCGGCAATGTCGTTGGCTGGGGTGCTGCTATGCGGTGCAGCGTTTGCCAAGGACACGTTGAAGTGTCCAACGACACTGGCTGTTTCAGAGACGGTCCTGCAAACCCAGGATGTACCGGAAGGAACCCGGGCCATCCTCAAGGGAGACGGGTCTTTGCCATTCTTTTCCATGGGTGTCTTTTCAGGGCACCCTCGCGATTTGGCCTCGCTGATCCCTGACGGTGGCGATGAGCAGGAATCATCGGGGGTCTCAAAGGGCGTCTGGAAATTTGAGAGCAGAAATCCCTATGGAATCTACCTGGTGTGCGAATACGGCGCCCTTGGCGCGGTGCAGATCTACAAGCGCGTCGGCGACGACGTCAGGTCTTGCACGGCGACGACGCGCAAGGACCGCGACCAGCATCTGATCGACATTGATTTCGAGTGCGAATGAGCGCTAGGCCCTTCGCTTTGATTTGTGTGACTGCAATCAGGCGTGCGTGCGATCCACCCTACAAAGCAGTCAGTGACTTCTTACAAGCCCGTCAGGGGTGACCCGATGGAGCCGCTCGATGGTCCGCGGCAATCTATGGATGTCGGATGGGTCGTTACAGCCCGCAGCTCGGTGACGAGGTCCGAGCAGGCCGACAACAAAGACCAGCAACGTTCGGGCCGATGGCTATCCACCGGGCGGGCCAGGTAGGGATACCTCGGCTGCTGGTCCCTTTTATAGCCGGACCGGCGCAAGGGCGCTATCACGCATCCTGACTGTGCGCGCTGCCATCCAATGGCTACTTGTGGAAAGCGTCAGCCGTGGACGGCCGTTTCGCCCTTATCAGCCTCCGATTCTGGCGCCGGCTCCTTCAAGACGAGATACGGATTGCCAGGAAGGGATTGCGGCAGGACCATCAAGGGGTCAATGAGCAGATAGCCATGCAGTCTGCGCGTTTTGCGAGGACCGGCGACCTCGCATGTCCAGATGTTCAGTCCGTCGCGCTGCTTGCGATGCACGCGCAGTTTTTCAAACTGCTTTTGCACCCACTGCCACTCGGGAAGTTTTTCTTGCCTGGCTAAAGCGGCGACCTCCGGATGCTCCTGCGCATAGCGCTGAAAGACACCCGGGCTGACCAGGTAGGCGGTGTCCGCCACCGTGTGCACCAACGCCTTGGCATCGTTGATGACGAGCCGGCGGCTCACGATGCTATGCCGCAACCAGCTCAGGAAATGCCTGCCCGATGGTGTGGCTTGCCCATCGGCGGGAAGGCCAGCGCAGTCGGTGGTGGATGCCGTGCCTCCACCATGCGGAGTGATGGCCGGCGCGACAGTTTCGAAGGGCGTTTGCGGCGCGTCCTCGTGCGTTTTCGCGTCCGGCTGCATCAGCGCCAGCAGCGCATCGATTCCATCGTGCGGCGGTGGGGCCGATGGGAAGGGGAGGGCCGCGGCGGTGGGTGGGCGGCCAGCGGCTTCGCTTTCGGGCGCCTGCGGCGGAGATGCTGAGGGGCTTGGATGATCCGCCGCTGCCACCGGCGCCAGATCGTCCTTCATATCCGTCTCCACCACAGTCACCTGGCCATGGAAGGCTTCCGGCCGCTCGGAGGCATCCCAGACCAGGGCAGGGGAGAGGCGCAGAAACGTGAACGTATTGGACCAGCCGCCGTCGCTTCGGACCGTGGCCCGCCAGATCGCTTTGCCATCGGGTGTCGGCAACGCAATGCCATGCTCCTGCAAGACATTGAACACCGCCAGGTTGCTGGTGGGGATGCCCTCCATGCCTTGCGACAGCAAGTGCGCGCGCAACTTGTCCGAGACGGTCTTGCTGACCAGCCAGAGGGCGTCCTGCGTCAGCCAGCCATCGGAGGCTTCGGGCTGGTTGAGCTTCAGTTGGTCACGCAGCAGGTAGCGCAGGCCGTCGAGGAGCTTGCGCTGCAGGGCGTGGCGAGGGGCGGCCAGGGCTTTGGCGGGATCTCCACCCAGCGATTGCGCGACCGAGGCCTGATCGGCTTGCACGACCAGTTCGCCCAGCACGCCGGCATGTTCGTGCTGACCTGCCAGGACGTAGAGCAGCGGACCCCACAGGTCCGGAAAACCGCTGAGCCAGTCCAGGATGTCCCGGTCCAGCACGCGCACGTAGAGCAACCCGGTGGCCGCGCCATGCAGGCGATATTCGCGCCCGGCGCGATAGCGGAATCGATACGGGCGCAGCAGCGGGCCGTGCCATGGATGCCATGCGCTCCCATCACCGTACTCGACCTCCAGATCGACCGCGATCTTGCCCAGATCGTGCACCAGCGCAGCGTAGGCCACGCCAGCGGTCCAGGCCTCCGCCTGGGCGGCCTGGGCCTCGGGCGTGGCGCCAGCGGGCAGCAGATGCGACTGCCGCAGCTTCAGCGCATAGGCCACAATTTCCAGGCCATGGTCCAGCATGCCGCCCGGGTACGCGTGGTGGTGACTCTCGGAAGCGGGAAATTGTTGCACCAACTCGGCGTAGCGCTGCAGCGGCGCCCGGTAGAGATTGTCGAATTGCGCACGCGAGAGCGAGGTGCGCTGCCAGATGTGCTCGATGAGGCGCTGGCGACGGGCCGTGGAGAGTAGGGCCTGCGCCGATTGCGGCGACACGAGGCTGGAGGGGGCCGCGGAGGGCGGCGTGGCCACGAGAGCCGATGCGTCTGGGCGTTTCGCCCGCGAGCGTTGGAAAAGATTGAACATGCAGGCCCGTCGGCAGGATGGGGCTGCACCGAGATGGCGAACCCAGCCGCAGGGTGGCGCAAGTCCTTCCCTGCTGTCCGGCACCAATCGGGCACCGCGCGATGCCGATAGAGTGCGATGCACGAACGTCTCATTGCTTGGCAATGGACTGGGTTGTTCTCCCTGTCCATCCGCACAGCAAGCCAGCGATGACAGTGCTGGCTGACAATGCCCACCATGCCGGGCGATACCCGCCGATCTGATCGACGCTCCATCCGAACGCTAGCGGAAGCAGGGCGATCGACACCTGGTTCATGGCCATGGCTGCGCCGAGTGCTCGGCCGGTCTGGTCTGCCCGCGCGGATTCCGTCAGCCAGACCACCCAGGGCCCATACCAGCCAAAGCCGAAGAAGCCCGCCGCGCAGCTCAGGCTGACCAGCCATGTCAGCGGCACCGAGGCGGGGAGCAGTGCGGTGCAGGCCATGACGGCCGCACATCCCCATGCGCATCCACCAACGCTCATCCATCGCTGGCCGGGATGCCGATCGCTGGCGCGTGCCAGGAAGATGCGGCCCACGGCTCCGGCCAGTTGCGCCTGGAATAGCAGCGCTGTCGCGGTTGTCAGCGGCAGCGCGAAGACATGGGCCATGAACAGTCCCCAGTACACGCTGATGGCCGTCTGTCCCAGGACCAGCAGGGCGCCGACTACCATGGGCAACGACGTGGCGTGCCCGGCCGGGCCGGCACGCGGGGCAGCATGCGGTGCTGCAATCGGTGCCGGGCGATGAATCCAGGCGAATGCCCCACCCGCCTGGCCCATCAGGAGCGCTGCGCTGCCCATCGCATCCATCCAGCCCCGTGCGCCGATGAGCGCAGGAAAGAGCAGCGCTGCCAGTGCCCCTCCGAGGGGCAACGCTGCTTGGCGGATGCCCATCGCCAGTCCGCGTTGCGCCGGCGGGAACCAGCCGTGGACGACCCGGCTGCCGCCCGGCTGGATGGGGCTGTAGCCCAGGCCCAGCAGCACCATCGCGGCCAGGCAGGCGGGGTAGCTGTCGGCCAGTCCCAGCAAGGCCATGGCAGCGGCCACGATGCACACGCCAGCGGCGACCGGCCATCGCTCTCCGTGACGGTCCAGGGCGCAGCCGGCCAGCCACAGCCCGGGGATGGTGATGGCGCCGCAGAGCGTGGCCAGCAGGCCGAGCTGGGCATGGGTGAGCCCGAAACGCTGCTGCGCGAACACACCCCATGCACCGATGCTCTGTGTCCCGAGCGCCGCGCACAGCTGCACGCCCGTGGACACGGCGAGAATCTTCCAGCGGGTGTGCATGCGGGCGCTCCTCGGATGCAAGGATTCTGCGAGAACATGCCGCACATCGGGCGCTGGCGGCTGCGCCTGGATCAGGCCACCGCTTCCAGTTCGGATCGGGTGTGTGCCGCTTGCATGTATTGCATCAGCAGCCCGTAGTGGGTCGCCATGTTCTCGATCAACTGCCGGCTCGCTTGGTATAGCAACTGCCAGTCAGGCTCCCGCTGTGCTGCGGCGAAGTAGTCCTCCATGCCGCGCACCAGAGCGGCGAAGTGTCCACTTTCCGTGGTGCCCAGGTGATCGTGAAGGAACTGCAAATCCTCCTTGATTTCTTCCTGGCCTCGGCCCAGCCGATCACGACGCCAAGCCACGAAACAGGGCGTGGCATAGGCAAATTCACCGTGGTTGTAAAGCTCTTCCGGCAGCGAACGGATGATGGCCACCCCGAGATCTTCCCCGTTTTCCCGGTAGCGCCGCGAGGCATTGAGATATGCCTTGGCGCCGGACATGCGGTACCGATCCAGCTTCCATTGGTCGTCGCCGGTCAGGCCGGTGGCGAAGCGGTCGTACAGCAGTTGGTGGTTGGTCGTGCCGATGCCCACGTCTTCGCGCGACACCTCGGACACACGGGCCGCCGTTCGCAACAAGAGCACTTGGCGATCCTGTGGTGCGTGCTCGGCTTGTTCGAGCACGCGGAAGGCCAGGGCGCAGAAACTGGCCGATCCGATCCCCGGACTGCGCCAGTTGTGAAAGAAGATGCGCCGGGCATCAGGATGCCAGGCCATCGTGCTAAAGGCGTCGAAAAATTCTTCGATACGTCGCAGGCTTTCGATGCAATCGCGATAGGCGTTGCGCAGCGCCTGCTGCGCCTGCGGTGCATGGACCAAGGCGATTTCCGGTTCCACGATATCGTTGATGCGTTTCATGGGCGCTGTCCTCTGCGGTCGCGCGGAAAGTGACCACGTGGCAGCGCTCTCGGCGCCGCAGTGGCTTCCGAGCAGGGGCGCGATGGCAAACAACGGTGCGTCGGACTGCTCGCAGCCCCGACGTTATGCGTCGGCGGCTGCCGCTTGAATCAGGCTTCCCTGAAACGCCTGTGCGTTATTTCGTACGTGGTGCGCAGGCGCTGCGCTCTGTGTGCGCCCGCAACTCCGAGGCGGACATCCCGAAGGATTTCCTCATGATCCGTGCCAGGTAGGAGCCGGACTCCCAGCCCACCTGCTGCGCAATGCACAGCACCGATTCCTCGGTGTTTTCCAGCAGGTACTTGGCGCGCAGCAGACGCTTGCTTTGTTGGAACTCCAGGGGCGAGTGGCCGTACTGCAGGCGGAAGTAGCGCTCGACCTGGCGGCGCGACAGCCGCTGAGTGCGCGCGAACGCATCCAGCGCGAGTGGTTGATCCAGGTCGGTTTCGATGTGGTCGGCAAGCAGGCTGGCGATGTGTCGCGAAGGGTGCGGTTCGGTGTTCCGAACCGGGTGCGAACACAGTCGCGCGGCTTCCATCACCACCGCACCGCACCAAGCGGTGGTATCGATCTCGCGACCGTGTACTGCAATGTCGAGCAGGCGACGCGAGAGCGCGCCCAGTGCTGCACTTCCCGTTCGCAAGCCCTGCGAGGGGCGGACGATGGCCTGTGCTTCCAAGACAGCAGACCAAAGTTCCGGATCGACATAGATCGCGAGGTGCGTCTGCCGAAACGTCTGGGCGGACGTGGCATGGGCCGCATCTGCAGCAAGCCACAAAAAGTCGCCAGGCGACGATTGCAGGCTGCGCTCCCACGCATCCACGATCTCGAACCGTCCCTGCATCGGCACGAACAGCATGTCGCAATCGTGCGTGTGAGGTGACGCTGCGTAGCCCTGCCGGTGATTCGCCACCAGCGTAGAGCCATGGCGCAACTGCTCCCGAAAGGGAGACACCCGCAATCCCTGCGGTCCCAATTCTTGTTGCATATCCATCCCTTGTCGCGATTGTGCTGAGTGATGTCGCAATCGGATGTGCGCTCCACTCAGTGTTCGCGAAGAATTAATTGCAGCGTTTCATCCACTGCGTTTTTTTGAAAGAACTGCTATGACTCTTCGATCTCAGCGCTTTTGGCGCCTCGGCATATTGTCGGCATGCCTCGCTTTGGCATCTGCTACTTCCCGCATCGCGAACGCGCAGGATTTCCCTAGCAAACCCATCACCATTGTCGTCCCGTTTCCTGCCGGCGGGGGCACGGATGTGGTTTTTCGGTCGATCTCCCCGAAACTCCAGGCCGCCCTGGGACCTGCTGCACGCATCGTCATCGACAACCGCGCCGGTGCTGGCGGAACCGTTGGCACGGCCTCCGCCGCCAAGGCCACGCCAGACGGTTACACGTTGATTGCTGCCACGACAACGACCATTGCTTCTGCCCAGGCGGTGTATCCGAAACTCGGTTACGACCCCAACGCCCTGGTGCCCATCGGCCTGCTGGGTACCACTCCCTTCGTGCTGGTCACTGCGCCAGGATTCCCTGCGCGAACCCCGGCAGAATTCATCGCCCATGCGAAGGCCCACCCGGGCACGATCAACTACGCCAGCATCGGAAACGGCAGTGCGAGTCACTTGGTCGCGGAACTGTTCAAGCAGCGAGCAGGGGTGGAGATGACGCATGTGCCTTACCGGGGCGCCGGACCGGCGCAGACCGATCTCATGGCCGGGCAGGTGCAGGTGCTGTTCGACAACCCGACGGCGCTCGTGCAGCAGGTGCGCGCCGGGCGCATGCAGGCCCTGGCGATCACCGAGCCTTCGGCCGTGTTCCAGGACCTTCCCACCTTCGCGGCGGCGGGCATGCAGGGTTTCCGTCCCGAGCTTTGGTATGGCCTCATGGCACCGGCGGCGACACCGGAGCCGGTGATCCAGCGGCTGCACGCGGCGCTGAGCCGGGTGCTGGAGGACCGGGAAGTCCGGGCCGATCTGCTCGCCCGCGGCGTGGCTCCGGTGGCCGGAACGCCCCAGGCGTTCGCGCAGCGGATCCGTGCCGACATCGCCCTGTGGGGCGGCATCGCCCGCGCGGTCGGTGCCAAGGTGGAGTGAGCACGATGCACTCCCAGCATAGGGTTTCCCCAAGTCCAAGCCATGCATCGACCCGGGCACCGTTGGTGCGGGTCTTCACCATCGATGGCGATCCACGCGGCGGCAATCCCGCGCCGGTCTGGCTGGACGCCGAGGCCATGACCGGTGCCGAGATGCAATCGCATGCGCGTGCCAGCGGTCACGAGTCCGTCTTCGTGACCGCGTGCAGCGACGGTGTGCATCGCTGGGAAATGCGCTACTTCGTACCGATGCACGAGATGGAAATGTGTGGCCATGCCACCATCGCCGCGCTGTGGCTGCTGCATGCGCAGGACCGTTGGGACGGAGGCCCGGTCGCGATCCGCACGGCCAGCGGGACGGTGCATGGGCGCAGGGTGGACGGTCGCATCGAAATCAGCCAGCCACCGGCTTGCATGCGGTTGCTGGGCGAGGGGCACATCCGTTCGATTGTGCAGTGCCTGGGGCTCAGAACGTCGCAGGTCGTCGATGGCGTATTGAATGCCTCCACCAGTCGGGCCAAGACGCTCATCCGGCTGGACAGCATGCAAACCCTGCAGGCCCTGCGCGTCAATGCGGAGCAGGTACCTATCGTCTGTGAGCGCATTGGTTCAACCGGGTTGTATCCCTATGCCGTCTCCCGCGTCGAACCGCGGGAGGTGCATTGCAGTGCGCGACAGTTTCCCAGGGCGTCCGGCTATCTGGAGGACCCGGCGACAGGCATCGCTGCCGCTGCCCTGGCCTGGGGATTGCGCCGCATGGCGCTGGTGGGGCCGAGGTCCGCGGTGGTCACCGTCCGGCAGGGCGAGGCGATGGGATCTCCCTCTCAGATCACAGTGCGCATGCCCGCGGTGACCCAGGAGGCCGAGGGCTGCTGGGTGGGTGGCCAAGCGCTGTTGGAAACAGATTGGGGAGGGCAGTGGATATGAACCACGTTGTTTGCGCAGCCGACCGAAGGCTCGATGCACTGGTGGCGGGCGAGCCTGAGCTGAAGCCATCGGGCCGCTACAGCAGCTTCTTCCAGATTGGCGATTGCTGGGTGTCCAGCGGCGTGGTGGGGCGGCGGGGTGGTGCCATCATCGCCGGTCCACTGCGAGGCGAAGAGGACGTACCTATCGGCGAACGGGCGGCTGCCGCCGCAGTGCTGCTGCTCCTGCGCGCGGCGCAAAAGGCGCTGGGCACCCTGGACCGGGTCGATCGGGTCGTCACGCTGCAGGGCTTCATCAGCAGTACCGCGGACTTCCGAGACCACGTGCGGGTGATGGACGCGGCGTCGGCCTGCCTGCAGGACGTGCTGCCGCAATCACCGTTGCCCGCTCGCACGGCGGTGGGCGTGGCGTCGTTGCCCGGTGGCGGCGCGGTCGAGGTGATCATGGTGCTCGCGACCCGCGATATCCCGGATTGAAGGAGCCAAGAATGGTCGATCCGAAATGGGGCGCCTACACGGCCGATGCCCTCATGCACTATCCGAGCGGCCTGGGCCGGATTCCATGCAGCCTGATCCACGCTTTCGGGCTGCAAAAGCAGGCGAGCGCGCGGGCCAATGCGCACCTGCAGGAACTGCCGGTGCCCATTGCCGACGCCATTGCACTTGCTGCGCAGGAAGTGGCGGCGGGGGCGTGGGACGCGCATTTCCCACTCGGAATGTGGCAGGCAGGCGATGGCAACCAGACCCACATCAACGTCAACGAAGTGATCGCGTGCCGGGCGGCCGAGCTCATGGCCGAGACCAAGGCCGGGTCACCCGACATCGGGGCGGTTGCCGAAATCCATCCGCTCGACCACGTCAACCGGAACCAGTCGTCCAACGACAGCTGGCCGACCGTGGTGCATATGGCACTGGCCCGCGAACTACAGGCTTCGTTTTCTTCATCGCTGGAGACCTTGGTGACGGCGCTGGACCTCTTCGCAGCGAGGCATCATGAGACAGCCAAGGTCGGTCGCACCTTTCTGCGCGACGCGCATTGCACGACGGTAGGCATGGAGTTCCGTGGATTCGCCGCCTTGCTGCGCGGATCTCAATCCCATCTGGCGACCGCCTGCGAGACGCTGCGAGTGCTCCCTCAAGGGGGCGGTGCAGTGGGCAACGGCGCAGGAGTCCATCCGGGCTTCGGGACACGCTTTGCGGAGGAGCTGCGTACGCTGACGGGCATGCCGTTTCAATCTGCGCCGCAGCCATGCGCGGCCCAAGTGGTGGATACGGCGTTGCTGACGGTGTGGAGCGGGTTGGTCATGATCTCGGTGGTGTGTTTGAAGCTCTGCCGCGACATCGAGCTACTGGGATCGGGGCCCGCATGCGGATTAGGCGAGCTGTTACTGCCCGCGGTGGGGCCGGGTTCCTCCAGCATGGCCGGCAAGGTCAATCCGACCCACGCCTCCATGCTGGAGATGATGTGCATGAAGGTGCTGTCCGACCACGCGATGGTCTGTGCCTCGCTGTCGAGCGCGCGTCTGCAACTCAATACGACCTATCTGCTGGCCGCTTGCGTGACCGTGGATGCGGTTGAGACGCTAGGGCAGGGCCTGGAGTGCTTTGCCAGCTCGTGTATCGATCGGCTGGAGGTCGATCATTCGCAGTTGGACGTACACCTGGCAAAAGGACCGGGTGCGCGGTACCTGCAGTCGCGAGAGCTGGGATATGACGCGGTGGCGAGGCAAGATGTGGGGTGAGCGCAGCGCGTAGCGAATCGGAGTGACGGGTACGTGGACGAGGTGTTTTGGGTGGTGGTGATCGGTGCCGTGGTGGCAGGCTTCGTGCAGGGCTTGTCGGGTTTTGCGTTCAGTCTGGTCGCGATGTCGTTTTGGGCCTGGGCGTTGGAGCCGCGCGTTGCCGCGGCGCTCGCCGTATTCGGTGCATTGACAGGGCAACTGTTGGCCGTGGCATCGGTGCGACGTGGTTTTGACTGGCGCCTGTTGCTGCCTTTCGTGTTGGGCGGATTCGCGGGTATTCCGCTGGGCGTGGCCTTGCTGCCGCGGATCGATATGGCCATGTTCAAGGCGATCCTGGGCACGTTGCTGGTGCTGTGGTGCCCCGCGATGCTGATGGCCAAGCAGCTACCCCGCATTCGCAAAGGCGGACGTGTGGCCGACGGGGTCGTGGGACTGGCCGGTGGCGTCATGGGCGGCCTTGGCGGCTTCACCGGCGCGCTGCCCACGCTGTGGTGCACGCTGCGCGGCTACGAGAAGGACCAGCAGCGCGCCGTGATCCAGAACTTCAACTTGTCGATGCTGCTGGTCACAATGGCGACCTACCTGGGCACCGGGGCGGTCACGCGGGACATGCTGCCGCTGTTCGCCATCGTAGCCCCTGCGATGCTCGTACCGACCTTGCTTGGTGCTCGACTGTATGTCGGCCTGAGCGAGGCGACCTTTCGGCAGGTCGTGCTGGGGCTACTCACCGTGTCGGGCTTGGCAATGCTGTTGTCTGCCGTTCCACGCTTGCTGCAAAAGAGTTTTTGACGCTGTGCATCAACGCATTTCGCAATGGAATTGATGGCAAGATGAGACCACATACAGCTCGCTTGGTCATCTTGCTGGCCGCTTTGTCTGTGAGGACAAGACGGTAGGCTTCAGACGATGGTCTGCGTCCTTTGCCAAGCTTGGTTTTGGTGAAAGCGATGACCCCAAAAAAGTGGGGGCTCCGGCCTGCGAGCGACAAGATTAGTAATTTTCAGCGCGAACCGGAGACGGCATGGCAATCAAAGCAATCTTCGTCGGCATCAACAAACACCTCGATGCAACGATTCCTGAGTTGAGCGGGGCCCGCCGCGATGCGACGGCTTTATGGGCGCTGTTTACCGACACTGTCGAAGGGCTGGCTGGCCGACTGCTCGTCGATGAGGCCGCCACGCATGCAGAAGTCTCACAAACCATCCTCGGAACGCTGTCGGCCGCGTGTCAGGATGAGGTGGTCGTCATCACCTTCGCTGGGCACGGTTCTCCCGATGGAAACCTAGTCCTGTTCGATACCAACGCAGCCGATCTTTCCGGTACAGGCCTGTCGATGGCGGGCTTGGCCGATGCCTTCAAGGCGACGAAGGCGCGTGCGGTGCTGTGCGTGCTTGACTGCTGCTTCAGCGGGCAGGCGCCTGCCCGTGTGCTGGAGGCTGCAGCTCGCCCGCGAAGCGCATTTGCGTTGACCGGGATTTACGGCGAAGGGCGGATTCTGCTTGCCGCTTGTGCAACCAATGAGTCTGCCTGGGAGCAGCCGGGCACCGGGCACGGACTGCTTACGCATGCCGTGATCGAGGCGTTGACGGGTGCGGCCGGCGACTCGGTCAGCTTTCCGGAAATCGCCGGCGAGATCATCCGGCTGGCGCGTGTCGAGGCCGAGCGTATCAGTGTGACGCAGACGCCTGTATTCCTGGGCAACGTCCAGGGTGGCCTTGTGTTTCCAGCCCTCAAGCGTGGTGACAACTACGCCGCTGCGTTCCCGGCCAGAGCGGTTCAGCAAATGTCGGGGTCATTTGCGGAATTTTCCGCGCACGGCTTTCCGCCGGAAATCGTCGATCAGTGGACGACGGACTTTCCGCGAGGCCTCAATGCGCTGCAACTCAAGGCAGTCAACGAACACGGCGTACTGTCCGGCAGATCGCTGCTGGTGGTCGCGCCGACCAGCTCGGGTAAGACCATGATCGGCGAACTGGCTGCGATTCAGGCAGTCACAGCCGGCAAGAAGGCGGCATTTCTGCTGCCGTATCGGGCGCTGGTCAACGAGAAGTTCGAGGAGTTCAGCGAGCGATACGGACCCGCGGGCCTGCGCGTCGTTCGGTGCAGCGGTGATGCAACGGATGGCATTGGCCCCGTGTTGGGCGGTCGCTATGACCTGGGTTTCTTCACCTACGAAACCTTTCTCAATCTAGCGCTCGGCTCGCCGCGCCTGCTCAACCAGCTCGGCCTCGTCGTGCTTGACGAGGGCCAGTTCATCACGGACCCAAATCGAGGCATTACGGTCGAGTTGATTTTCGCGCTTCTGCTGCGGGCGCGTCAGCGCGGCATCGAGCCGCAACTGGTGATCTTGTCGGCGGTCATTGGCAACCTCAACAGCTTCGATCGCTGGCTCGACCTGCCCTTATTGATGTCCCGCGAGCGGCCTGTGCCCCTGGTCGAGGGCGTGCTCGATCGGCGCGGGACGTTCCAGTTCGTCGATGTGGACGGCACCACCAAGACCGAAGCCCTGTTGCCTGCGCATCGTATCGTGCAGCGTCGCGACAAGCCCAGCTCCCAAGACGTGATCGTGCCGTTGGTTCAGCAACTGGTTGCACAGGGCGAGAAGTTGCTGGTCTTCCGCAACATGCGTGGTCCGGCACAGGGGTGCGCCAAATACTTGTCCAAGGAATTGGGCCTGGGTCCTGCGACGACCGTCCTGGACGTGCTGCCGACTCAGGATCTGACCGGCGCCTCGCAGGATCTGCGGGAATGCCTTGCGGGGGGCACCGCGTTTCACAACACCAATCTCTTGCGCGCCGAGCGCGAAGCCGTCGAGAAAGGTTATCGCAACGCTGGCGGCGGTATCCATGCGCTGGTGGCCACCACAACGCTAGCTGCCGGCATCAACACGCCGGCATCGACGGTAATCCTGGCCGAGAACGAGTTCGTCGGTGAGGACGGCCGCCCATTCACCGTCGCCGAGTACAAGAACATGGCAGGACGGGCAGGACGGCTCGGATACAACGAGACCGGCAAGGCCATCATCCTTGCCGACACGCCGATGGAACGCGCGCAACTGTTCCAGAAGTACGTGCTCGGCGTGCCTGAAGACGTGAAGTCATCCTTCCAGCAGCGCGACCTGCCAACCTGGACATTGCGCTTGCTTAGCCAGGTTCGGGGCGTGCGAGCCAGCGAAATTCCTGGCCTCCTGGTCAACACGTTCGGCGGCTACTCTGCATCACGTGCAAACCCACAATGGATCGCGATCGTGGAGCATGAAGTCACCGCGTTGGTCGACCGCCTGCTGCAGGCCGGGCTGGCCGAGCGCGAGGGCGAGTTGATCCACCTGACCTTGCTCGGACGCGCCTGCGGCGCTTCGTCCTTGTCGTTTGGGTCGAGCCTGCGGCTGGTCGAGTTGATGAAACAACTGAACGCCGCACAGACGTCGCCCACCCAGGTGCTAGCGATGGTGCAGGTCCTCGACGAAATGGATGCGATCTACACACCGGTCATGAAGCGGGGGCGATCGGAGAGCATGCGCGCCAATGACGTAGCGCAGCGTTATGGGCATGCGATGACGCAGGCACTGCAGCGATATTGCCGGGACGAGATTGAGTTCTGGTGCCGATGCAAGCGCGCGGCGCTCTTGTACGACTGGATCGAGGGCACCCCCGTCGACGTGTTGGAGAAGCGGTTCTCGACCACGCCCTTCGGAGGCGCGATCGGATACGGAAACATCATCGGAATCACCGACGCAACCCGCTTTCACCTGCGCTCAACGCACCAAATCCTGTCGGCGCTCCTCCCGGACCAGCCCACGTTCCTGGCGGGACTCGACGAAGTTCTGCAACGACTCGAATTCGGCCTTCCGGCCGGTGCCCTGCCGCTCACAAACTTGCCGCTCGCCCTGACCAGGGGGCAATACCTCGGGCTCTTCCACGCCGGATGCTTGACGCCGGAAGCTGTGAACGACTTGAGCAGCGAGCGGCTAGAAGCATGCATTGGTCCAACTAGCGCGTCGCTGCTGAGGCCCAAAGGATGAACACCATAGTCCTGTGCAGGGGAATGAAATTATTGGAGAGACACGTCGCCACCATGGCGTCGTGGCCGCGAACGGAGTCAATGTGATGAGCGGCCACAAGCAGGGAAGGAGCGAAATGGCGAATACGTGCATCGTTTGCGGCCAAGCCGCAGGTTCTGGCGAACACGTCTTTCCGGCCGCACTGGGCGGTAGGCGAATCAACAAGAAGATCTACTGCACCAAGCACGATAACGGCTATTCCGGTCTGGTCGCGGATCTGGCGAATCAGATGGATGTTCTCAACGCGCAGTTGGGAGTGGTTCCAGACCACTCAGACGATGTCAAAAGTGTCTACGCGCGGGACCCGCATACCGGGGAGGAGTTGAGGCTTTCCGTTAAGCAAAACTCGTTCACGGCGTCACGCGTCATCTCGCAGCAGCATGTGGAAAACGGCCTGCTGGTTGACATGTCTTTTCCCAATCGAGAAGCGATGAAGCAATGGCTGGCGGAGCAAAAGGCCATGGGCATCGACGTGAAGCTGCTACGGAGGCCAGAAGAGCGCCCCTACTTCCTTGATGCGGTCCACCACCGGCGCCGGTTTGGCGGCCGGTGCGGCCTCGGCGCCGTGGCTTATGTGACGCAGACCTTTTTGGCCCAGGCGTTCCCGGAGCTGGCGCGATCGAACGACGTTGCAGATTTCATCACTTATACCCAAGCCATTGCTGCGGTCGCCCAAATTCGAGGCGGCTGTGGCGAACCTGCGGATGGTCCTGTCGATCCGAAATTGGGGCCAGCGCTGCAAACACTAGAGGCCGCTCAGGCACCCTGGGGTGGCCATGCGCCGGTTTGGTGGGACTTTGACCCGCAGCCCGACGCGACTCCGAATGCCTTTGAGTTTGGGCATCGCGTGGTGGTTGGGGTTGACGCTGCAGATGGACAGATTTTTGGGCGCTTCTCGCTGTTCTCGGCAATCCACTTTGGTATGCACTTTGGGGATGCGAGTGCGGGCGTCACGACCAGGACGGTGACAGTCGACATCGATCCCATGGCTGCTCATCCGCCCAACGACATCAAGAAAGTCGAGGCTGCTTCAGCCACCGCTCGAGTCACTCGGCCAGCAGACCCCACGGAAGGCTTGGCCACGGCCATCTCTGGAAATACCCAAGAGGCTGTGTTCACTGATTTGATACAGCGGATCGAGGCCCATTCCCTCGCCAAGACGGCCGCCAAGATGCATGTTGAGCTCGCCGCTTATTCCATCGCGTCATACTTCGAAGGCGACAAACTTATCGGTCGCGTAGTAGATGGGCAGGCGCAGCGCGTTTTCAACATGGCTAAATGGGTACTTAAAAACTTCAAGCAAAGCCTTCCAGCTGAATTGCTTCCTGTGCTTGGCCCAATCATTGACTCAATGACAGCGCACGATCCTACTTCGATCAATGGGCTGTCTCAGATGGCGAGCGCAACGCTTGAACTCGCCAAAGCGGCACTGGTCGCGAAGATGCGGGAGGACATCGTGGCCGGTCGGCTCGATGAGCGCCGCATTGTCGAGTTGATGGGCGAGGGGCCTGGCGCAGCAGTGGTGGGCGAGATCGTCCTTGCGCCGATCATGCAAGCAATTGAGCGCGAAAAGGGCGCGTGACTGTGGTGTCATGGACAGTCAGGCTCGCCATGCAGACCTTTGCGGAACTTGATCTGGGAAGTTTCGCACGTCAGGCGCTGCGTCAGGTGGATCAGTCCGAGTCTTGCTTGATCGCTACTTACATGTCTCCTCTCTGTCCGCCGCCTCCGGGCTGCTGGATCAAGGTGTTCGACTCGCCAGTTCTTTGTAGCAGTTCTGAGAGAACTCGGTGTCGGTGGTTCTGAACTGAAATTTCGATATCTTCGATGTCGTCATGTTTGCGCAAGTCCGGGGCGTTCTGCCATGGGGGAAATTGCCGTCTGGTTCGTCTTATCTAAAGAGGTACCCCCGGCACGTGCTGACGATCGTGACGCATCGTGCTGGGGGAATCTGGACCAAAATCCAAAGAGGAACCAGAGTCAGCACATGGACAACGAAAAAGACCAACCTTCCACCCCTTCCCGTGCCCAGTTGCGCGAGCTTGCTGCCCAGGGGCGCAAAACCATCGCGGTGTATGAAGGAGGAAGGGCGCTCAGCGTGTTGCTGTGGATGTTGGCGCTTCTGTGTGTGGTGCCTGGTTTGGCAATGCTGTCATTTGCTCGGCAGGGTGGGCTATTGGTCGCCTCGGCGTTCTTGCTGATAGGTATTGCATTTGGAGCGCTCGGAAGGGCATTAGGCCGTCGCCGCAAAGTTCCTTTCCTCACGCTCGGGGAGCAGGGACTGCACTACGCCGATCTGACGCAGCCGATACCGTGGACCGCGATCGAAAATTACCGTGTAGGTGCGGGCACTCATCGCGGCGAAAACCTAATCGTGTTCGTCGACTTGTCCCAAGGCTACGAGGTTCCGCTCAGGGACAAGAACGTGACGAGTGCTTGGCACAGCGTCCGGCGCGCTTGGTACAACGCCAAGGAAAATTGGATCATCTTCAAGGCGACCGGCGTGCGTGGGATGACCAATCCCGAACTGGTCGAGCATCTATCGACGTACTGGCAGGCCGGTCTCGCCCGCGCGCAGCTCGGGAACCTGGACGAGTCGTTGGTGGGGTGAGCATCAAGGCATCGCCAGCGACTTGGATAGCATCCCTGGCTGCACTTTGATTCGTGCAGGGGCATGTCGCTGCTAACAAGCTTGGCTCTTCGGCGGTTGCCACTGTTTTGGCGGCAAAAAAACAGCGAAAAGCCTTTTTTCCTTTTCAGGATAGAGCCTTTCCCCTTACTGCCCCTTCCATTCCATTTCCCCTTTGACGTGCCTGGCCGGGCGTAACTGCCGTAATGAAGCCGGGGTTGCGAAGACGGTCAGGAGTTGTAGGATATACGTCAATTGTGTATATCCTTGAAGGGCGCTAACATGCAAGTCGCAAAGTGGGGCAATAGTCTGGCAGTGCGTCTGCCTGCAAGCCTGGTGGAGGCCCTGGAGTTGCGCGAGGGCGACGACATCGAGATTGTCGTGGACGAGCCACGCCTTTTCGCGGTGCGCAAGAAGCCAGGTTCGGAAGCTCTGTTGGAGCGGCTTCGCGCGTTCCGCGGCAAGCTGCCGGCAGATTTCAGGTTCAACCGGGAAGAGGCCAATGGTCGGGGGTAGGGCCAAGATATTCCTGGACAGCAATGTGGTGCTTTACCTGTTGTCCGAGGACTCCGCGAAGGCGGATGATGCTGAAAAGCTCCTTCAGCGGCGGCCGATCATCAGCGTGCAGGTGCTCAACGAAGTTACTCACGTGTGTGTGCGCAAGCTCAAGATGGGGTGGGGCGAGGTGGGGCAATTCCTTGCGCTGGTGCGGGAATTCTGCAAGGTTGTGCCTCTCACGGTCGAAGTGCACGACCGGGCTCGGCAGTTGGCCGAACGGCACCAGCTGTCGTTCTACGATGCCTGCATCATTGCGGCGGCAGCCATCGAAGGCTGTCAGACCCTGTACACGGAAGACATGCAACACGGCCTCATCATCGAAGAAAGCCTTTCGATCCGGAATCCATTCAACACCTGATCCAACGATTGCAGGAGGACACCATGATGGCTACCTCTTACTCCAAGCCAACATTGAGCCGCAGGGCTGGACGTGCTGCGAGGAGGGTGTGGCGCTGGCTGGTACAGCGCGACAGCCAGTTTAATGAATGGGTGGCCGCTTTCGTCCCATCTCGGGAAACTGCACTACTCGTGAGTTGGTGCGTCAAGTTCGTCATTCTCGGCCTTGCTATCTACGTGGCTTTTGGGGTTGCCTTGTTGATTGCTACTTCCCTTGCATTGATTTGGGTTGTAAGCAAATCTGAACTAGAGACTCCATCAAAACCAGAGTGGCGGGACGGCCATTCTGGATATGGCTTCTATGACAAAAATGAGTGGCGTCACGATATGGGAGACACTGGCGAAGATTCGTAAATTTTCATTTGAAGACTGATTTCACGCCTCCTATCACGCCTCTTCCGCCACTTCCTCCCGCTGATTTCGCGTCTCCTGTTGCCGCTGTTAGCGCTCCTACGAGATTGCCGGCTCGTACCCCAGCCCAAGCCAATGCCATAACCCAGAAGCTCGGAAGAACGATGAACATCGATGCCATCACGAAGTTCAGGAGCATGTCTCCGAAGGCATTGTTGAGGCCTAGAAACAGGTTGAGGTTGCTGTGCGGTGAATTCCACCCGTAGAGCGCATCAAGGATGGTGCTATCAAGCCAGCGCGCCAACTGGAACCAGAAATCCACGAAGAACAGCGCGAACTGTACGCAACTCATCGTCACCACGGCCTTGAGGTCGTAAGTGCCGAATAGCAGTACGAGAGGGATGCAGATGACCATCGCCATCTTGAGAAACGACAGAACCATCGGCAGCGCCTGCCGTACCACATCCATCGCCGGGAAGAACCCGATCGAGCCAGCTGCCAGACCGACGTCAGCTGCGCCGCGCGTCACGATGTTGGGTAGCGTCATGTCCACCTGGCCGCCGTAGTCGGCGTAGGCCTGTCCTTGGTTCATTGTCTGCTGCCGCGGTGCGGCGATCGCGCGGATGATGGCATCGTCCGCCTGTTGGCGTGAGACGAAACCCACCCATCGCCCGATACGCGACAGCAGATCGGGATCGACCTGGGCGAGCAAACGGTTACGCAAACCTTGGTCTCCGTCCGACCACCATTGCTGGCAGGTTGGATAGCCGCCTCCGTTGTCCACCTGGGCTAGGCCTGCATCGCGCGTCGCGTTATAGGGCCATGCAGAGCGCGGTGTTTGCGAGTGGTAGGTGTCGTAAAACCCGTCCGTGCCCAGGAAGTAGGCCGATCCGATCCAGGTCACATCGTTCATCTCTGCTTCGGAGAGCGCCGGGCGGCCCATGAATAGCTTTGCGCGCGCGAGGCCGTAGCAGTCGTGTGTGAAGTCGGCGACTTCCTGGGCCAGCACGGGGTCATTGATGCGTATGCTGTCGATCTCCATGCGCATCTGCCGCAGATCGGTACCGCACGGGATGGCGGCGACGGCCGCGCCCGTGACGGCCTTCGAAACCGCATGCATGAAGAACCACCAGACCGGTACCTGCGCACTCTGATTGTTGAGCGTGGTGAAGGCATTGGACCATCGTGTGTCCTGCGGTGTTGCCAAATCTACCTTGCATTGCGTGGAGCGCGAGGCATCGAACTGGATCGTCGAGAGATTGACGTTGATGAAGGGGATGCCGGCGAACAGGATGACCACGATGGCGACCCATACGCGGTTCTCGATGCGGACCGCCGACAGCACTCCCTTGTTCCCCTCGTCGGCACCCTCGGTGCGCGCCCGGAGCCATTCTTGGATGACGATGGACACGAAGGGCAGGGCGAACATGCCGCTGGCGACCAAGATGTTCCATATCCCGTTGTGCACGATCCAGCCGACCAGCGTGAGGTAGTACTCCAAGTAGTCTGTGGTGTAGAGGGTCATGAAATCTCCGCGCCTAGCGTGGAGCTTGATGTTGGGGGGTCGCGCGTCCGTATAGGCAGACAATCCGAATTGCGCCCGCCCTGATTCTTATGGATTGGCTTTCAGGGACGAGGGCAACCAAGAATTGAAGGCCTGCCGGCTACCGGTTATGGTGCCGGGGAGCCTTGGTTGCCGCGTATCTGATGACCGTTGATGTCAGTCCTAGGTCTTGGAAGCCATATCGAATCGTCTATTGAGTGTCGCAGGAGTCCGGAGTAGCACACGTGAGTTTCTATTCCAGCTAAGTTGACGAGCAAGCCCACTAACATGAACACCACTAGGTGATCGCCCTAAGCCCGACTGGTATCGGCCAGAAGCTGCTGTTGGATAGGCCTCGTCCGAGATCCTCTTCAGGCTGATTGCGGTCTTCCTGTCTTAACGTCCCAATGACTGCTCCTGCCGTTGGCGGTCATTCGCACCCAGAGGTATGGACGCCAGCACGAAGGCGCTCAGGTGGCACGTGGCCAATCTTCGGGTACCAACTTGAGTCCGTCACGCCAGCGCTCGCGTAGCGCGTCCTGGAATCGGGTGTCATCGCTAAAGTCCGGGTGATCCGTGATGATCACCTGGAACTTGCCCTGCAGGCTGGCGACCACATCAAAGATAAGGCCGAAGAGGCGCTTCACGGCCTTGCGATCGGTGTCGATCTTCTCTTGAGTCACTCCCTCTCCCGGCACCGTGTCCGGAGAGAAGTGCGCCTGCGAGAGCTGATCCAGTAACAGGAAAGATGGCACTGGCCGCCCGCGGCTCGCGAACCAAGTGTGCAGGGCCAGGTGCGCCACGATGTGATAGCCCACATGGTTCTCGCCGCTGCCGATCTCGCGCATCTGCACAGGCCGCTCCAGCGTGTCCGCCACGATGGTCAGGTTGCGAGGGTCCAGGCGCAAGGGTGTATCGGAATACTCCAGGTCGATCTGCTTGGCGTAATTCCATAGATGCTGGTTGACGTTGGACAAGCAGGACTCCATCTTGGCCTGGATGGTGTCGGCACTGACCGCCTCGTCGAGCAGGCCCTCCTGCAGCCGCAGTTCCTTCAGTCGCTCCTGCTGCGCGCTGAGATCCGGCATTTGCGGGATGTTTTCCATGTACAGGCTGATCCGGCCGAGCACCATGGCGCGCCGCGCTTCCATGTCCGATGCCAGTTGCAGACGCTGGTTGCCCCGCTTGACTGCCGTCAGCAGGACGCGGTTGTCTTCCATGCGGCGGCGCACATCTGATAGCTTGGTCTCGACATCCTGGATGGCGGTCTCGATGCGTGGGGTCGCTGCATCCATCGCGCCACTGCGTTCGCCGATATAGTCCTGGGCGGCCCGGAGGTCGCCGATGGACGGAACCTTCGAGGTTTCGGGCAGCCCTTGCAGACACAACGGGCAGGCATGTCCTGGCTGGTCATGCTCGAAGACGCTCACAGCTTGCAGGCGCGCTGTGTGCTCTCGCGCTTCCGTCGAATACCCCTTGGAACTGCCTTCGAAGCTGCGTGCACGCTCAAGCGTGGACCGCAAGGTGCGCTGCTCCTGCAGGAGTTCGCTGCGCACCGAGGAGAGCCTGTGGAACTCAGCGTCGCCGTCGACCTCTGCCGCTGCCGAAGGCACCGGCCTGTTCTGAATCTCGCGCAGTGTGTCGAGCTTTTCCTGCCAGGATGCGCTGTCAGGGAGCTCGCTCATTCCGACCGATTTGGCTTCGGCCAGCAGCGTGTCCGCGCGGCCAACGCCATTGCCTCGGATTGCGGCGGCTTCCGCAAGCCGGCGGTCGATCTGGCGTATCTCGGCACGAACGCGTTTGAGTTCCTGCTGATTGGCGACGTAGCCGTCGGTGACCGCGCCCAGGAAGTAGGGCAGGGTGTCCTTGATCGCCTGCGCTACAAATCGGTCACTGGAGCCATGGAACAGGTGCTTGCGCTGCGCGATCTCGTTCTGCGATTGCAAGCAGAAGGTGAGCGCATGGCTGATGGTGGCGGCCAGCGCATCGCGCGTTTGCCCAGGTGGCGGTTCATGCAGATAGTCCGACAGGCCTGTCCAGGAAGCCAATAGCGAACGCAGCCCCTCTCGGTTGGTGGTCTGGCGCAGCACCGAGGCTGGGGGAATGTCGATCTCAGTGTCGGTCTGCACATAAACCACCTCGTTGGACTTGCCGTCTCCTATCGGCAGTTGCCGCGCCACAAAGGCCTGACCACGCGTTGTCTGCAGCAGCAATGCAAACCAGGCAACATTTCGGCGGACCTTGCCTTCGGGCACGTCGATCTCTTTAGCCCCGAAGCAGTAGTCGATGATGCCCAGGATCGCCGACTTGCCCGTGCGCGAGTCTCCAGAAATGATGTTGACGCGGCCTGGTTCGAAGGGCACCACGCGGTGGCGTCCGTCGTGGCTGTAGATCACTACGGCGCGAATCTGAATCATGCTTGAACTCCCAATAGCGCCAACACGGTTGGGGGCGCGCCCGCTTTGCACAGCCAACGACCGACGAACACGGCCTGGCGCATGCAGTCCCTCACCTCGGTGCTCGATGCGCCCAAGTAGGTCTTGATCTTTTTGGCTTGCGATTCGCCGGCGGCAATTCGGCGGCCATCCAGCGCGAGCAGTTGGTGCTGCGCGCCGAACAGCAAGGCCTCGCGGACCGTCTGCCGCAACACGACCACGCCCTTGGCGACGGCCGAACGCTCCAGCGGATGATCGTGCACCCAGGTGGCCAGTGAACTCGTGATCGTGCGAGGCAATTGCTCCCGCGTCTGGCCACGCAGCACCAGGCTCGCGCCCACGAAGGCCAGCTCAAACGGCAGCGCCGCCTGGCCTGTGCCGAGAGCCTTCGCCTCGGTGGTGTAGCCATGCGCGAGATGCCACACTGCGACGGCGCAGAAGGCTGGGTTGAGCAGATTGCGCTGCTCGATGGTGCGATCCTGCCAAGCCGTCATGCTGTCTTCCCCTGAGCGGCAGCGTCGAGGACGGCTTTCAGCCGGGTCTCGAACTGTGGATGCCAGCCCACGCGCATGTCCTCTGCGAGCATGTGCAGCGAACCGCGGCAGACCCAAGGGACATCCACACCCGAACGGATGAAGACATGGGCGTCTTCTGCCCACTTCAGGAGCGCGCGCCCCGCCTGTGCCATTGCCGCATCGGTGGCGTCCGCGCCGAGCTCGTCGCAGACTTGGCCGTACTGCAGCTCCCATTCGGCCTGCAGGCGCTTGTCGTACTTGTCCAGGTCGGCATCGAACAGCAGGTCGTGGCGGGTCCAGGCAGAGCGTTGCCGAAAAGCCTGCAGATAGCTGGTGATCGCGTTTCGGATGCGCAGTTGGCTACCGCTTACCAGTTCGACCTGTTTGTAGAAAGGGCGATCAGCGAATTCTGGCAGTTGTTCCAGCGCGATCATCAGCGCGTCGAGGTCCTCATCGATCGGCAGGGCGTCGGGTTTCAGCGATTCCTGGATGTCCGAGATCTGCGCGTCGATCTCGGCGCGAGGGATGCCGCCCTCGGGGTGGACCAGTTCCTTCAGCACCCGCTTGAACCACCAACCTTCGAGCATCTGCACCGACAGCGCCTGATGGTTCAGAGCGACATGGTAGAGCTCGGACTGCAACTGCTCTGTGATCTCGACGGCGTCGGGCTGCGACGGGATCACGTAGACCTGTGCCAGCAGGCCTTCGCGCTCATTATCCTCCAGTGCGAGGTAGGCCTCGAAAGCCGGCTTTAGCTCGCTGTTGGTGGAACTGATCGCTGCATGCTTGAGTCGCTTGGCCGCCTCAGCCACGTCGCGGTCGCGGCCTTCGATGCCCAGGGCGGCGCATGCGCTTCCAGGCGCGGCCGCCGCGGTGGTGATCAGAAAGCGCGCTGTGCCAAGCGGAATTTCACCGCTGGCCAGACCGACAAGCCAGACGCGCAGCGTCTTCCACAGTTCTGCGCTCAAATCTGTCAGGTTCGCAGCCGCCTTCAGAGAGTGCTTGGCCTGCAGCACTGCCAGCGGTTCTCCGCCGACTTCGAAACTCACGTCATCTAATGTTTCCAGGCTGACGACGAAGTCGCTGGTACGGCTGCGGCGAATTGCCCACAGCAGGGCAAGTCGGACCTGGTATAGGTAGCCCACCATTGACGGGGCGGCGCCGAAGGTGGAGATGCTGGGCGGGATCATTGTGGATGCCTCCTGTCCTGAATTCGATCTACGCCACGGCAACGCGCGTAACGCCGGCCTTGTCGAGCAATTCGTAGAGCGGCGCGACCGTCGCTCGCTGGCCGCGCTCGGGCGAGTAGGTAAAAATTACCCGCTGCTTGGCGCGGGTGAATGCGACGAAAAATCCGGCAGTTGCATCGACCGGGTCCTGGGTGTAGCTCCACCAGGAATCGTCATCGAGCCCGACGAAAACAACTGTGTGGTACTCCAGGCCTTTGCTCTTGTGCAGAGTCATCAGGGGGAGCGCGTTGACGCCCTCATAGGCGTCCAGTGCTGCACGCCAGTCCTGCGCTTGCGCGGCGCTGGCCAGCAGGTGCAGCACGACGCTACTCTCCACCTCGGCGAACCAGTTTCCCTGGCCATAGGGAACGTGCGCGGCGACTAAGGCATTGGGATCCAGGAATACCAGCACTGCCTGGACCATGGACCGAGCTTGCGCTTCGGTGGACGGTGGCTGTGGATGCAGTCGGACAAATCCACTGGCGAAGCCATCCAGATCGCGGGCCAGCGCGCGCCGGGCCCGATCATCGGTGGGGTCAATGCCGCGCAACTCGGCCAACGCATGCTGAGCCTCGCTCCAACTCGTTCCACCGCGTGCGGCGCAGGCCAGGCGCAGCATCACGAGCACCAACTCTGAAAGCGGCTCCGTCAGCAACTCCTGCAGCATTTGGCTGCCGACATAAGTGGCTTCGTTGCGGACAGGAATACCGGCTGCCGCGAAAGCGGGCGTCAGCACTTGGGCATAGTCCTCCGCCTTCTGCCGGACCAGCAGCACGAAATCGGTGGGCTGCAGGCCGTCTTCGCGCATTTTCGCCGCGACGTAAGCTGCCAACGTGCTGGCTTCTACGCGCGTACTGGAGAAGTCCCAGATGGAACAGCAGGCGTCGTAGATGGCTGCCTTCGCCTTGGATTCGGGGCGCGCTGCACTCGCGTCCAGGGCCTGCGCTAGCACGTGCTGAATGCGGACCAGCTCGGGCGATGACCGGTAGTTGCTGAGCAGCGGGATGCGCTTCGCTGCGAAGGACAGCTCAAAGGCACCGAATGGATCATCCATCGCGAGCGCGAAGCGCATGATCTGCTGCTTGTTGTCGCCCACGGCCGTCATGACCGTCGAGGTGCCGAGGAAAATGGTTTGAACGAGGTCGAGCTGGGCCTGGGTGGTGTCCTGGAACTCATCCATGAACACATGCGAATAGGTCAGGGCCAGGGCATGACGTACCGCTGTGTTGACGCGTACCAAGAGCTCGGCCAAGCGGCTGAGCATTGGGAAGGACAGGTAGCTGCGCTCGGCGCTGCGCAATTGTTGATCCCAAAAGCGCTGCCCTGCCCACCGGCCGGCCGTGGTGGTGGGCCAGCCAGCTTCCGGCAGAGGGGCGTCTAGGACATGGAGTCGCTCGAACGAGGGGGCCGGAATGGTCTGTACTGCGGTAGCTCCGAACGGGTTGTCCTGGGCCTGCCCCGCACGTCGCAGGAAGTCCATCCAGTAGGCCTTCTTCGCAAACAGGATGCCGTAGTCGGCTGTCGGCCGCCAACGGTCCGGCAGCGCTTGTCCAAAGCGATCAACAAGGCTTTTGGCGAATGCGTCGAACGTGAGAGAGTCGAAGCGCCTTGCGTGATCCGCGTGGCAGCGCTGGCGTACGCGGCGGGCCAGATTGCGCGCCGCGTCGCGCTTGAAGCTGATCGCCAGGATGCGCTGCGGGGCGGGGGAGGCGCCCGTCTGCAAGAGAAATGCCGCCCGCTGTGCCAGCAACTCCGTTTTGCCTGCGCCCGGTCCAGCGAGCACCGAACAGTGCTCGCTAGAGCGCACCACAGTCAGTGCATTCGGCTCAAGGCTGTCGACGCCCACCGGCAGCCAGTCGGCCGCTGGGATACGCAGCGGCGGCAGGGCCACGCTCACAGCGGTGACACCTCGACGGCGATGCGCTGCAGCACACGCTTGAGTGCAGGTGGCATGCCGGCACGCAGCGCGGGCAGATCGATGTGCGTTAGGGCGCGCAGGTGGGTGGCGGGCTTGCTGTGAGTCAGGAAGTGATAGCGATAGGCGGCCATGTGAGCGCAAAAAGGCTGTGCATTGCCTGTGTAGCCGGTCAGGCCGGGCCCTGCCGTTCCCAGGACCACCTCGGCGGCGGCCTCGTTGGTCATGCGCGGCCCTGTTCCTTCGATGGTGGCTGCATAAGCGGCCGGGAAGGCGTGCAGCATGGCCAGATCGAGATCCAAGGGCCAACAGAAGAAGACCGACGACGAGCGCTCCAGATAGTCGAGCCAGCCTTCGAGGTTCGCACCGTTCCAGGTGTCCATCGTTGCGAGGTGCTCGTCGGTCAGGACCGTGTCGTTAGACAGGGTCATGATCTGCTCACGAGGGGTTCCCGATGCAAGTAGCTGCTGCAGCACGTTCTTGACGCGGCCAAAGCCACCGCCGTCTCGCCCCAAGTCGAGGTCGAGTAGCGTCGCATATGGAATGCCTAGTCCCTTTAGAAGTCGCCAGAAGTGATTCACGTGGCGACCACCGAGCGGCACGATGGCCACGAAGGACGGATCGACCAGGAGGTCTAGGGCCTCGGCCAGCCGCGGTAGCACGATGCGCTCGGAGTCGCCTTCGACTAGCAGAACGAATCGCGCGAAGTACAGCTCCGGAAAGGCCAGGAAGGCATTGCGGACGAATTTGATCGCCTCGACGCTGCCGGCGGGCATCGGAATGGGCTTGACGGTCGACGTTCCGCTAGCCGTATCGCGTTGGCAATAGCGCACATCCTCTGGGGGGATGCGCCCAAGCACCGAGGGTGCATGGCTGCTGACCAACGCCTGCCCGGCACCAGTCTCCACCAGACTGCGGATCTGCTTCAGGATCCGTGAGAGGTAGTATGGAGTGACGTGGTTCTCCGGCTCCTCGACCGCGAAGAGGGTCAGGGCAGGCACGCTGAGGTCCTCGGACCGGAACCCCCTGATCCGGCCTGCCACCGCAGCTCGCTCCACATCGAACACGGCCGCCGCCAGCGCAAAGTAAAAGAGGGACTGCTGCCCGTCGCTCAAGGCCTCCAGCCCACGGTCCTGGCCCGCCGGGCCGCGCTTGAACATCACGCCGATGCGCGCGACGACTTCCTCGAAGCGCCGGCTCGTCAAGCTGAGCTCCGGCGCGCAGTCGATGTCGCCCTCGTGCAGAGCGTCCCAACGCTGGGACAGCGACCGACTGATCGCCTGGATAGCCTTCTCGCTGCCAAACGCGGTCGTCAGCTGTTCCGTGGCTGCGTTAACCGCAGACTGCGTCCCTGCTGACCACTCGATGGCCCTAAGCAGCCGCGCGGCGAGAGCCCCTGTCGTGGCGCGAATCTGCGTTGCTGCATCACGGATGGCTGGTGTGTAGAACAACTGGATCAAGCCACGGTCAGCGGGCGCCACGGGGAAAGCCTGGTCATCGCGGACGGTCGGCTCGGCGGTCCCGATCCAACTCAGCTCCTGGCTGACGGTACCTTCGACCGTACCGTCATCATCCCAGCGAGCGCGCAGCCGCAACCGGCACAGCGGAGTACCACCGGGCCGCTCCACCCGTATATGACGGAATACGGGCGCCACGGTTGCCGCAGTGGCGCTACCGTCCGCCAACTCCGGCAAGCTCAGCCGCACATCGATGGTTAGCGTCCGCGATTTGGGGCGCTGGGCCTCAGTAGGTGGCACATGGAAGTCAGATAGGACGACCGTGCGCAGTGCCCGGGTCACCCCGAAGAGGCGCATGAGGGCTTGGAGTGCCGCTGTCTTGCCGGAAGCATTGGCCCCGACGAACCCGGTCAGGCCCGGGCTGAGATGGATGACTGTCGGGACGGGGCCGTAGCACCGGAATCCGGTGATGGTGACACTTTCGATATGCATTGGCACCGCTCCCTGGTGACCGCCTATTGTTTGTGCGCGCCAGATCTACCGTCGACATTGCAATGCACATACCGGCGCTACTCAATGGTAGCAAATCGATGCGCGCGTTCGCCTGGACGCAATCAGATCTGGCGTATCCAGCGATCGCAAAGCGGTGGATACTTGACATAGGCCCCACCGAGGTAAAGGACCGCAACCGCTGCGAAGTGGTTGTCCGCGACGGATGGGCAAATAACGGCTCTTGGTTGTTTGCTACCGGTCCAGCTGTCAAATTCAGCGATCACGGCGAAATGGACTGAGTGGCTGGCAGCGGATGAGCCAAGGCCTGGGTTGTTGGCGGGGAGGCATCCCATCATCGGAAGCCTCGTCCGCCTATTTTTAAGCTCCAGACTTTGCCAGGTCCTCAAAAGTAGTACATAATAGCGTTCTTCCAACGGAGGGTTGTCTGACAAACCTCTTATGGATCAAGGAGTTAGGGCAGAAGTGAGCATCTCGTTTCCCGCTCCAAATTCGAACCCTGGATATCAGCCGATATCCAGGGTTTTTTATTTGTACTTTCGTGCCTGGGATGCGTACCGCTACCGGTATTGGTTGGATGCGCTTCGGCAAGAATCTTTGAGCCGTGGCTCTGCCCTAGGTGGAGTCGCAGGTTTGCATGGGGACGCGTCGCGTCGCGTCGACGCTGCGCTCCATCACGCTGCGTGCATAAGCACATAGGTCATCCCCTCCAAGTACATCAACCTGCGGTCCCGGTTTCAGCGCAGCCAGCACTTGGAAAATGCGGTCTGCCGGATTCTGCATCGATCGGCCGCAAATGCCGTTGGGTTGGTGCCTGCGCTTATCGGCGTAGCGTCGATAGCCGCAAAGTGGGGCAGGGGGGAGATGACACAACCCGCACGGTGCGTACGACTGCCTTGGTCTGCATGAGCGCGGCGCCAGCAGCCAGAACGCTGTGCGCAAGATAAAGACATCAAATCGCGTCTAACGGTCGCGAGACGCACCTCGGTCTGCAATCAGACGACGATAGCTCCAGTCATCTGCTTCAGCAGCAGACCTGCGCTTCGATGAGGTGTGCCCGGGGCGGGGGTCGAACCCGCATAGCCTTGCGGCTGAGGGATTTTAAGTCCCTTGCGTCTACCAATTTCGCCACCCGGGCATGGCGATAGCGTGCCTGATTGCGCGTCGATTGTGAATGGTCGTCCGCAGATGTGTCCCGTCGCCGGCACCTAGCCGCGTGCGCTATGCTGCCGCCGCATCCCTGCGCGGCAACCGAACGCGCACGAGTCCAAGGAACTGCATGTCCGGCAATCCCCTTTTTCAAGCGCAGCAGGCCCGAATCGCCGTGATCGGGCTCGGGTATGTCGGCCTGCCGCTCGCGGTGGCCTTTGGCGAACAACGTGACACGCTGGGCTTCGATATCGATGCCCAGCGTGTTGCACAACTACGCGATGGCCATGACGCCACACTGGAACTGGACGATGCCGAGCTGGCGGCCGCAACGCGGTTGCGCTACAGCTCGAACGCTGCGGACCTGGCAGAGTGCGGGATCTTCGTGGTCACCGTGCCGACACCCATCGACAGCTTCGAGCAGCCGGATCTGGAGCCCTTGCGCAGCGCCACCAGCCTGATCGCCGCCGCGCTCAAGCCTGGCGATCTGGTGATCTACGAATCGACGGTGTACCCGGGCACCACCGAGGAAGTGTGCGTGCCGCTGCTCGAAGCGGCGTCCGGATTGCATTTCAACCACGACTTCTTCTGCGGCTACAGCCCGGAACGGGTCAACCCTGGCGATCGCCAGCGTCGCTTGCGCGACATCCGCAAGATCACTTCCGGTTCCACGCCGCAGGCGGCCGATGCGGTCGATGCGCTGTATGCGGCCATCATCACCGCCGGCACCTGGCGTGCGCCGTCGATGCGGGTGGCCGAAGCGGCCAAAGTGGTGGAAAACATCCAGCGCGACGTGAACATCGCGTTGGTCAACGAGCTGGCGCTGATCTTCGACAAGCTGGGGATCGATACGCTCGACGTGTTGGAAGCGGCAGGCACCAAGTGGAATTTCCTGCCGTTTCGCCCTGGCCTGGTCGGTGGGCACTGCATCGGGGTGGACCCGTATTATCTGCTGCACAAGTCCGAGAGCATGGGCTACCACCCGGACCTGATCCACACCGCACGCCAGGTCAACAACCGCGTTGGCCGGCACGTGGCCGAGCGCGTCTGCGGCATGCTTGCCACCCGCGGCGTCGCACTCGCGCAGGCGAGGGTGCTGGTGCTGGGCGCCACCTTCAAGGAGAACTGCCCGGACCTGCGCAACAGTCGGGCACTGGAGCTGGTGCAGCTGTTGCAGGCAGCCGGTATGCGAGTCGATACCTGCGACCCGTGGGCCGATCCTGCGGAGGCGCTGCAGCATGCCGGAGTGCAGTTGTGCGAGGGCCCCGACGAGGGAGCCTATGATGCGGTCGTGCTGGCGGTGGCGCACGCGCAGTATCGTGACTATGACGCCACGCGTATCGCAGCACTGGGCAAGCCGGATGCGGTGGTCTACGACGTCAAGTCGGTGTGGCCGCGTGCGGCCGTCAGCGACCGGCTGTAGCGCCGGCGTGCTGTAGCGCCAGCCAATCGGCCGCGCCGAGTGCGGCGCGGCGGCCGCTGGCAAAGCAGGCGGTCAGCAGGTAGCCGCCGGTCGGTGCTTCCCAATCGAGCATTTCGCCGGCGCAGAACACCCCAGGCCGTGCCAGCGCCATCAACCGCGGGTCCAGCGCTTCCAGGGCCACACCACCGGCGGAGCTGATCGCTTCGGCAAGCGGGCGCGGCCGCAAGAGACGTAGCGGCAACTGCTTGAGCGTGCGGGCGACCAGGGCCGGATCGTCCCCGGCCTGCTTGCCGAGCAGTTCGTAGATGAGCGCGGCCTTGACGCCCTCGATCCCGACCTGGCGCCGCAGGTGTTCACTGAAACTGCGCCCCTTGCGCGGCATCGCCAGCTCGCTGCCGATGCGTTCCAGCGAACGTCCCGGTATCAGGTCCAGTACAAGCTCGGCCATGCCATGCGCATCGATCTGCGCGCGCAGTTCCGCGGCGATGGCGTAGATCAGGCTGCCCTCGATTCCGGTCGCGGTGATCACGCATTCGCCTTGCAGTGCGTGCTGCGTGCCGGTGCTGTCACGCCAATGCGCGACCACCGGTTTGAGCGGTGCGCCCGCATGCCGTTGCGCGAAATGCGCACTCCAGTCGATATCGAATCCGCAATTGGCCGGTACCAGCGGGCGAACGGCGATGCCGTGCTGCTGCAACATCGTCTGCCAGGCACCGTCGGAGCCGAGCTGCGGCCAACTGCCGCCGCCAAGCGCCAGCACCGTGGCATCGGCCTGGCGTTCGGTATCGCCCGCAGGCGTGGCAAATCGCAGTGCGCCGTCATCGCTCCATCCAAGCCAGCGGTGCTGCACATGAAAGGCGACACCTTGTTCCTTGAGTCGGCGGACCCAGCCGCGCAACAGGGGCGCGGCCTTGCGATCCAAGGGGAACACCCGCCCGGAACTGCCAACATAGGTGTCCACACCCAGCTCGCGCGCCCATGCACGCAGCGCATCGGCGTCGAAATCCTGCAACCAGGCCGCAGCTGCGGACGCGCGCTCCCGATAGCGCTGTGCAAACAGCGGCATCGGGTCGGAGTGGGTGAGATTCAGCCCGCCCTTGCCGGCGATCAGGAATTTACGCCCCACCGAGCCCTTGGCTTCGTAGAGATCCACCGCTATCCCTGCGGCGCACGCGGTTTCTGCAGCCATCAGGCCTGCCGGGCCGCCGCCAATCACCGCAAGCCGCGGTCTGCTCGCATTTGTCATCGGTCGATCACTCAGCGCGGCTGCACGCCGAGCAGTTCCACATCGAACACCAGCGATGCGCCAGGCGGTATCACGCCGCCCGCGCCGTTGTTGCCGTAACCGTACTCCGGCGGAACCATCAAGGTGCGCTTGCCGCCCACCCGCATCCCGGCGACCCCCTCGTCCCAGCCGCGGATGACCTGGCGGCCACCAAGCACGAACTGGAACGGCTCGGCGCGATCGAGCGAACTGTCGAATTTCTTGCCGTGCCTGTCGGCGGCTTTTTCGTCGTAGAGCCAGCCGGTGTAGTGCACCGTCACCAGCGCACCAGGCGTGGCTTCCGCGCCGGTGCCCACGGTGCGGTCGATCTGCTCGAAACGGGCGATGGTTCCGCCGGAAGGCGGCAGGGCGGGCGCACAGCCAGCGAGCAGCAGGGCGGCACAGAGCGTGAGCACTAGGCGCATGAGAGTGTCCGTGAAGGAAGACGCGCATTATCGCATCTGGCTCCCGTTATCATCCTCCCATGGCCAAGCTGCTGCTCAACCTGCGCAACGTTCCCGACGACGAGGCCGACGAGGTGCGGGCGCTGCTGCGCGAACACCTTGTCCAGGTCTACGAAACGCGCCCCAGCAATTGGGGCATTTCCGCAGGTGGCATCTGGCTCAGCAACGACGCCGATTATGCACGGGCCAAGGTCGTACTCGAGGCCTACCAGGCCCAGCGCGGCGCGATCGCGCGTGCACAGCGCCAGGAAGCCATCGCCGCCGGCACCGCGGAGACCTTCGGGGCGTTGCTGCGCAGGCGGCCGGTATTCGTGATCGCCACATTGCTGGGCATGCTGACCGTCGCATCCCTGGTGCTGCTGCCGTTCCTGTTGCTGCGCGGTTGACTGCTGCCGGGCAGCGTCCGTCAGCGCGGGAGTCGATCACTGCGTAGCGCACTTGGGTGCGCAATGGCCTGCAGCAACGTTCTACCTTGGTCACGATCAGGTCTGCCTGGAGCGACGAACCTGGCAAGCGCTCGCTACCCGGGGGCAGGCGCTTTAAAATGGCCGCATGATTACCAATACCGCGGCCTACCAATTCGTCCCCATTCACGGCCCGCAGCAACTGGCCGACAGCGTGCTGGCGCAGGCGCGGCAGCAGGAGTTGAAAGGGTCGGTGCTGGTGGCGGAGGAGGGTATCAACCTGTTTCTGGCTGGCCACGCCGACCAGGTCCAGGCGTTCTATGGGTGGCTGCAGGCCGACCCACGCTTCGCGCAGATGCGCATCAAGTATAGCCAAAGCGCGCAGCAGCCGTTTTTACGGCTCAAGGTCAAGGTGAAACCGGAGATCATCAGCTTCCGCCGCGACAGTGCCTCGCCGCTGCAGGGCCGTGCGCCCGCGGTCACGCCTGCGGTGCTGCGGCAGTGGTTGCGCAATGGGCAGGACGACCAGGGGCGCCCGCTGGTGCTGCTGGACACGCGCAATGCGCAGGAAGTGGCCTATGGCACGTTTCGTGGCGCCTTGACCTTGCCGATCGACAAGTTCACTGACCTGCCTGCCGCACTGGAGTCGCACCGCGCGGCACTGACCAACGCCACGGTAGTGAGCTTCTGCACTGGCGGCATCCGCTGTGAAAAGGCGGCCGTCTGGATGCAGGCCGATGGCATGGACAATGTGCTGCAGCTGGAGGGCGGGATTCTGGGCTACTTCGAAGAAGTCGGTGGCGAGGGCTACGACGGCCGTTGCTTCGTGTTCGACGAGCGTGTCGCGCTCGATCCCGAATTACGCCCGTTGGTGGACGGTGCGCGGACCACCGAACCAGTGAAAATCTGACCAGGCGCGACTGCGTTGCCCGATATGGCCTGCAATACGTGGGCGTGCATCCTGCGAACACACGGCCACGATGCAGGCAAACACGTGTCGCCGCCCGCAGAACGCGCGTCTACCGCTCTAACTCTTGCGTAATACGTCGCATCAAGCTTGCCCTGAATTATTCACGGAGCTAGGCTGCATCAGCCAGCCGCACAGCGAGGACAACAAGGATGACCATCAGAGTTTTTCTGATCGACGATCATGCACTCGTGCGCACCGGCATGAAGATGATCCTGTCCAAGGAAGTGGACGTCGATGTGGTAGGCGAGGCGGAAAGCGGCGAAGCGGCATTGCCGCAGATCCGCCAGCTCAAGCCCGATATCGTGTTGTGCGATCTGCACCTGCCCGGCGTGAGCGGTCTGGAAATCACCGAGCGCATCGTCAAGGGCGACTACGGCACGCGCGTCATCATCGTGTCGGTACTGGAAGATGGCCCGCTGCCCAAGCGTCTGCTCGAAGCAGGTGCCTCAGGCTATGTGGGCAAGGGCGGCGACGCGCACGAACTGCTGCGTGCCGTGCGTGAGGTGGCATTGGGGCGGCGCTACCTGGGCAATACGATCGCGCAGAATCTGGCGCTGTCCAATCTGGAGGGTGGCGGCTCGCCATTTGACGCATTGTCGCCACGCGAGCTGGAGGTTGCCTTGCTATTGACCCAGGGCCTGCGCCAGGAAGACATCGCCAAGCGGTTGAACCTCAGCGCCAAGACCATTAATACGCACAAGGCGCGGCTGTTCGAGAAGGTCGGCATCCAGGACAATATCGCGCTGGCGCGGCTTGCCAATCAGTATGGCCTGACCGACCCCTCCAGGGTCCTGTAAGTCGACGCCTTGCGTCGCTGCCTGCAGGCAGCCCGCCGCGACAGCAGTGAAACACGCGACGGGATGGCCATTGTCTGCAGCCTCAGTGCGCTCGCCGGCCATCAGTGGCATCAACTGGATTCCACCAAGGCATAGACACGCGAAAAGTCCCCTCTCGCGGCGTCCTGGCGGTGCACCAGGAAGAGGTAATCGCCATGGTCGGAAAAATTGAAGTCCGCACCGCCGCCAGAGGCCAGCTTGAGCAGGACAAACCAGCCGTCGGGTGCCGCGATGTCCGTCCAGCCTTGCCTGGCCGCATGGTCGGCGGCCAGCGTCTGGATGCTGTGCCAGTCGCGGATGCCGCATACCCCGAACATCTGATGCTGTGGACCATCGCCGATCTTGAAGCTTTCCGCCAGCGTCAGCGCGAAATCGAATAGCTCATCGCTGCCCACAGCCGCGTCGATGTCCGGATTGCCGCTGCCGGCAAGATGCAGGGGGGCACTGAGCGATCGCTCCAGCCGCAAGGTTCGTGCCGATCGACTGATCTCATACTCGGAGGCGAATACCATCACCGCCTGGCCGTCGCGCCGGAACTGCAGACGTCCGTGTTCGTCGGTTTCGACCGACATCCGCTCGACACTGGCGCCGTTGGCAACGAAGCGCTGTCGCTCACCGTCCCAAACCACCATGCGCGTCGCCGCTTCGGTGATGTCGATCGCATCGTCGGGTAGCGCATGGGCCACCAGTGCGGTTCCGGGCGGGGTGAACACGACACGCCAATCGGAGTAATCCGATCCGGTAAAAAATGCCAGCAATCCCGCCTCGGGAAGGACTTCTGCACGCTCCGGCAAGTCGGACAACTCGATCTGTGCCAGAAAGTTCAAGTAAAGACCGCTGGCATCGCGGGGCCAGTCCTGTCCCTGGGCAAGATCAGGCCCACCGCCGATTCGGCTGATGCCGACCACGTCCGTCTCCGCAACGTCGCGTTCGGTGAGGGACACCGAGGGCGCGACGATCTGGCGCAGGATCTCACGCTTGGCATCCAGGCCCTGCATGGCGATGGCTGCGTCGAAGCGTGTCTGAACATCGGCGACGGATGTGTGGGGGGACGTGGCATCGATGGTGCGCGCCAATGCCTGTTCGCGGGTCGATTGCGCCTCAGCGGCCCGGTCCATCGCATCTCTGATCTCAGACAGCACCGCCGCCTGCTCGGCATCGCTGGCGGTTCGCTCCTGGCTGGCCGCATCGCCTTGCAGCTTCACCTGGAGGGAGCCGAGCACACGCATGAAGTCTGCTTCGATTGCCGCAAGATCGGCCTCGCTCGTCATCGCGGTGGCGTGATACCAGGTGCTGCCATCGGGCGCGACCAGCACGACCCGCAGGCGATACCAATCGCGTCCTTCTTGCGTTTCCCAATCCTCAAGGCGCCCCTTGAGTTTGATCATCTCGCCTTTCATTCCGGCGAAGGTGACCGGCTTGCGTTCGATGACCGGGTCGTCGTCGCGCGTCAATCTGGTCAGCCACGCCCGCAGCGATGCCTTGCGCTCGGCAGCGGCCGTCCACACGCTGATCTGCGGTGAGAATGTGCCCTGCTGCGCATGGCGCAGGCTGATCGAGCCACCCGACACGCGTGTGCCGTCGAAGATCGGATCGGCTTCGATGGAAAACTCGGCTGTCTCAAAGCGTTGCATCATCGCTATTCTCCGGTTGGAACGCGCCCGCGTGTCGAAGGCCGGGCGCATGCTGCGCCGAATGATAGCGGTGTCCGCCAAACGTCGATGTGTCGCCTTGGCACTGCGCATGATCACGCACGCCGCCTGCAATCCCCCTGTTGCGACGTTGGCCGGCGCGCGTCGGCAAGTTCTGGTGGTTACAGCAGGTGTTCGGACGGAAGGGATTCTCTCGACCGCCCGCACGATGCGCCTGGGTCCAGCGCACTGATGAGAACTGCGGTGACCAGATGCGTTGGTGGGAGGTCAACCAACGTGCACTCGTCCGCATGGGTCACATAAAAACACAGCGGCCCGAAGGCCGCTGTGTCTGATGCTGACCTGGCCTGCGACGTCACAGGCCAGCCGGATCGATTGCGTGAGGATCAGTGATCGCCGCGCGGCTTATTGCTGTCGTCATCCTGCGTCTTGTCGGCGTCCGGCGCCGGGGCAGCAGGCTTCACCGCTTCGGACACCACCACTGTCGGCTTGGGCTTGTCAGCCGCCGACGCCTGCACTGCCGGGGTATCGCTGACGGAGGAGGCAGGTGTCGCAGCACCGCTCGGGCTCAACGCATCGAGCAGGGTGGTCTGCACCGGTGCGTAGGGCTTGCGCGCCGGGGCGGCGTCTGCCGTGGAGCCGGCCTCCTGTGCGACCGTCGAGGTGGAGGTGAGGGCCACCTCGGCCGACGGTGCCTGTGGAGCAGACGGCTGGGCGTGCGGCGCATTCACCGTGACCACTGCAGCCTGCGCGGCGGGCGTCGCTGCCGCAGGTGCCAGATCGGCAGCAGGCGTCGTGGCGGCAGCGTGCGTCGGCGTCGATTGCGCCGCAGGCGTTGCCTCGCCCGCCGAAGCGGTGCGCTCCTGCGTGACGGCCCCGGATGCGGTGGCGTGGTCGGCTGCAGGCGCAGCGGCACTCGCCGAGGACTGCTGCCGGGTGCTTGCAACAGCGTCGGCTGGTGCCGGCGTTGCGGCAGTCGGCGCCGACGTTGCTGAAGCGGTCGCCGCTGGTGCCGCTGCTGCGGTGCCGGAAGTCACGGCAGGTGCCGCAGCGGATACCGGGTTGGCAGGCGCAGTCACAGGTGCCGGTGCGGCAACCGGTGCGGGCGCAGCAGAGGCCTGCGGGGCGACCGGAGCTGGGCGCTGTTCCACGGCCTGCGTTGCAAGGTCTGCCTTGACAGCCGCCGGCGGCGTTGCAGCAGGCGCAGGCTTGGCCGTTGCATCCGTTGCATCCGTTGCAACGGCTGGCGGAGCAGGACGCTCGCGCTCGCCCTCAGCTGCGGCAACCGGTGCCACCGCTGGCGGCTGCGAAGCCGGCGCCGCGTCGGATACCGGCGCGGTGGTCGAAGCCGGATTGCTGCCGCCTTGCGGCTCTGCACGTTCCTTAGGCACCGGGCGCGGCTTGGCCGCTGCCTGAGCGGCAGGCTCGGGCTTGCGCACGGCAGGTGTCGGTGCATCGTCATCGAAGTCGAACTCCGGCTGGCCGGCGCGCGGCGCGCCCGAGGCATGGGCCTGGGTGCCGGCATCGTCCGCTTCGCTGTCGCCATCGAGCTCGTTGTCGGTATCGCCGTCCAGGTCCTCTGCTTCCAGACCATCGACGCCGCTGCCGCCTTCACCATTGGCACCGGCGCCGCGACGACGGCGACGTCCACCGCGGCGGCCGCGACGACGACGGCTTCCGCCTTCGCCGTTGGCCGCATCGTCTCCGGCGGCGTCCTGGGCTGGGGCAGCCGCGTTCGCGTCGGTGCCGCGGTCGGCGGCGGACTCGCTCGCCACCACCTCGACCGGATGCGCCGGAGTCGCCGCATTGGCGTTGCCCTGCGGGTTGGTCGGTGCAGCGGCCTCGGTGATGGCAGCCGCCACGCCCGATGTCGTTGCCGGTGCGGCAGTCGAGGTGGCGGTCTGCGCGGCCGCCGTGCCTTCGTCCTGGCGTGCAGGACGCGGCGAACGTTCGGACGACGCACCCTCCTGCTGGGCAGGCGCACGCGGTGGGCGCGGAGTCGGGTTCTGCGGCTTGGGCTTGGGCTGCTGCTGTGGCTGCTGCTTCGGCGCCTGCGCGTCGTTGCGCGGCGGCTTGGGCACCTGCACCGGCTGCTGTGCCTGGGCGCCGTTCTGCGCGCCCTGGCCGCTGGCCGGCTGGCGGCGCTCGTCGCGACGCTCCTTATTGGCGCCATTGCCGTTGCCGTTGCCGCCATTGCCGCGGTTCTGGCCGCCGTTACGGGCATCACGGCCGTCGCGGCGCTGACCGCCACGCTCACCGCGCTCATTGCGGTGCGTGCGGCCGGCATCGTTCTGGCGCGGGCGTGGGGCCGACTCGGGCGCAGGAGCGACCGGCTCGACGCCGCCGAAGATGCGCTTCAGCCAACCGACCACGCCGGTGACCGGGGCCGGAACCGGCACGGCCACCACCGGTGCCGGCGCTGCAACCGGTGCAACCGGGGCGGGTGCTTCCTCGCGCACTGGCGCGGGCTGGCTAGGCTTGATCGAGGTCACCGCCGGGGCGGCGGGGATGTTCAATTGCGCCTTGGTCAGTGCATGCACCGGCAACTTGCGCGGGGTGCCGCGCTGGTAGCTCGGCCTGCCGCTGTCTTCGCCCAGTTCGTTCTCGCGCAGGCGCGTAACTTCGTAGTGCGGAGTGTGCAACTGCTCGTCGGCCACGATGATGATCGGCGACTCATGACGCTGCTCGATCTCGCGCAGCGCGCCGCGCTTTTCGTTGAGCAGGTAATTGGCGATCTCCACCGGTGCCTGCACCAGCACCTGCCCGGTGTTCTCCTTCATCGCATGCTCTTCGGCCACGCGGATGATCGACAGCGACAGCGATTCGACGCTGCGCATGCGGCCATGGCCGTCGCAGCGCGGGCACACGATCTGGCTGGATTCGCCCAGGCTCGGCCGCAGGCGCTGGCGGCTCATTTCCATCAGGCCGAAGCGCGAGATGCGGCCCAGCTGCACGCGCGCACGGTCGTACCTGAGCGCGTTCTGCAGCTTGTTCTCGACCTCGCGCTGGTGCTTGGACGAGGACATGTCGATGAAGTCGATCACCACCAGGCCGCCCAGGTCGCGCAGGCGCAGCTGGCGCGCGACTTCCTCGGCCGCTTCCAGGTTGGTCTGGAATGCGGTTTCCTCGATGTCGCTGCCCTTGGTGGCGCGCGAGGAGTTCACGTCGATGGCGGTCAGGGCTTCGGTCTGGTCGACCACGATCGAGCCGCCCGACGGCAGGCGCACGTTGCGCTCGTAGGCGCCTTCGATCTGCGATTCGATCTGGAAGCGGTTGAACAGCGGGATGTCGTCGGTGTAGTGCTTGAGCTTGCGCAGGCTCTGCGGCATCACCTGCTTCATGAATTCCTGGGCGTCTGCAAACAGCTCCGGCGTATCGACCAAGATCTCGCCGACGTCGGCGCGCAGGTAGTCGCGCAGGGCGCGGATGATCAGCCGCGACTCCTGGTAGATCAGGAACGCAGCCGGCTTGCTCAGCGCCGCTTCGGCGATCGCCTTCCAGGTCTGCAGCAGGTAATCCAGATCCCACTGCAGTTCTTCGGCGTCACGGCCCACACCGGCGGTGCGGATGATCACGCCCATGTCGTCGGGAATATCGAGCTTGTCCAGCGCTTCCTTCAGCGCGGCGCGGTCTTCGCCTTCGATCCGGCGCGAGACGCCACCGGCGCTCGGCGAATTGGGCATCAGCACCATGTAGCGACCGGCCAAGGAAATGAACGTGGTCAGGGCGGCGCCCTTGTTGCCGCGCTCTTCCTTGTCGACCTGCACCACGATTTCCTGGCCTTCGCGCAGCAGCTCGCGGATGGTCGACTTGTTGTGGTCGACGCCGGCCTGGAAGTAATCGCGGGAGATCTCCTTCAGCGGCAGGAAGCCATGGCGCTCGGCGCCATAGTCCACGAACGCCGCTTCCAGCGAGGGCTCGAGCCGGGTGATGCGGCCCTTGTAGATGTTGGACTTCTTCTGTTCCTTGGACGGCTGTTCGATGTCGATGTCGTACAGGGTCTGGCCGTCCACAATCGCCACGCGCAGCTCTTCGGCCTGCGTTGCGTTGATCAGCATTCGCTTCATTGTTGCGTTCCTCGCGCGCTCTACCGCGCGGAACGCCGTGACGTTTCGCCTCTGGAACAGGTCGCCGACCTTTCGCGCAACGCGCGGACAGGCCTGGCTAGGGTTTCCAGCGCTGCAACACCACGGCAGGCCGCGGGAGCGCTTGTCTTTAAAGTTTTTAGGTGTTTCAGGGCCGGCAGCTGCGTCCGGACAATGCCGGGGCCGCGCACGGGACATGTTCAACGCAACGGCCCAGGGCCGCTGGCGATGGCCGGGCAGGCCGGTGAGCCGCTAACATGGCCGCCCCGGGGGCGGTGGTCGCGCACTGTGCCGGGATCATCGGAAGTCAGGCTTCTGGCCAATCAACTTCCAACGAAATCAAACCCTTATCTCGCCCGCCGAGTGTAACAGAATAAATAGCCGGATGACCGACCCCCAGCCCTCCAAGCCACCCGCCGACCGTGTGGGCGTGCGCATTCTCAAAGTTCCGGAGGACCGTGCCGGACAGCGGCTGGACAATTTCCTGCTCGGCCAGCTCAAGGGCGCGCCGCGCAGCCTGATCTACAAGCTGGTGCGCAGCGGTCAGGTGCGCGTGAACGGCGGGCGGGCCAAGGCCGAGCGCAAGCTCGAGGGCGGCGAGGAAGTGCGGATTCCACCCGTGCGCATGGGCGAGGAGGGCGACAAGGCCGCGCCGCCGCCCGCATTCCTGGCCCGGCTGGAAGCGGCGATCGTGTTCGAGGACGCCCGCCTGCTGGCGCTGAACAAGCCCTCGGGCGTGGCCAGCCATGGCGGCAGCGGGATCAGTTTCGGCGCGATCGAAACCCTGCGCGCGCTCCGCCCGAACCAGAGCCTGGAGCTGGTGCACCGGCTCGACCGCGATACCTCGGGCCTGCTGATCGTGGCCAAGAAGCGCTCGGCATTGACCGAACTGCAGGCGCTGATGCGCGAGGACGACCGTGTCGACGGACGCGGCATCACCAAGCGCTACCTGACCTTGCTGGTCGGGCGCATGCCGGACGGGGTGATGACGGTCGATGCGCCATTGCATATCGGCCTGCGCCAGGGCGGCGAACGGCATGTACAGGTGAACGCGATCGGCAAACCGTCGTTGAGCCACTTCAAGTTGCTGGAGCGGCGTGGCGGGCACTCGTATTGCGAAGTGCGCATCGAAACCGGCCGCACCCACCAGATCCGCGTACACGCCCAGCACCTGGGTCACCCGGTGGCCGGCGACGACAAATATGGCGAAACCGAGGTCAACAAACGCCTGCGCGAGCAACTCGGCCTGAAGCGGCTGTTCCTGCATGCCGCATCGCTGGAATTCGCGCTCGACGCCGGCAAGACGCCCTATGTGCTGAGCGCCCCGTTGGCCCCCGAACTGGCCGACGCCCTGGATCGCCTGGGGCGCTGAGGCAGCTTCGAAGGGGTTTTGTCGCCACGTTGCTCAACGCACGGCGCGGAGCGGCGCCGTGCCCAGCCTGTTCGTCCGGCCGTGCCGGCCATCCGTTTCGCCCCCGAACGAGCGCCTCAGGGCGCCGCGAAACGGAACAACACCAGGCTGATGGCCAGTGTCCCCATGCCCGATACCAGGCCGTAGACGGTCTCGTGGCCTTTTGCGTAGCGCTTGGCTGCCGGCAACAACTCGTCCAGCGCCAGGAACACCATCACCCCGGAGATCAACCCGAACACGGTGCCGAACACCGCGTCCGACAGGACATCCGCCAACGCCAGGTAGCCGATGCCCGCACCGATCGGTTCGGCCAGCCCGCTCAGCAGACTGGCGCCGAAGGCATAGAGCTTGTTGCGCGTGGCGAAGTACACCGGTACCGCGATGGCGATGCCTTCGGGAATGTTGTGGATGGCGATGGCGAACGCCAGTGGCATGCCCACGGCGGGGCTTTCCAGTGTCGCGAAGAAGGTCGCCAGCCCTTCCGGAAAATTGTGCGCGGTGATCGCGATGGCGGTCATCAGCCCAACGCGCCGAATGTAGGCGCGGTTGTCGTCGCGGAATTGCGGATCGTCGGTCGACAGGCTCTGGTGCGGATTGGGCACCAGGCGGTCGATCGCCATGATCAGAAGCATGCCGGCCAGGAAGGTCAGGGTGCCGAAGGTAAAACCCAGGGTGTCGTTATAGGCGTTGGAAAACGCGGCGATCGACTTGTTGAGGATTTCCGACAACGACACGTACACCATCGCGCCGCCAGCAAAGGCCAGCCCGAACGCCAGCAGGCGCGGGTTGGGCTTCCTGGCGAACACCACCATGAGGCTGCCCAGGCCGGTGGCCAGACCCGCGGCCAGGGTGACCGCCAGCGCGATCCAGACATTATGTGACGACACCTCAAGCATGCGACGCGATGACCTCGAAGATGGAGCGCTCTCCTGCAAGGCCGGCGTCAGGCGCAGGCGAGGCGGCGTTGCAGAATGGCAATGCGGCAATGACGAACGCGTGGTCGCGGACCGCCGGCTTCGGAAGGCAGCTGGCCGGTGCAAGCGCGCAACAAGCTTCGCCCCCGGTTGGCACGGGAACAGATGCACGCCAGGCAATGACGTGCATCTGTGCATGTCAGTCGGACATGCCGATGCGAGCGACTGCGCTCAACCGCCGCGACGCGCCCGCTCTTCGATGGCGAAACACTCGTCCGGACGTGGCACCGGCGGTTTGAACGCCACCGGAACCTGGATGGTCTGCGGCACCGCCTGGCCATTGCGGGTGGCCGGCTTGAACTGCCATTCGCGCACGCGCTTCTGGGCGGCTTCGTCCAACACCGGCTGGCCGCTGCTCTGGGTCACCGATACGTCGGTGGGTTTGCCCTCGGTCCCGATCACCACGCGCAGCACGCTGGTACCGCCGACGCCGGCGCAGGCCAGCTCGGGGGCGTATTCCGGTGGCGGGGTCTTCAGCGCGGCCAGTTCGGTGGGGGGCACCGTGGGCGCTGCCGGCTGTTGCGGGGACTTGCCGCAGCCGGTCAGGCCGGCCGCCAGGGCCAGGCCGGCGAGGGCGGCGCGAGACATACTCATGCAGTGACTCCCTGATCGTAGAGTTGCGCGGCCTTGGCGGCGCAGATGAAATCGTTCTCGCTCAGTCCGCCCACGTCGTGGGTGGAATAGCGCACCACGACCCGGTCGTAATGCACGCCCAGATCCGGATGGTGGTCTTCGCGGTGGGCGATCCAGGCCAGCGCATTCACGAAGGCCAGGGTGCGGTAATAATCAGCGAAGCGGAACGTGCGCGTGAGCGCCATGCCGGCCTCGGCCAGCTCCCAGCCGGGCACCTGCGGCAGCAGTTCGGCCAGGCGCGCTTCGCCCAGTTTATGGTCGATGCCCTTGCGGGGGAGGCAGTGGGCCTGCTCCAGGGGGATCAGATCGGTCATGGCGGTCTCGCAGGGGTGGGCGGACGGCGCCCCGCCAGGATCACGGTGTTCCATGAGCGAGGGCGCATTGAGCGCTAGAATAACCCGCATGATCCAGATATCCGACAAAGCCCAGACCTATTTCCGCAAGCTCATCGAACGCGAGGGCGTGCCCGACATGGGCGTTCGCCTGAGCGCGGTGGACCCGGGGACCCCGCGCGCCGATGCCAGGCTGGAGTTCGCAGAGCCCGCCGATCTCATTGGCGACGAATGGGCGATCGACTGCGACGGCTTCACCTTGTATGTTGTGGCCGCAAGCGTGCCGTGGGTGGACGGCGCCGAGATCGACTACGTCACCCAGTCCACCGGCAACCAGCAGCTGACCATCAAGGCGCCCAAGATCAAGGGCGAAGCACCGGCCGAATCGGCATCGATGGTGGAGCGCGTACGTTGGGTGGTCGAGAACGAGGTCAACCCGCAACTCGCCTCGCATGGTGGCCGTGTGGCCGTGCAGGAAGTCTCCGCCGATGGCGTGGTGCTGCTGCGCTTCGGTGGCGGTTGCCACGGCTGCGGCATGGCCGATGTCACGCTCAAGCAGGGCATCGAGAAGACCTTGATGGGGCGCGTACCGGGGGTGACTGCGGTACGCGATGCGACCGATCACGCGACCGGCGACGCTCCTTACATTCCGCGCGACAGCGCGGCCTGATCCCGCACCACCGGTGACGACGGCTGCCGATCTGCTGCAGGCGCTGCGCGCGCGCATGCCGGGCAGGCTCATTCTGGATCCGCGTACCGGCTTGCCCTACGGCTGGGCGGCCTGGATGCGCAGCCGCGACAGCGCTGCCGCGCCGTTCAACGACGACCACGTGATGGACGTGCTGTTGGCGCGTGGATCGGCCACGTCGGGCGTTGGCGGCATGCTGGCGTTCACGCCTTTCCAGGCGTTCCGCAGTCTGTGGTGGCAACACTGGGAACCACGACCGGCTGACCAGCGCAGACAGCACTGGCTCGCGATGGTCGGCAGCCTGTTGATCCACCTGGGCTTCATCGCCTTGCTGATCTGGGTGGTGGCTGTGCGCTGGGCGCCCAAGGATGCAGAGCAGGGCGAACAGGCGCGGGTGCGCATGACCTTCATCGGCAATGGTGCAGCCGAGCAGGGGGGAGGGCAGGGAAATCCCTCTGCAACTGCACAGTCGGCTGCCGGCGATGCAACCGCGGCGCCTGCAGCCCCCGTGGGCGAAGTCAGCGGAAATCCGGCGCAAACCGCAGTGCCGCCATCGGTATTGCCGGAAGCAGCCAAGTCCGTCGAGGCCGCTGACACGATGCAGCCGCAGGAGACTGCAGCTGAGCCGGCGGTCGTTGCTGCCCGCGAACCTCAGTCGCCACAGGTGCCGCAGGTGGTGGTGCAGGTGCCGCCGGTGACGATCGAATCACCGCTGCAGATCACCGAGACCCCGATCGCCACCACCGATTTCGTGGTGCCACCGCCGCCGAGCATCAGCGTAGCGCCGCGTCCGGTGGCGCCGACCGCACCGCAGGTCCAGGTACGGGAACGCGACATCCAGACCGTGACCGAGCGGCCGGCGCTGCGCGAACTGCAGCGCCTCGCGCCTGCGGTCGCGGTGCGATCCGCCAACGCGCCGGCCGTGCGCGAACGCGAGATCGTGGTGCCGGACCGGCCGCAGCTCGCCGCACCGGTCATCCGGCAGCGCCAGATCGTCCCGAGCGTGCGGATGCCCGAGCTTGCCGTGCGCGCCGCCGAACTTCCCAACGTGCCGGAATCGACACCGACGCCGACCACGCCACCGGCATCGCCAACACCCACGGCGCCACCCAGGCCGGAACCGTCGCCGACGGCTGCGAACGCGCCGGCCGTGCAGCCGTCGCAAGCCGCCACGGCAACGCAACAGCCGCAGACCACACCGTCCACACCCGCCCCAACCGGCAACGCGGCTGCATCGGCATCGCCCTCTGCTGTTGCCGGCAGCAAGGCCGGTCCGCAACCGGCCGGCCGCAGCGGTGGCTGGGATGTCGCGGCCAATGCCGACGACTGGAGCAAGGCCGACCGTAACCGGCGCGGCGATCCTGGCGGCGCCGACAGCCAACGCGCGGGCGTGTTCAACAGCGATGGCAGCGTGCGGGTCGCCGGCACCGGCGACACTGGCAGCGGCGCGGGTGATCGCGGGCCGCCGGGCAGCGAAACCGACACCTGGACGCGTGATCAGATCGCCCAGGGAGGCACCTGGCTCAAGCGCCCGCCGTATGGCTACACGCCGACCTCGCTGGACAAGTACTGGATGCCGAATCAGTCACTGTTGCAGGAGTGGGTACGCCGCGGCCTGAAGAAGATCGAGATCCCGATCCCCGGCACGACCACCAAGATCAGCTGCGTGGTGTCGCTGCTGCAATTCGGCGGAGGCTGCGGCCTCAGCGACCCCAATCTCAACGAGCAGCCGGCCACCGCCAGGCCTCCGCCGGACGTGCCGTTCAAACGCGAGCTGCAGGAGAACAATGGCGCGGTGCGCAGTGCAGGCGAATGATCGCGCGGCACGGTGATGACCCGCGGCCATGCCGTGGTGGAGTGGGGCGCGCGGCGCACCCGCCGGCATGCGGATGCCGGCGCGCATTGTCCAGGCAGAGCGGGGTGCGTTAGTGACCAGCGGCGGCCGTGAATTCCTGAAGTGGCTGGCCGCCGTCTTCATGACCGGCGACCACGTGCTGAAGGTTCTGGCGATCGGCTACGTCCCAGTAGTCGCAGAACTGGGGCGGGTGGCGTTCCCGTTGTTCGCACTGGTGCTGGCGTACAACCTGGCCCAGCCCAACGCGGATGTGGAGAAGTCGATCAAGCGGCTGTTCGTATGGGGCGTCATCGCCGCACCCGTCGCTGCAATCGCGTTCCAGCGCGTGTTTCCGCTCAACGTACTGCTGGCGTTTGCGCTGGCAGCGGTATGCATTCTCGCCATCGAGCGGCGCCGCTGGATCTTTCTTGCGGGATGCGCGTTGCTGGCGCCGGCGGCCGTGGAGTACCAGTGGAGCGGTCTGGCCATCGTACTCGGCGCGTGGGTGTTCTGGCGCAATCCATGGCAATGGCGGCTGTCTCGCCCCGTATCGGCGCTGCTGCTGCTCGTACTGCCGGTGGCCTCGCTGTACTTCGTCAACGACAACAGTTGGGCCTTGCTGGCGCTGCCGTTACTGGCATGCGCAGCCTTGCGCATGCCGATCCCACGTTCGCGCAGGGCGTTCTATCTGTACTACGTCGGACATCTGCTGGTGCTGGTCCTGCTCGCTTACACGGTATTTTGAGCGGGAAACAAGACGACGGGCTGAGACGCCTCGAACCTGACACGACTGGCCGAAGGAAGCCGCTGCCGACGGCGCGCTACACTCGTCAACCGGAAAGAACGAAGGAGTGACACAGTGCTGGAAGGAGTTCGCGCACGGCTGCATCACATTGCGCCCGATATCGCCAACGCGCTACTGCCACCGGCCAGCGACGCGCAACTCGCCGCCCTTGAATCGGCACTTGGCCAATCGTTACCCCCCGATCTGACTGAGCTGTATCGCGAAAGCGCCGGACTCGACCCGGATACAACGGCCAACTTCGCGTGCGCATTGTCCTTCATGAGCGTGGACGAAGTGCTCGACACCGTGGAAAGCGACCAGGCCGACGAACCCGTAGCAGCACGATTTGCAGATGCGGGAATCCAGCCGGTGATGACGCTCGGAAAGCAGCGCGTGGTCATCGGTACCGACTTCGCCCGATGCCATTTGTGTGTCGACCTGATCCCAACTGCCGACGGCACCCGCGGGCAAATTGTTTTCCTCGACAGCGAGCATGCTGTCGCATTGTTGTTGGCACCGTCGATGCGCGTGTTTGTCCGTCGGTTCGAGGACGACCTGGCGGCTGGCAAATACACGCTGTCAGCCGATGCACTGGATGACGGCGTGCAGTGGTTGCAGGCAGCACGCGAGATCGACGTCGTGAACTGGTACAGCTCGCCGACTTGGGCCTATGTGGAACGGGTGATGGGTTGACCGGGGTAAGGCATGACCCCGTGCCGATTCTGACATAATATACATTATGCGAAATCGTGTTTGGCAGGGGCTGCGATCGCGGGCGCGCCGGCTATGTGTCAGTTTTTTAAATTGGTGTCCTTTTTCCTCGGATCGTGCCCCTCATTGATTTCTAAGGACTTTTTCTCTCCCGCAGGACACGATCCTAAGTAAGGCCTGGGTGCTCTCAGCGTAGTCAACACGACACCATGCCTTGCTTGGCATCAGGGAGCCGCTTTGCCGCGACTTCGCTTAGACCGCACAGGTTCTGGATGCTTGGGCTGACTCCGTCCAACATGTTGCTGCCAGGCTGCTTCGAGTGCTGCCGGCAATTTGACCAGTTGTGCCTCAAGCGCATCTGCGCGTGCCTGCTGGATCGTGAGGTCTTGGCGGAGCTCGGAAACATTGCCTTGTGCGCGCTCTAGCGCTTCCTCAAATCCGCGCTTAGCAAGCGCCGCCTCTCGCTGGCTGGCAGCTAGCAGCTGCTTGGCCTGCTTTGATTCCTGACGCGCATGATCGATCTCCGCATGTGCCCGGTCTTCAGTGGCACGCATGTGCTGGGTCAATGTGTCGCGCTCGGCACGCGCCGCATCCTGCAATTCCTGGAGTTGAATACGCAGCATTTCATTGGCGCTTTCTGCACTGACGGCACGCAAAGCTGAAGCATCGCGCTGCTGGCCAAGTTCGCCCAGCTGACGCTGCAACTGCTCGACAAGACGCTCCAGCTCAGAGGTCCGTGCCGCAGCGAGCTGTTCCGCTTGCTGAGCAGCGTGGGTCAATCTTTCTAGCCGGGCCAGCTCGGCCTGCATGGCGTGCCGGTCTCGCCCCAACGTTTCTCGGGCGTCTAAGAGGGATGCACGATCAGACGCCATTGCTTCATCGGCCTGCACTCGGGCGTGGTCCAGCGCCAATGTCCACCACTGCCCTGCCAGGGCCGCGACGGCTTCAGGCACGTTGGCCGTTGTGATCCGGACCTGACGGTCCGTTGCCAAGCGAGGCCCCAAACCTTGCCACCACGTCTCCAGCCAGCGCACAACTGTGTTCGGTGACCCTGTACCCAGATAGGCGCGGATACGCTCAACCGTAGGTCGTTCGCCATCTGCAACAAGTGCATCGGCAGCGCCGTGCACGTCGGATTCGGTGATGCCTCTGGCCATCAAAAATGTCTCCCGTATGGGCGCCCTGCCCCGCAGTTGACGTACTCGCGATAAGTGATGATTATCGCTAGTACACACTCTATTTCATAACATGCATTACATAGTATGAAGCGAAATAGCACATTGCCCATCCTGCCGGCGACGGCCACGCACCTGGTGTTGCCCGAGCAGTTGGCCCAGCAGGCCGCCGACGCGGTGCGTGAACTGCTCGCCGAAGCGGCCGCGGCCAACACTACCCGTAGCTATGCCACGGCCCTGCGCTACTGGGCCGGCTGGCACCAGGCTCGCTATGGCGTCGAGCTGGCCTTGCCGGCGAGCGAGGCTGTGGTGATCCAGTTCCTGGTCGACCACATCCAGCGCAAGAACAAGACTGGCCTGGTCAGCGAGCTGCCGCCGGCGATCGATCAGGCCCTAGTCGCTGCCGGCCTCAAAGCCAAGGTTGGGCCGCTGAAGCTGTCGACCGTGGTCCAGCGCGTGGCTGTGCTGTCCTCCGCGCACAGGCTCAAGCGCCTGGCCAACCCCTGCGAGCTGCCCAGTGTCCGTACGCTCCTGAGCCGGGCTCGACGTGCTGCCGTTAAGCGCGGTGAGCGCCCGGCCAAGAAAACTGCGATCACCCGGGCCGAGCTTGAGGCTATGCTGGCCACCTGCGATGACAGCCTGGAAGGCGTGCGCGACCGTGCCCTGCTCTGCTTCGGCTTCGCCAGCGGCGGGCGCCGGCGCAGCGAGATCGCGGCCGCGGATATGCGCGACCTGCGCATGGTCAGCGAAGACGGCTATATCTATCGGCTGGAGTATTCGAAGACCCAGCAAGCGGGCGTAACGGCGGACTCGACCCCGGACAAGCCGATTCTGGGCCGTAGTGCTGAGGCCTTGGCTGCCTGGCTCGAAACCGCGCAGATCCGTGAAGGGGCGATCTTTCGGCGGATCTGGAAAGATCGAGTCGGCCCTCCCCTCCTCCCCGGCTCAGTTGCCTTGATCGTGAAGCGTCGTGCCCGTTTGGCAGGGCTGGAGGGGGACTTCGGGGCGCACAGCCTGCGGTCGGGATTTGTCACCGAGGCCGGTAAGCAAGGTGTGCCGCTACCTGCGGTAATGGCCATGACCGAACACCGTTCCGTGGCGAGCGTGATTGGGTACTTCCAAGCAGGCGCCGTCGAGGAGAATCCTGCCGCGCGATTGCTCAAGTAGGATATTTTGGGCACGTGTCATTGACAGGGGACGCCGTGGCCGTTTCACCGATTCCGTCAGCAGAGCAGATCATCCAGCTCTACAAAGCCGGCAGCCTCGTAGCCGAGCTCGCGCAATACCATCTCCCCGCCAAGGATGGGAGCGACACGTTCCTGCACCGCTGCATCGCTCTGCACAACAACGGCGACATCAATCTCGTCGCCATCCCGGGCCAGCCGGCGTTCGACGCCATCGACACGCACTCGTTCTTCACGGCGCAGCAATTCTATTGCGATGCCATTCCCCGGCTCCGCACAAATGCCACCGCGTTGATGGCCTGCTGCCGCACCCTGATCGAACGCGCGGGGAACGACGGTGTCGCTCACATGCCGAACGGTGCCTTTCGGCAATGGTGCAAACGCAATCTGGAGGACGCTGCCGGCGTCATCCGGAACGCCAAGGCGGGGGACGACCTGTCCATGCAGTTCGTCACTTTTGCCCTGCAGGGTGCAAACGACATCGAAACGGCCACCGAGTTCGTCAGGGAGTACGACGACAACCGCCGGCTTTACGGCCTGTCGGCCCTGGGCCAGATGTCTTTTGCGGATGGCGACAGCGCCAGGCAGGCGGTCGCCGCCGTAGAGCCGTTCGTGGCCAGCGGCAACGTCGATGCGGTCCGAGCGAACGCGCTGTCCGCGGCGTTTGGCATCCTGCAACCGCTTCAGGACAACGCACTGGCGCGGCGACTGGTCCAATCCGCCGTGCAGGGTCCGGGGCCACAGGTCTTGTATGGACTCGCGCGGCTCCTGTTCCAACCGGATTCATCGCTGGATATCGAGACGGTCGGGATGGCGCTGAACGCCTTGCGAGCCGTCGATGCGGAGCAACTGGGCACTGTTCGCTTGGTGGACAGCGGGTTGCAGCGCATGGTCGGCACGCCCAACGAGTCGCAGGCGCTGGACTTCCTGACAGAAACGCTGCGCGAGGGAACGCTGACCATCGAGCAGTTCCATTCGACCGCGCACAAGCTGAACACCGACAACCCGCAGCGGGTGTATGAGCTGGTCGCGAGATGGCTGCTGTCGGGCAGCATCGCATTGGCCAGCAGCACCAGCCAGTTCGTGAGGGCCGGCAAGGAGCGCGTCTTCAATACCAGCGCACAGTCGCTGGGCCTGAGCTCGGACCAGCAACTGTTTCTGTGCCGCAAGGCGATCGGTTTCCTGTTCTTCCATCCCGTGACCTGCTGCTCGATCCTGGTCTCGGTGATCCGTGCCGCGGACGAGGACGTCAGGGCGCAAGTCGGACAGATCCTGTTCGACCCCATCCTGCTGAGCTACGGCGGCGGCGCCCGGGACTATCTGGCGAGCCTGCCTTCGACAGACGCAGCCTACGGAACCGTCCAGAATGTGCTGGCCAGATTCGGCGACTTCTACTCGGCCATCGACGCCATCGGTTCCATCAAGGAACTGCATCCTTCCGAACGGCAGCTGGACACCGCGCATCAGCGCTCGCACGACCAGATGCGGGAGTCACACAAGGAGGTGGAGAAAAAGTCCATCTTCCGCAAGCTCGTGCACCACTCGACCATCTTGCACGGAAAGCGCACGCTCACCTACCTCGCTGACCCCGGCGGCCAGAAGCGCGCATTCGCCATGGATCTTCAGAAGCACAGCGCCTATATCGAACTTCCGCACCTGGAGAAGCTCGATCCCGTCGGGCTGGACTACCTGCGTCGCGTGTGCATGGTCGAGAAGCCCGCATGAAGCTGATCTTCCGGAGCTACCTGGCGTCCCTGCGCGAACGCGAAGAGCTCGATGCGATCCTGCCGGACCTGCTCAGCGAACTGGGCTACACCGTCTATTCCCGACCGCAGCGCGGCACGGCGCAGGCCGGCGTCGACATTGCAGCCGTCGGCGTGGACGAGGATGGCGAGCGCAAGCTGTTCCTGTTTACAGTGAAGCGCGGAGACCTCACCCGGGAGTCTTGGAACGACGGCACCCCGCAATCGCTTCGTGCGTCGCTCGACACTATCCTGGACAACTACGTCCAGCACCGCGTGCCCAAGCGCTACCAGGACCTGAAGATCGTTGTCTGCATGGTTTTCGGCGGCGACATGCAGGAGCAGGTACGCAGCGACGTCGAGGGCTACGCCCGGCGATACAGCACCGATAAGGTCTCGTTCGCCGAATGGAACGGGGACAAGCTCGCCGGCCTGCTGATGCAAGGCGTGCTGCGCGAAGAGATCATGCCCAAGGCGCTGCGCCGCCATTTCCAGAAAGCGGTCGCGATGGTGGACGATCCCGAGATCGCGTTCGCGCATTTTTCGCGGCTCGTCCACGAGCTATGCCTGTCCGCCATGAACGACAAGGAGCGTGTTCGGACCGCCCGCCAGATCTACATCGCACAGTGGGTACTGTTTGTGTGGGCGCGCGACGTCGACAACGTCGAGGCGCCGTACCGCACCAGCGAGTTTGCCCTGCTCCGCCTGTGGGACCTGCTGCGCCCGTATGTCGGCAAGACCCGCAATGCGACCGGCAAGGCGATCACCGCCATCCTGGGCGACGCCATCCAGCTCCATCTCGCGATCACCGAGGAATTCCTGTATCACAAGATCCTGCCGCACGCCGGCGTGCCCCACGGCATTTCGATGGCGATCCGCGGCGGCACCTCCGCTGATGTCAACCTCAAGCTGTTCGACCTCCTCGGCCGGATTGCGATGGCCGGCTTGTGGATCCATTGGATCAGCCAACGGGACCCGGATGTCGAGCGCAGGGCCAGGCTGCAGGCCCAGACCAGGGCATTGGCGGACGCCGGCTTCCAACTGGTCAACAACAATCCGGCGCTGTTCCTGCCCCTTCAAGATGAGCAGTCCATCGAAGTCGCACTGTTCCTGCTCCTGGTCAGTGCCGCCGACGGCAACCTGCACGATGCCCATGCGTGGCTGCGAGGAATGACCCAGAGGCTGGCACTGACGCTGCGCACCCACGGCCGGTATCCGTGCGTGTTCTCCGAATACCGCGACCTCATCGCGCATCCGCGCTATCGGACTGACGAATACCGCAAGGACGCGACGGCAGGTTCGACATTGATTCCGCTCATGGCCGCCTATCTTTCCTATTTCAACGACGGGGAATGTCTGGCACAGCTGATCGACCTCAAGGACAAAGAGCTGCAGCACTGCACGCTCCAGCTTTGGATCCCAGACGAATCGAGCGAAGCCGGCCTTTACGCCGGCAGCGACGATCACGGGATCGCTCTGTGTGACCTTCCCCTGACGGCCAACGGCCAGGAGCAGATCGACACCCTCGACGCCGCATTCAAGCAGGAGCGCGCCTTTGACAAGCTTTCGGCGATCGCGACCGGCTATTGGCCGATTATGCTCGCCGCCTGCCACCACTACCGGCTGCCCGTCCCGCCCCAGTTCTGGCGGCGTATCGTCGCCCCGCTTGCCGCGGAGTGAGCGAGGCATGATGTCCACACTGCAATGGCATCTCGCTTCGCCAGACGTGACGCTCGAGACCCACGTACGAAGCTGCCATGCCGCCTTGGCCGAGGAGCTGCGGCCCCGCCGTATCATCTACTTGGACACCAAGTACTGGATCATCCTGCGAGACGTCGTTGCCGGCGTGCGCAGGACCGATCCGGAAATCGAACTGCTCGGCGTCCTGCGCGGACTCGTCGCAGTAGGCAAGGCCTTCTGCCCGCTCAGCGAAAGCACCTTTGCCGAAATGCTCAAGCAAAGCGACGACCTAACCCGCATCGCGACGGCAAAAATAATCGATGAATTGAGCCTGGGCGTCACCTTGATCCCGTTCGAGCAGCGCGTCGCCATGGAGTTGCGTGCCTTCATCTATGGTCAATGCCGAGATCTCGGGGCCCCAGAGCCGCAGCGCCTGCCATGGACCAGACTCAGCTACGTCCTGGGAGTGATGCACCCGTTTGAGACCATCTTCGACCCCAGCACCGAGCTTGCGATCCAGAAGGCATTCTTCGACCACATGTGGTCGTTGTCACTGTCGCAAATGGTCGACACGCTCGGCGGCAAACAGATGCCCCCAGACCGGCACCCCCGCCTGGCGGAGCAGCTCAACGTGGGTAATGCGAAGCATGCCGGCGAGCTTTGCAGTTTTCAGCAAACCTACGCCATTGAGGCGCACGGCGCGGCCGAGGTCTATGCATCAATGGCCGTGGAGATCACTCGCGACGTGCAGAAACTCGTCACAGGGAGATCGCCGTCCGCGGCAGGCAATACCGCGGAAGCGGAGGCGGTTCGCATCTGGACTAAGATGCTGTCGACGGCGCTGGGCCATGAAAAGCACAAGTCGGTTCTCCCCAGCCTGCACATCAATACCTGCCTGCACGCGAGCGTTCGCTGGAACAAGACCCAACAGCTCAGGCCGAACGATTTTGAGGACTTCCGGCATGCGTGCTCGGCCTTGGCGTACTGCGATCTTTTCCTGACCGAACGCCGGCTGATGTCAATGGTGACCGCGAATCACTTGGCGCTTGACCGCCAATACGACTGCAAGGTCGCCGCCGCGATTCCGGCCGCGCTTGCTCTACTTCGCGCCGAGTAAAAAGCGAAGCTTGCAACGCGTCATCCTTTGGGATTACATGGTAGTTCCGATCGCAGCCTTCTTCTCCCAATGCTGGTAGATGTCGGATGCCCAATTGGTTCCAAGTATGCTCGGCTTGGAACGCAGGGCAAAGGCCTTGGCGGCATATTTCATCGCTATATCGGCAGTGTCGGCATGCCAGCCTTGCTTGATGCACCAAGCCCGAATGTTCGCGGGGTCTTCCGTTTGTCGATGCGCACGCAGGATGCGAAAAGCGTCCTTCACCGCCCCGGTATCTGAAGAATGGATTGCTCGGTGGCTTAGGGATGGTCTGATCAACGCGGCCGGAGAACGAAGCAAGCCACATCCACCGCGCTAAGAGCGCTCAAATTCCCGATTTTTTGCCGTTTTCGGCGCGTTTGCGGGGTATTGCCTGAATTACAGGCACACCTTCCCCGCAGCAGGCATT
>NZ_JAJGQG010000040.1:0-30668 GCF_020783795.1 Xanthomonas sp. NCPPB 1067
TGGTTCGCCTCAATGCCATGGTCAGAGACGGCACTCCATGGCGCGAAGTTGCCGGGTAGAAGACAGTTGCTCCTACATCGGTTGCCGAACGACTGGGGCATAAGGCCGAAGCATCGCGCAGCACCTAGCCCGAGATGGCCAGACGTTCCTGGTGGTAGCGACGCACCGCTGCGTACCACAGCCCCGCGGCCAGACCAAAGCCGGCCAGCAGATACACCGCCCAGGTCTGCGCGGTGATGGTCTCATGGCGAATCACCTTGAGCAGCATCTGGTTCTGCGCCAGGAAGGGCACCGCGAACTGCCAGAGCTGGGTCTTGAGCGGATACGCCATCAACGCGTAACCGGGCAGCATCGGCAGCAGCAGCAGCCAGGTCATATGCGCCTGCGCTTCCTTCATGCTCTTGGCAGCGGCCGCCAGGTAGGTCAGCAGCGAGGTGCCCACGAACAGCATCGGCACCAGGATGAACAACATCTGCAACATCGGCACGAAGCCGACGTTGAGCTGGCGGCCCAGGGTCGATGTGGACAGCTGTGCGCTGAGCTTGAACGCCAACAACGTGAGTAGCAGCGACACCATGCCGATCACGCAGGCGGCGGCGATCTTGCCGCTGACGATCGCGCTACGCGGCGCGGGCGTGGCCAGCAGTGGTTCCAACGACTGCCGTTCGCGCTCGCCGGCGGTGGCATCCAGGATCAAGGAAGCGCCGCCCAGGAACGACGTGATCACCAGCAGCACCGGCAACAGCATCGCCATCACCTGGCCGCGCTTGGCTTCGGCGGTGGCCAGATCCTGCGCAGCCACTTCCAGCGGCCTGCCCACCTGCGCATCGATGCCGCGCGCCAGCAGACGCAGTGCGCCCACCTGCTGGCTGTACGCACTCAATGCCGCCTGCAGGCGCATGCTCGGCACATCGGCCTCGCGACGGGTGCTGTCCTTGATGACCTCCACCAGGGCCGGGCGGCCCTCGCGCCAATCCTGCGCATAGCTGTCGCTGATGCGCAAGGCGACGTCCACATCCTGATTACGGATGGCGGCGGTCAGATCCGCGGGTGCATCCACCGCATTGAGCCCCTGCGCGGCCAGGAAGCGCACCAGATTCGGCGCATGCGCGCGACCGAGCGTGGGAATGTCCAGCGGCTTGTCGATCTGTGTGCGTACGCGGCTCTCGCTCAAGGCGCCCATGCCGAGAATCAGGATGGGATACAGCAAGGGCGAGAGCAGCAATGCCAGTGCCAGGGTGCGGCGGTCGCGCGAGATATCGCGCAGTTCCTTGCGCAGCACCGTCCACACCGTAGCGAACAGGGAGGTCTTGCTCATGCGTGCAGTCCTTCTTCCGAGCCGATCGCCTTGACGAAGGCGTCTTCCAGATTGTCTTCGCCGGTGGCCGCGCGCAGCTCGTCGGCGCTGCCGGATGCCACCACCGTTCCCCTGGCGATGATGACGATGCGATCGCACAGCGCCGCCACCTCCTGCATGATGTGGCTGGAGAAGATCACGCAGCGTCCTTCCGCACGCAGCTGCTGCAGGAATCCGCGCATCGCGCGCGTGGTCATCACGTCCAGTCCGTTGGTGGGTTCGTCCAGGATCACGTTGCGCGGGTCGTGCACCAGCGCGCGTGCAATGGCGGTCTTGGTGCGTTGGCCCTGGCTGAAGCCTTCGGTCTGGCGGTCGAGGATGTCGTCCATGTCCAGCGCGGCGGACAACACCTGGGTGCGCTGCGCGATCTGCAGCTGCGACATGCCGTGCAGCTCGCCGAAATAGGCGATGTTCTCGCGCGCGGTCAGCCGCTTGTACACACCGCGCGCGTCCGGCAGCACGCCGAGCGCACGGCGCACCGTCACCGGATCGTGCGCGGCATCCACGCCATCGACGGTGACACGGCCCTGCTCCGGCGACATCAGCGTATAGAGCATGCGCAAGGTGGTGGTCTTGCCGGCCCCGTTGGGGCCGAGCAGGCCGGTGATCTGGCCATCGGCCGCGCTGAAACCGACGCCGTCGACCGCCTTCACCACCCCGGTCTTGGTCTGGAACGACTTGTGCAGATTCTCGACGACGATCATGCGTGCGCCTCCGTGGCGTGGTCGATGTGGCTCATGGTTCCCATCCGTTGAACGAAGTGAACGCGGGCACGGTGGTCAGGCTGGCCACACAGGTGGTTTCCAGCGTCCTGGCATCGGCGGTCTGCAGGAACTGGCTCAGCACCTTGGGCATGCAGCCGAGCCGGAACACTCCGTGACCCTGCCCCGGCGCGACCACGTGACGGCCATTGGGCAGGCCCTGCAGCACACGCTGCGCATAGCGTGGCGGCGTCACCGGATCGAGCTCGCCGGACAACAGCAGTACCGGCAACGTCGACTGGAACGGCGCAGTCGCAGCGCTGGGCGCAGGCTTGGAAGGCCACACCTTGCACGGTGCGAAGAACATCTCGGCCACCGCGTTGCCCAGCAGGGTGGCGTCCTTGTCTTCGGGCGCGCGATAACGCCCTGCATCTTCGCTGCACAACACCGACCATTGCATCGGGCGATTCATCTGATCGGACATGTCCGAAGCACTCATCTGCGCCAGCGCCATCAACGCGCCATAGCGTCCGGCAGCCGCCTCATCCAGCACCAGCGGCAGCAGCGAGGCGGTTTCCGGCGCGTACGAAAATCCGAAGGCCAAGCCCACGACCGTGTCGGCGGTGACCTGTTCATGCCGCAGCACACCGGTACGCGGGTCGCGGTAATCCACGGCCACCGGCGCCTGCCGCAGGCGTTCGACCACCTGCCGCAACTGCGTGCGCGTATCCACCGTGAAACGTTTGGCGCACGCTGCGGTGGAGGCGCAATGCCTGGTCTGCAGCGCAATGGCATCTTCGAAGGTGCGTGCGAACTCGCCGCCGATCACCAGATCGTTGGGAGCCACACCATCGAGCACCACGCTGCGGGTGTGAGCGGGATAGCGCATGGCGTACTGCTGCGCGACGCGCGTGCCGTACGAGGCGCCGATCAGATTGAGCTGTTGCACGCCCAGCGCTGCACGCACCGCGTCCAGATCGGCAATGGCCTCGGTGGTGGTGAAGTAGCGGGGATCTGCGTCGTTGCGCAGGCCGTCGGCGCAACGACGTGCGTAGTCGGTGAGCTGCGCGACGCTGGCGGCGGCGCCATCGTCCATCTCCAGCGGCTTGCCGGCGGGATCGCGGCACACCAGCGGATGCGATCCGCCGGTGCCGCGCTGATCGACCAGAAAGACATCGCGTTGTTTGCGTGCCTCACGCAAGCCCATGTCCACGATCGCGGCCACCTGCGTGGCCGACTGCCCCGGCCCGCCGGCGATGAAGAACACCGGATCGGGCGTGCTGCCGCCGCCGGCGTCGCTTTCGAGCCAGGCGATCTTCAATGCGATCTTCCGCCCGTTCGGCACCGCCGGATTTTCCGGCACCTGCAGGTGCGCGCATTGTGCTTCGATGTTGCCGGCGGCGCTGCCGGAACTGAGCGTGCACGGGGCGAATTCCAGTGCGCCGTAACGATTGCCGCCGGTGGCCGTGGCCGCCGTTTCCCCAACCGTCGGCGTGGCGTCTGCCGCCTTGCCGGACGCGCCTGCCTGCGGCGCCTGCGTGCGCTGGCATCCACCGGCCAGCAGCGCGATCAGCAAGGCCGCTGCCAGATTGACCTGCTTGTACATATCCATCTCTCCTAGTGCCCGTTCCCTGACCTTGCTGCCGCCCGAATGACCGCCGCAGCTACTGACCTTCTTCGTATAGAAAGACCTGTTCGATCGGCTCGCCGAACAGACGCGCGATGCGAAACGCCAATGGCAGGCTGGGATCGTACTTGCCGGTCTCCAGCGCATTGATGGTCTGCCGTGACACTCCCAGTTGCTCGGCCAATTCGCCCTGCGACCAGCCGTTGGCCTCGCGCAACACGCGTACCCGACTGTTCATTGATACCGACGCGCATTGATGGCCTTGGTGAATCCGTAGGTCATGCACAACATCGGAAACACCCAGATCATCGCCGCCGCTGCCGGCACCGCGATCAGCTGCGCCGATTGCAGGAAGCCGGCGGTCATATAGACCATGCTGACCAGGCCAGCGGCAATGGCGATCGATTCCAGCTCGATGCGGCGTTGCAGTTCGTCCGAATCGCGGACGAAACGCGCCACGGCACGCATCGCCAGCATCAGCAGCAGCGCCGGCAGCAATGCGATCAACACCCGACCCCAGCTCTCATGCACGCCGGCCAGCAAGCGGCGCCAGCACAGCATCACTGCAACGTAGGCCAGCATCGGCGGAGCGAATTCGCGGCGGTAGCGACGTACCAGCGCAGGCGGTGCGCAATCGCGCAGGCTGTCGCGCCCGACGCGCAGCATCAAGGCCACCAGCAAGCCGCTGATCCCGCAACCGATCAGCAATCCCTGGGTGTAGTCGCTCATCTGCCACGGCAACCAGCGCCGCACACCGCCCAGCAGCAGCACGCCGACACTGACCACCTGCAAGGCGCGACGCGCCAAGGCAGCAAGGCTCATGGTGTCGCCCTCGCGGTGACCACTGCCTGCGCGCCCGCCGCTTGCGGCAGGGATGCCACACAGCGCGGGATATGTGCGCGTGCAGTGCTGTCGGGCCGCGCCTGCGGCGGCAGAGGGATCGCGTCGTTCTTCATCTCATCTATCCCGCAGCCAGTGTCAAGTTCCCTTGACAGGCAGAGTGCGCGTCGATGCGCATCCTGTCAAGCGTCCTTTACACCGCACCGTGGCGCAGTGCAGGTGCGCGATCGGCATTCGCACATGGCAGGCCGCATATCGCCATGTGGCGACCACGGCCAGGCGCTCTGCTCGGCTACATCGCGCAGGTCACCGGCCAACGAGCGCGACCACGTTGCAGTACACGCATCACACTGCGTGCCGCCCTGCGGCCGGTGGCCGATCGATTCCGTTACCCTTGAACGCCTCTTCACAGTGCCCCCCCATGACCGCCGCGCCAGGCGCGGTCGCAGTCGGTGGCGGTCCCCGCACTCAACTCCCGGAGCGACCATGCGGTTGAACACCCTCTTTGCGATGACGCTGGCCTGTTGCATCGCCACCCCGGCCCTGGCGCAAGGCGCGGCACCGCGGGAGATCGTGCTGGATGTCGCGGCGGCCGGCGAACCGGTGGATCGGTTCTACGACCTGTCGGTCGGGTCGGATTTCCCGGGCACGCTGATCCGCGGCGACACCCAGGCGCATCTGGTGCCTGCGGTCCAGGAGCTGGGATTTCGCTACATCCGCTTCCACGATGTCTTCCACGACGTGCTGGGCACGGTGAAGGAGGTCGACGGCAAGCTCGTCTACGACTGGACCCGGCTGGATCAGCTCTACGACGCGCTGCTGGCCAAACGCATCCGCCCGTTCGTCGAACTGGGCTTTACACCCGCTGCGATGAAGACGTCCGAGCAGACGCTGTTCTATTGGAAGGGCAACACCTCGCATCCGGATCCGGCCAAGTGGACGCAGCTGATCGATGCCTACATCCGGCACATCCGTGCGCGTTACGGCGCCGACGAAGTGCGGCAGTGGTACTTCGAAGTGTGGAACGAGCCCAACCTGAAGGATTTCTGGGAGAACGCCGACCAGCAGGCCTACTTCGACCTGTACGCCAACACCGCGCGCACCATCAAGGCGATCGATCCGCAGCTGCGTGTCGGCGGCCCTTCCACCGCAGGAGCGGCCTGGGTGCCGGAACTGCTCGCCTTCGTGGCGAAGAACGCACTGCCGATCGATTTCGTGACCACCCATACCTACGGCGTGGAAGGCGGGTTTCTCGACGAGAACGGCAAGCAGGACACCAAGCTATCCGCATCTGCAGACGCCATCGTCGGCGATGTACGCCGGGTTCGCGCGCAGATCCAGGCGTCGCCCTTTCCCGATCTTCCGCTGTATTTCACCGAATGGAGCACCAGCTATACCGCGCGTGATTTCGTCCACGACAGCTACATCAGCGCGCCCTACATCCTGACCAAGCTCAAACAGGTGCAGGGCCTGGTGCAGGGCATGAGTTACTGGACCTATACCGACCTGTTCGAAGAACCCGGCCCGCCGCCCACGCCATTCCACGGCGGTTTCGGGCTGATGAATCGCGAAGGCATCCGCAAGCCGGCATGGTTTGCCTACAAGTATTTGAACGCGCTCACCGGCCGCGCCATTCCGCTGGCCGATGCGCATGCCATGGCCGCCGTGGATGGCAAACGCATCGCCGCGCTGGCGTGGGATTGGCAACAACCGGTGCAGGCGGTGAGCAATACGCCGTTCTACACCCGCCAGGTGCCGGCCACCGACTCCGCACCGCTGCGCTTGCGCATGACCCAGGTGCCGGCCGGCAGTTACCGTCTGCAAGTCCACAAGACCGGCTACAAGCGCAACGATCCGCTGTCGCTGTACATCGAGATGGGCATGCCCAAGGCATTGAGCCCGCAGCAGCTCACGCAGTTGCAGCAGGCGAGCGTCGATGCGCCCGAGCAGGACAGGGCCGTGCGCGTCGGTGCCGATGGCGTGGTGGAGGTGCGCGTGCCGATGCGCAGCAACGACGTGGTGCTGGTCACGCTGCAGCCGCGTTGATCCATAGGGGCCACCAGGGCCGCCCTGGTGGCCGGCAGATCTGGGCAGCGGGTGTGATCGCGCCGGCATCGCGCTGCCGGCGAGCGCCGACACCGGCGCCTGCCAGGCGAACCCCGTCTTCGCGCTCAGCTCTTGGGCGGCGACGAACTGACGTACTTCTCGCGGCGGATCTGCGCATTCGGCAGGCCGGCAGCCTTCAGCGCCTCGGCGCAGCTGTCCACCATGTCCGGGTTGCCGCACAGGTAGGCGATATCGTGCGCGGCATCGGGCGCGAACTCGGCCAGTTGCTGCTGGACGTAGCCGTGCCGGACATCGGGATGCGGCTGCGCCGGCAGCTCGCGCGAGAAGCACGGCACATAGCGGAACTGCGGGTGCGCATCGGCGAAAGCACGAAAATCCTCGCCGTACAGCAGTTCGGCCGGCGTCCGCGCGCCCTGCAGCAACACCACTTCCACGCCGCGGGTGGCGATCGCCTCGGCCAGCAACGGCAGCATCGAGCGGTACGGGGTGACGCCAGTTCCGGTGGCGATCAGCAGATAGCGTCGATTGTGGTCGCCGGCCTGCAGGCAGAACCGGCCGTACGGTCCGCTGGCCTGCAACTGGTCGCCGATTTCCAGCCCTTCGAACAACGCGGTGGCCGAGCCGCCGGGCACGAAGCTCACCGCGATGTCCACCGCCTCGCCCGGTCCCAGCGCGTGGTCGTGGATGGTGGCCAGCGAATAGCTGCGCTTGGTCGCGGTCCCGTCCGCATAGGCGAAATGGATCTGGATGAACTGCCCAGGCTGGAAATCCAGCGGCTGGCCGTCGTCGCGTACGAACTGGCAGTGGGCCACGGTCGGCGCGAGCATGCGCCGGTCGACAAGCTTGAGGGGAAATTGAACAGGCACGAACGTATTTGGGACAGTCTGTGATCGGGGCGTACCCTCGCGGGCTTCTATAATAGCGGGCTGCAACTCGCTGCGCCGTGACCCTGGCGCGAAGGATCCTGCTTGAATTCCCCCTCTCCCAGTGCGCCCGCCCTGCGCGTGTGCGATCTGCGCAAGACCTACGACAACGGCACCCAGGCGCTCAAGGGCGTGTCGCTGGATGTGGCGCCGGGCGACTTCTTCGCCCTGCTCGGCCCCAACGGTGCGGGCAAGTCCACCTTGATCGGCATCATCAGCTCGCTGGTGAATCTGTCCGGCGGGCAGGTGGAAGTGTTCGGCACCGACCTGGTCGCCCACCGCAGCGAGGCGATGCGGCTGATCGGCCTGGTACCGCAGGAGATCAACTTCAATCTGTTCGAGAAGCCGTTCGATATCCTGGTCAACTACGCCGGCTTCTACGGCATGCCACGCAGCGATGCCGAGCGTCTGGCCGAAGCGGAACTGCGCCGCGCGCATCTGTGGGAGAAGGCCCAGGTGATGAGCCGCACGCTGTCCGGCGGCATGAAGCGACGGCTGATGATCGCCCGCGCCATGATGACCCAGCCGCGCCTGCTGATCCTGGACGAGCCCACCGCCGGGGTGGACATCGAGATCCGCCGCGACATGTGGCGGGTGCTCAAGGACATCAACGCTGCCGGCACCACGATCATCCTGACCACGCATTACCTGGAAGAAGCCGAGCACCTGTGCCGCAACCTGGCCATCATCAACCACGGCCAGATCGTCACCCAGGGGCCGATGCGCGCACTGCTGGCCAGGCTCGATGTGGAGGGCTTCCTGTTCGATATCGACGGCGAGCTGCCGGCGCAGCTGCCGGTGATCGAAGGCACCACGCTCACCGCCATCGACGGCCACACGCTGGATCTGGACATGCCGCGTGCGATGGACCTCAACCGCGTGTTCGCCGCGCTGGGCGCTGCCGGCATCCGGGTGCGCTCGATGCGTACCAAGAGCAACCGGCTGGAAGAATTGTTCGTTCGCCTGACCGGGCCCGGCGAGAGCCTCGCCCCGGCGCCTGCCGCAGCGGCGCCTGCGCGCCCGGCAGGTCACCCATGAGTCCCTCGGAGCCGTCGATGTCCGCCACGTCCGCCACACCCCGCCAACGCAACTGGATCGCGCTGGGCACCATCGTGCGCCGCGAAGTGCAGCGCATCCTGCGCATCTGGGGCCAGACCCTGGTGCCGCCAGCCATCACCATGACGCTGTACTTTTTGATCTTCGGCGGGCTGATCGGCTCGCGCGTGGGCGAGATGGGTGGCTACAGCTACATGCAGTTCATCGTGCCGGGCCTGGTGATGATGAGCGTGATCCAGAACAGCTACGGCAACATCTCCTCCAGCTTCTTCGGCGCCAAGTTCGGCCGTCATGTGGAAGAGTTGCTGGTCAGCCCGATGCCCAACTGGGTGATCCTGTGGGGCTACGTGGCCGGGGCGGTGCTGCGCGGGGTGATGGTCGGTGCCATCGTGCTGATCATCGCGATGTTCTTCACCCCGGTGCGCATCCCGCATCCCATCGTCACGCTGACCACGGTGCTGCTGGGCGCGACCATCTTCTCGCTGGCCGGCTTCGTCAACGCGGTCTACGCCAAGAAGTTCGACGACGTGGCGATCGTGCCCACCTTCATCCTGACCCCGCTGACCTACCTGGGCGGCGTGTTCTATTCGGTCAAGTTGCTGCCCGGCTGGGCCGAGGCGGCCACCCACGCCAACCCGATCTTCTACATGGTCAACGCCTTCCGCTATGGCCTGCTCGGCAGCTCGGATGTGCCGATCTGGGTGGCCTACGCACTGATGCTGGGCTTTGTCGCCGTGCTCAGCGCGCTGGCGCTGTGGTTGCTGCGGCGTGGTGTCGGGCTGCGTAGCTGACGCCGGGCGCGGATTTCATTGGAAACGTCGGTGGCTGGCGGACGCGCTGCCCCCATCCGCCCTTCGGGCACCTTCCCCCGCAAGCGGGGGAAGGGCAAGACCAGATTGACTGAGGACAGATCAGTTTATGCGCATGCTCATTCTCGGCGCCGGTGGCACCGGCGGTTACTTCGGCGGGCGACTGGCGCAGGCCGGCGTGGATGTCACCTTCCTGGTGCGCGATGCGCGTGCGGCGCAGTTGCAGGCCGACGGCTTGCGCATCCGCAGCCCGCTCGGCGATGCGCAGGTGCCGGTGGCGCACGTCACCGCCGATGCATTGCCGGCGCTGGTGGCGCAGCAGCCGTTCGATCTGGTGATCCTCAGCTGCAAGGCCTACGACCTGGACAGCGCGATCGAAGCGATTGCGCCGGCGGTGGGCGAGCACACCACGGTGCTGCCGATCCTCAACGGGCTGCGCCATTACGCAGTGCTGGACGACCGCTTCGGCGCCGCGCGGGTGCTGGGCGGGCTGTGCTTCATCAGCGCCAGCAAAGGCGAGCACGGCGAGATTCTGCACCTGGGCAAACCGGCGGCGATCACCTTCGGCGAGCGCGATGGGGGTGCGGCCTCGGCACGGGTGCAGGCGTTCGCCGCCGCCTGCGCGCAGGCGGGTATCGACCATCTCGCCAGCGAGCAGATCGCGCAGGAACAGTGGATCAAGTACAGCTTTCTCACTGCCTTGGCCGCGGCCACCTGCCTGATGCGTGCGCCGGTGGGCGCGATCGTGGCCACCGACGATGGCCGCGCGCTGATCAATGGCCTGTACAACGAATGCCTGTGGGCCGCCGATGCGGCCGGGCAATCGATTCCCGATGCGGCCCGCAGCAAGGCCCTGCAAACGCTGCTGCAGGTGGATTCGCCACTCAAGGCCTCGATGCTGCGGGATCTGGAAGCCGGCCAGGACGTGGAAGCGGCGCAGATCGTCGGCGACATGCTGGCGCGCGTGCGCGAGACCGGACGCAATGCGCCGCTATTGATGGCCGCCAACGTGCATCTGCAGGCGTATCAGGTGCTGCGGCAGCGCTGATGGGGTGTGCAGGCGCTGGTGTGCGCGATTGTGTGCGTGCGGCATCGGCTGCCCCCATCCGCCCTTCGGGCACCTTCCCCCGCAGGCGGGGGAAGGGAGCTGAGACCAGGGACGGCGGTCGCCTACACGGCAATCGGCTTGCCGCTGCAGGCGTATCGAGTGCTGCGGCAGCGCTGATGGGATGACAGGCGCTGGTGTGCGCGATGTGTGCGCGCGGCATCGGTCGCCCCCATCCGCCCTTCGGGCACCTTCCCCCGCAGGCGGGGGAAGGGAGCGCGTACCAAGAGGGAGCGCTTACCGAGGACGGCGGTCGCTACACGGCGGTGAGCCGACGGCCGCCCCGTCATGGCCCTTCTCCCGCGCGCGGGAGAAGGTGGCGCGAAGCGCCGGATGAGGGCGCACCTGCTTGCCGCAGTCTTCGCGCCGCCACCACGCCGCGCACACGATGCTCTGCATCCCCTCCCAGCCGCGCCTGCCATGAAGCTGCTCAGCCACCTGTTCCGTGCCGGTCATTTCGTGATCCTGGCGTTCTTCGTGCTGTGCGCGGCCGGCCTGGTGGCGATGGCGGGACTGGAGTTATGGCATGGCTTCAGCCCGGGCGGCGACATGGTGATACGCGACCGTTTCAACGTGGTCCTGGAGGCGGTTGGCCTGCTCACGGTGGCACTGGTGACGCTGGAACTGGGCCAGACCATCTTCGAAGAAGAGATCCTGCGCGACGTCAAGGTCAGCGGTCCCACGCGCGTGCGGCGCTATCTGTCGCGCTTCTTCGTGGTGATCGTGATCGCGCTGGCGATCGAAACACTGGTATCGATCTTCGAACTGATGCACGCCGACCCGGCCAAGCTGCCCTATGCCGCCGCCATCGGCTCATGCGCTGCGCTGCTGCTGGTCGCCTGGGGCGTGTTCGTCAAACTCAATCGCAGCGCCGAAGAGCTGGAACCGGAGGCGATGGAAGAAGCCAAGCGCGAAGACCGCGAGGTCGAGGAGTAGGACGTTCCGCTTCACAAGCCCAGCAGCGCGCTCATTGCCATCGTGCAACACCCTCGGCCGACGCGCGCACTGCGCGACACACGCACACGCATGTTTGTATCGTGAAGCGAACCAGCCTTCTTCTCACCATTAGAATCGCCTTGGCCGAAGACATGGCGGCAAGAGTGGGCTGCTAGAGTCCACCTGTTCAGGCCTTCACCATCTGGACATGACATTCCTTGCATCCACCTATCCCCGCTTGGGCACACCGAGCGGGGATTTTCATTGAAGTCCTCCATGCTCTCTCTTTCTCTCCGCTGTGCTTCATCGGCACTGTTGCTGGCGGCAGCTGTGTTCGCCAACCAGGCCTGCGCCCAGGCAGTCGGCGCCCCAGATGGTTTCGCCGCCGGTGTCACCGGTGGCGGTAATGCCGCCGCTGTCAGACCCACCTCCCTGTTGGAACTGCAGCAAGCGCTCTGCAGCAGCTTCGACGGCAATCGATGCATTGACACCACTCCGCGCGTGATCGTGCTGGACAGGACCTTCGACTTCACCGGCTCGCTGATCACCAACGGGTCCTCGATCACGACCACGACCGGGTGCGTGGCGACCACCTGCAGCACCGGCACCAGCCAGTTGGGTTTGAACATCGCCAACTATTGCGCAGGCCGCACCGCTGCGCAGGTCAGCTTCGATAATGCCGGACGCACGCCCCTGCAGATCGGCTCCAACAAGACCCTGATCGGTCTGGCCAGCGATGGCGCCATCACCGGGCGCGGGCTACGTGTGGGTGGCGGCAACAGCAACGTCATCATCCAGAACATCACGATTTCCGACATCAATCCAGGCGTGGTGTGGGGTGGCGATGCACTCGCAATCGACGACGCGGACGGCGTCTGGGTGGACCACAACCGCTTTGCGCGCATCGGCCGACAAATGGTGGTGACCGGCTTCGGCAGCGCTTCGCACGTCACCCTGTCCAACAACGAATTCGATGGACGCACCGACACCTCGTCCACTTGCGACAATCGGCATTACTGGTTGTGGCTGTTCCTGGGCGCGCACGACACCATCACCGTCGCACGCAACTATGTGCATCACACCTCCGGTCGTGGGCCGCATGCCGGCGGCCTGAACAACGCATCGGTGCTGGCGCATATGGTCAACAATTATTTCGAAGACCTTTCCCGGGAGGGCGCCGCGATGCCGTTGACCTCGACGGCGCTGTTGCTGCTGGAAGGCAATTACTTCAACAAGGTCAGTCTGCCGGTCTACATCTATCCGCACAGCCCGGGCCCCGGCTACACGTTTGCGCCCTTCGTCGGCATGCGCGATCCGCGTAACGACCTCTGCCTGCAATACCTCGGTCGGGAATGCGTGGCCAATGACCAGATCGCCAGCGGCAGCAAGAATCGGCCGCTGGACGAACAAGCCCTGGCAGCGTTCGGCCCGGTCAGCGCATCGCTGGTGACACCGGCCTCGGCGTCCAGCGCCGCGAACACCGTGCGCGCGAATGCCGGGGTGGGCAAGATCAACTAAATCACTGGTTCCTGGTGACGGCGGCGGCGTGCATGCCGCCGTCGGCGGCGCCCAGTCCGAGCACGGCCGGGCGACTGCGCAACGAAGATGGGCTGCCTGGCGAACGTCAGGCATTGCTCACCGTGGCGTGCGAGACCTGCGCTACCAGCCGGCCGCGCAGGTCTCGGCGGTAACGCCAGCGCCTGCGTGGATGCGGCATCAGACCAATGGCAGGCAGATGTGGCTAACGCGGAATGCGCGGCGACGGACAGCCGCTGCCGTCACACTTGCGCAGGCAGCGGCGGCACTGCGGTGGGCTTGCCATCGGCATCGAGCGCGATCATCACGAACTGCCCGCGGGTGCACAGCTCGCGTGCGCCGCTGAGCAGATCTTCGGCGATCAGTTCCACTTCCACCTTGATCGAGCTGCGCCCCACCGACACCACGCGCGCGATGGTTTCCACCATCTGGCCCTGGCGGATCGGCAGCTTGAAATCCACCTGGTCCGAACGCGCGGTCACCACCGTGCGGCGCGCATAGCGCGAGGCGGCGAGGAATGCGGCCTTGTCCATCCACGCCAGTGCCTGTCCACCGAACAGGGTGCCCAGGTGATTGGTGTGATTGGGGAAGACGATCTCGGCCATGCGGGCTTCGGTGGGTGCAACAGGTGTGGGGCTGGTCATGAAGGAGATGCCGGAAGGAGAAAGGAACGCCAGCCCGATCAGCGGCGCAGGGTCGGCAGGAAACTCAGGTCCATGTGGTAACGCGACGGCCGCTGCGGATCGACGAAGACGCGCAACGATTGCCCCTCGCGCAGGAACGGCTGTGGATCGGTCCACAGGTTGTCGCTGCGATACTCCGTCAGGGTGTTGTGCGTGCGGTCGTGGCGATGGGCCAGGATACGGAACGGGTGCATGCCGTTGACCTGTACGGACGCATTGCGTTCAACGCAGACCAAGCGCGCCTCCACTACCGTGCCGTGCTGGCGCAACCAGGCAGCACGACGCGCATGCCAGACGCGATAGCCGAGGATGCCGCCCCCCACTCCACCGAACGCCACGCCCAGCAACAACAGGATCCAGCGCGCCTGATCCGGCAACAGCGCCGCGCCGACCAGCATGCCCAGCCCCGCCAGCAGGAAGCTCCAGGCGACGATGGTGACGGTGGTGTTCATCGCCGGGCGCCTATGCGGTCGCGATGGACGTGCGGCGTGCTCACAGCCCGCTGCGTACCGCCGCTTCCACCTGCGCCGGCGACTGGAAGCCAGGCAAGCGCGTCACTTCGGCGCCGTCCTTGAACAAGGCCAGGGTCGGCGTCTGGCGCAGGCCCAGATCGCGGAAAAAATCATGCCCTAATACTTCAAGCTTGACCTTTAACAATGCTAAGCCGCCTGCGGCATCGCTCTTCGCGAACCTCTCCAGAGACATATCGAGCATCCGACATCCAGGACAGTCGTCCTTATAAAAATCCACGAGCGCACGCGGGTGCTCGGCCAGCGCGGCAATGTAGTGTTCAGGCGAGGTGACTGTAATGGTTTGCATCGTGTCAATTGTGTTGGCATTGGGCCAGGACTTGATCGGTCCAGGTAGAGATGATCTGCGCATCCTTTGCACCGTGGGGCATCTGCTCGATGGTTAAGCGCGCAAAGGGACTGGAGAAGAACTGTGCTATGCGGTGTACGGCGCCGCAATAGTACTCCTCACCCCACTGTGTTTCGCCCGTGCCAAACACGGCTACGCGTGGTGGCTTCCCGATCATCTCCACCAAATCGACGATGAAACGTTTCATTTCGGCAGGCGTACGCCCTCCGTTGGCCGTCCAAGTGCCAAACATGAACAAGTCATACTGATCTAGCGTCAGCGATGCGTTCGCCAGAGTCTGCATATCGGTTTCAATCCAATCCAATGACAAGCCATGCTCTACACAGCGAGCACGAATAATCCGCGCAACATCGCGCGTGTTGCCGCTAAGCGATGCAACCGCAAGAAGGATTTTCATGTGACGTATTCATGAGATTGCAGCTCGCGTCTTGAGCGTCGCAGAGCCCTGATTGATATCTGTAAGTAGCATCTTAGTTCCATGCCAACATTTCACTCAGTTAGGGCGCCGGCACACCGGCGCCCTTCCCATGTCCCCAGAGATCACGCCTGCAAATTAATGGCTAGGCAGTGAACGAAAGTGTTGGCACACATTCTCCAGGCGTCCATTTCGGAACCTGGTGTACGAATGCACGAACACACTCTTGAAGAGAGTTTTCATGTTGACCTCTTGATCAAAAGAGGCGCAATGAACCGGTGGAAATGGAACTGGCTATCCTACGAAATGCGACCGGCGGCACTAGGCCTAGCGGCCAACTCTCTGTAGGATGCTGGTGGTCAGCGAGTCGAATTGTTGACGAAGCTCCAAATCTGGTGTAGTGCGGATCGCCTCTAGCATCCGTCTATCCCGGGCATCGAGTGGCTACTGTGCGTTAGCGCGCACACAGCCACTCGTTTGATCTGAATCAACTGAGTTGTAAAAGATCAATCTAGAACCCGCCCACAGTGGCGGGTTCTTTTTTTTGCAGCGCTTTACAGATCGTCGAAGCCGTTATCCGAGTTGGTCTTCTTGTACGAGGCATTGCGCATCTCGAAGAAGTCGGTCTTGGTCTCGGTGAAGTTGTCGGCGTAGGCCTTGATCCATGGCATCACGTTGTCGTTGGCGCCTTCGTACAGCTTCTCGATGCCGAGCATGCCGGCCATCTTGTTGGCGCGGTACTTCACGTAGCGGATCATCTCGTCCACGTCGATGCCGTCGATGCCGTCCAGCACTTCGGCGGTCCACTGGGTTTCCAGGTCGATCGCGTGTTCGAAGGCCTTGTGCACGTAGTCGGTGAGCTCGTCGCCCTGCAGCGCCTGGTTCTCGCCGATGATGGCGCGAATCAGCTCGCTGATGAACTTCGAATGCGCCAGCTCGTCGCGGTTGATGAAGCTGATGATCTTGCCGGTGCCGGTCATGCGGTTCTGGCGCACCAGATTGTAGAAATACGCAAAGCCGGAATAGAAGTTGATGCCTTCCAGGATCGAGGACTGGATCAGCGAACGGATCAGCGTTTCGGCCGTCTTCTCACGCATGAAGTCTTCGTAGGCGCCCATGATCGGCGCGTTGCGCTTGATGATGGTCGGGTGCGTGCGCGCGATCTCGAACACGCGGTTCTGGTCGGCCAGGCCGGTGATCGAGGCCAGCACGTAGCTGTAGCTCTCGTTATGGATCACTTCCTGCTGGCCGATGATCGCGGCATTGGCGTGCGCGGCCGGGTCGGTGATGTATTCGGCCACGTTGTAGATGAAACGCGTCTGCGGCGAATCCAGCGTGGCCAGCAGGCCGATGATCGAATCGTAGGCATTCTTTTCGCGCGCCGACAGCTCGTTGTACTGGCGCGCATCGCCCTTCATGTCCACCTCGTCGGGGATCCAGAAGTTGGTCGACAATTCCTTGTAGGCCCGATAGAAGGACGGGTACGGGATGTCGTTCCAGTTGAGGATGCCGGAGGTCTGACCGTTGATGATGCCGGTCGAACGGTTCGGGTTGCGCGGCTCAAGGATCTTGATGCGGTCGAGCGGTGTTGCGGACATGGGTTTCTACTCGTATTTCAGGCGTCGCCCACGCGTACAGCAGGGACAACAGCAGCAATCGTTCTGGAGGAAAGCCCCCTGAGTGAGGGGGCGCGCCGAAGGCGCGGGGTGTGGGAGCTGGTGAAGCAGGGTCCACGGTTCGCAACGCGAACCGTGGAAGCGAAGCGCGAATGCGCTTAGCTACTGAATGCGCTTTAGCTCGAACACCACTCGCACTCACTGATATCGATATCGTTGGAACGCACGTAGTACGTGGTCTTCAGGCCTTCGCGCCAGGCGGTCATGTGCAGGTCCAGCAGCGTGCTCGCACGGATGGTGCTAGGCACGTAGAAGTTGAAACTGATCGACTGGTCCACGTGCCGCTGGCGACGCGCGTTCTGGCGCACGCTGGCGAACTGGTCGACCTTGTAGGCGCCCTTTTCGTAGTACGGCCAGGTCTCCAGCGACAGGCCGGGTGCGGCGACCGGACGACGGAAATCCTTCTTTTCTTCGTAGTAGAACGCGCTGTAGATCGGGTCGATCGACGCGGTGGAGCCGGCGATCTGGGCGGTGCTCATGTTCGGCGCCACCGCCAGCATCCAGGCATTGCGCACGCCATTGACCGCCACCTGCGCCGACAGCTCCAGCCACTGCGGGCTGTTGTAGTCGCGTGCACGGAAGTACTCGCCGTTGTGCCAGTCGCTGCCGCGGAACACGCTGTAGGTGCCCTTTTCCTTGGCCAGCTCCATGCTCGCCTGGATGGTCAGGTAGTTGATGCGCTCGTACAGCTCGTCGCTGTAGTCCTCGGCTTCCTTGGCATTCCAGTGGATGCTCTTCTGCGCCAGCAGGTGATGCCAACCGAAGGTGCCCAGGCCAATGGCGCGGTACTTCTGGTTGGTGATGGTGGCCTGCGGCACCGGCAGCTGGTTGAGGTCGATGACGTTGTCGAGCATGCGCACCTGGATCGGGATCAAGCGCTCCAGCACGTCGGCGCCCAGCAGATCGGCCTGGTCGGCCTGCACGGTGATCGCGCGGCCCAGGTTGATCGAGGACAGGTTGCACACCACGAAGTCGCCGGCCTTCTTGGTGGTGACGATCTGATTGCCGCTGATGATCTCCTGCATCATGCGCGTCGGGCTCATGTTCTGCAGGATCTCGGTGCACAGGTTGGACGAATAGACCATGCCCTCGTGCTTGTTCGGGTTCTTGCGATTGACCTCGTCGCGATAGAACATGAACGGATTGCCGGTTTCCAGCTGGCTGACCATGATGCGCTTGAAGATCTCGATCGCCTTGACGGTCTTGCGCGTGATGCGCTCGTCGGCGACGACTTCTTCGTACTTGCGGCGGAAACTGCCGTTGGCATCGCCCTTCTTCTCGTCGAAGAAGTCCTGCAGATACCAGCCCTTGATCCGCTTCACTTCGTGCGGATCGAACAGGTACCAGTCGCCGCGGCGCTCGACCGCTTCCATGAACAGGTCGGGGATGCACACCGAGGTGAACACGTCGTGCGCACGCAGGCGCTGGTCTCCGTTGTTCAGGCGCAGGTCCAGGAACGCTTCGATGTCGCGGTGGAAGATGTCCAGGTAGACCGCGATGGCGCCCTTGCGCTGGCCCAGCTGGTCCACCGACACGGCGGTGTTGTTGAGCTGCTTGATCCACGGCACCACGCCGCCGGAGGAGTTGGACACGCCGCGGATCGCCGAGCCCGACGAACGCACATAGCCCAGGTAGGCGCCCACGCCGCCGCCGTGCTTGGACACGCGCGCCACGTCGGTATTGGAGTCGTAGATGCCCTGCAGGCTGTCGTCGACGGTGTCGATGAAGCAGCTCGACAGCTGGCCGCCGACCTTGCCGGCATTGGCCAGGGTCGGGGTGGCCACGGTCATGTACAGGTTGGACAGCGCCCAGTAGGCCTCGCCCACCAGCTGCATGCGGCGCTCGCGGCTGCCCTTGCCGGTGCCGATCTCGTCCTGCATCAGATACAGCGCAATCGTCAGCCAGCGCTCCTGCGGCAGTTCGAACACGCCGCGCGAGCTGTCGGTGGCCAAGTAACGGGTGGCCAGCAGGTACAGGCCGTTATAGGCGAACAGCTTGTCGCGCTCGGGCTCGATCATCTGCCCGGCTTCGATCAGTTCGTCCTTGGAATAGCGGCGCAGGATGTCGTTGGAATAGACATTGCGGTCGGCCAGGCTCTCATGCAGGCCCACGAACGAGCCGTACTTCTGGCTGGCGTCGTAGAAGCGGTTACGGCTGGCGCGCTTGTACAGCCGGCGCAGGTACAGGCGCGCGGCGAAGTGTTCCCACTCCGGGGTGGTCAGATCGACGCGGGCTTCGGCCTCACGGATCAGGTGGTCCACCAGGTCGTCGGCGTTGACGCTGTCCTTGCGCTCCACGAAGCCGAACACCGAGCGCTTGTAGTCGGCCACGTCCAGCTGCGGGAACTCGGCATGGATCTGGTCGATGGCGCGCTCCAGGCGCTGCGGCTCGAACGGAATCCGGCGGTTACCGGCTTCCTTGGTGATCCAGGTGGAGACGTTTTGTTCTTCGATGGTCTGTGCGTGCATTGCAATGGCTTGGCGGGGAGGCGGCACGATGTCCGACGGGTCGGTCAATTCCGGCGCGCCACAGGCGGGCGCGGCAACGCTGGCAGGAACGCTGGTGGGTGCTGCGGTACCGGCGGCGATCGCGGAAAGGGTGTCGTTGGTGGTCATGCGTCCTCCATGCGTAGGCACACGAACCCGCTTGGGGAGCAGGCGACAGCCGGTGGGCTTCGGACGGCATTGACCAGACCGGACACACCACGCGCGACCCCATGGCCCACGGCAGCATCTCCTACCAATTCTTCCGAAGTCCCATGGCCGCCATCACGCGGTGTGCTGTCGCGTGATGGTTGGTCGGTGGTGACGCGCTGCCGTCGTCGGATCCCGCAGCGCCCGCGGCACTGCCGGAACGCGTTCGGGCCGCTGCGCGGGGAGCCACAGGCGATGCGGCTTGCGCATCCGCGTCGTCATTCGGTGCCACTTGGGGGGCGGTCACCACCGAACCCCAAGATAGTGGGGTGCCCCCAGAGGGTCAACACCAAATGTGGAGAAATCCGCGCAGGCCTTGTGGCGTAACGGGCTGCTCGGACGAGCGGTCAGGCGCGACGGCCGGAGGACGAATCCGACTGCGCAGGTCAAGTCGGGAAGCTTCTGAACCGGCTGACGCGCTCACTCGACGTCCACACCAACCGTGGTATCGGTCGCACTTTTTCTGTCGCTGCGCCAGGCCACCGCTGGCGCCTCGGCAGGCGTCGGCCCGCATCCACCGCCACCGCCGCGGCGCCGCTCAGATCTCGGTCGGCCCGAGATGGTTGCGCTTGCGGTAGCGGATCGAGGACCACACCGAGGCGGCGATGAAGGCCACGCCGATCAGGCCGGTGAGGACCTCCGGCACGTGGTAGACGGTGCCCACCAGCATGATGATGGCCAGCACGCCGATGGCGTAATGGGCGCCGTGCTCCAGGAACACGAACTCGTCCAGTGTGCCCTTGTGCACCAGGTATACCGTCATCGAGCGCACGAACATCGCACCGATCGCCAGGCCCAGCATGATGATCACCACATCGCGGGTGATGGCGAAGGCGCCGATCACGCCATCGAAGGAGAACGAGGCGTCCAGCACTTCCAGGTACAGGAAGGCGGCGATGCCCGAGCGCTTGGCCGGGCCCACGCCGCCGTCCTCGCTGTCTTCGGCCTCGAACAACGCGTCCACGCTGCCGACCAGCAGATACAGCAGGATGCCGCCCAGCCCGGCGAACAACACGCTCTGGAAGATCGCCTCGGGCAGGAACAGCTTGGTGCCCAGCAGCACCGACACCGCCACGATCACCGACATCGCATCGGCCTTGCCCAGCTTGCCGACCAGCCGCTCCACCGGCCCCAGCCAGTGCAGCTTGCGCTCCTGGTCGAACAGGAAGTTCAGGAACACCAGCAGCAGGAACATGCCGCCGAAGGCGGCGATGGACGGATAGTGATCGGTCAGCACCTGGCTGTAGCGGTCCGGCTCCTTCAGTGCCATCTGCATCACCGGCACCAGGCCCATGCCGGTGGCCACCGACACGATCACGATCGGGAACACCAGGCGCATACCGAACACCGCGATCAGGATGCCCACGGTCAGGAACAGTTTCCGCCAGAACTCGTTCATATGCTTGAGCACGCCGGCGTTGACCACGGCGTTGTCGAACGACAGCGACACCTCCAGCACGCTCAGCACCAGGCATAACCACAAGGCCTGCCAGATCCCCAGGGACGAGCTATGACCCCACCAGGCCGCCAGGCCCAGGCAGATCGCGGTGACCACGAACGACATTCTGAAATCGCGAAACATTGACACTCCCAGGCGGGCCGAGACGACAGCCGAAGCAACGGGCCGGGGCAAGGCCCGGCGGATCCGGCGTGCGGTGAGGATGGGGGACCGCGGCGTGACGGGGCGTCAGGCCGGGCGCGGCCCGCCCATTATAGGGAGTGTCACTGTCATCAGGCTGGCATCGTCCGGATCCGGGTGCACGCCGAAGCCCAGGCTCTGGCACATCGCCAGCATGGTGCGGTTCTCGCGCAGCACCTGGCCTTCGATCTGCTTGAGCCCCAGCCAGCGCGCGTACTCGATCATGATGCGCATCAGCTGCCAGCCGATGCCGTGGCCCTTGAGATCCGAGCGGATCAGGATGCCGTATTCGCCGCGCTCGTAATCGGCATCGGCGTGCAGGCGCACCGCGCCCAGCATGTCGCCGGTCCTGGGGTCGATGGCCACCAGCGCGATCGAGCGGGCGTAGTCGAGCTGGGTCAGCCGGGCGATGAACTCGTGGCTGAAATGCTTCACCGACTGGAAGAAGCGCAGGCGCAGGTCCTCGTCGGTGACGCGAGCGAAGAAGGCGCGGAACAGCGCGTCGTCTTCCGGCCGCACCGGGCGCACCAGCGCATGGGTGCCGTCGCCCAGGCCGATCTGGCGCTCCCATTCCTTCGGGTACGGAAAGATCGCAAAGCGCGGGTGGCCGCGCCCCTTGTGCAGCTTGCGCGCCGGGGCCACCGCCACACGGGCGTCCAGCGCGATCACGCCATCGCGGTCGGCCAGCAGCGGATTGATGTCCAGCTCGGTGATCTCGGGGATGTCGGCGGCCAGCTGCGCCAGCTTGACCAGCACCAGCGCCACCGCGCGCTCGTCGGCGGCCGGCACGTCGCGGTAGGCCTTGAGGATGCGCGAGACGCGGGTGCGGCCGATCAGCTCGTGGGCCAGGCGCAGGTCCAGCGGCGGCAGGGCAAGCTCGCGGTCGTTGATGACCTCCACCGCGGTACCGCCACGCCCGAACACGATCACCGGCCCGAACACCGGATCGTCGGCGATCCCGGCGATCAGTTCGCGCGCCTTCGGCCGCAGCACCGTCGGCTGCACGATCACCCCCTCGATCGCCGCGTCAGGATGCGCGGCGCGCGCTCGCGCCAGGATGCCGGTCGCTGCCTCGCGCACCGCCGCCACGCTGGACAGGTTCAGGCGCACCCCATCCACATCGGACTTGTGCGCGATCCCGCTGGACAACACTTTCAAGGTCACCGTGCGCCCGACCGCCAGGAGCGGGTCGGCCAGCAGGGCGGCGTCGTTGGCGGTGGCGGCCACCTGCAGCGGCACCACCGGGATGCCGTAGGCGGCCAGCAGGCGGTTGGTGGCGACCGGGTCCAGCCAGCGCCGGCCGGCGGCCAACGCGTCTTCCACCAGCGTGCGCACGATGCCGGCATCCACCACGAAGTCTTCCGGCAGGCTGGGCGGGGTTTCCATCAACGCCGCCTGGGCCTCGCGGTAGCGCACCAGGTGGGTGAAACCGCGCACCGCGTCCGATTCGGTGGCATAGGTAGGCACGCGCGCGGCGTTGAGCGCGGCGATGGCCGCATCGTCCTGGCCCAGCCACACCGCGAAGACCGGCTTGTCGCGCTGATAGCGGTTGCGCTGCTCCAGCGCGCGGGTCAGCGCCTTGGCCGCATCGGCCGAAGAGGTGAACGCGGTGGGCACGTTGACCACCAGCAGCGCATCGTTCTCCGCATCGTCCAGCAGCGCTTCGATGGCCGCGGCATAGCGCGCGCCGTCGGCGTCGACGATGATGTCCACCGGATTGCTGCGCGACCAGCCGTCGGGCAGCGACTGATCGAGTCTTTCCAGCGTCTTGGCCGACAACTCGGCCAGGGTGCCGCCGCGCAGCACCAGTTGATCCACCGCCAGCTGCCCCACTCCGCCGCCATTGCTCAGGATGGCCAGCCGCCGGCCGGGGAAACTGCCCAGCCGGCCCAGCGTTTCGGCAGCGGCGAACAACTCGTCCAGCGCGCCCACCCGCAACAGGCCAGCGCGCGCGAACGCCGCGCCGTACACCGCATCCGAGCCGGCCAGCGCCTGCGCGTGGGTGTCGGCATTGGGATCGATGCGGAACTGGCGACCGGATTTGACCACCACCACCGGCTTGGCGCGCGCGGCCGCACGCGCGGCCGACATGAACTTGCGCGCATCGCCGATGCGTTCGACGTAGAGCAGGATCGCGCGGGTGCGGTAGTCGGTGGCGAAGTAATCCAGCAGATCGCCGAAATCCACATCCAGCGTATCGCCCAGCGACACCACCGCCGAGAACCCCACCGAGCGCGCCACGCCCCATTCCACCAGTGCGGCGGCAATGGCGCTGGATTCGGAGATCAGCGCCAGATCGCCGGCCTGCGGGCAATGCGCGGCGATGCTGGCGTTGAGCCGCGCGTGCGGGGCGATCACCCCCAGGCAATGCGGGCCGAGAATGCGCAGTCCCTTGGCGCGCGCGGCCGCTTCCACGCGTGCCGCCGGCGAGCCGGGACCGCTGCCCAGCCCGGCGGTGAGAATGATCGCCGCGGCCACCCCGCGCCGCGCGGCGATGGAGACGATACGCGGCACGATGCGCGCCGGTGCGGTGATCACCACCAGGTCCGGCACCCATGGCAGATCGGTCAGCCGCGCGACCGTGCGCACGCCGTCGATCTCGCTGTAGCGCGGGCTGACCCAACCGATCTGGCCAGGAAATCCAGACGCACGCAGATTGCGCACCACCGCCCGCCCGGCCGAGCGCTCGCGCGGGCTGCCGCCCACCACCGCGACGGTGCCGGGGCGAAAGACCTGCTGCAGGTGGTAGGTACTCATCGTGCGGGGGAGAACAATGCCATCGCGCTACGGTACACGTCAGGCAGCGCCAACGTCATGGATCGCGAGACGGCGATCAGCGCGACAGTGCACACCCTCATTGTGAACGATTCGCATTTTCGTTAATATCGCGTCATCAGCCAGCCCGTGCGCGCCTGCGCCCCGTCCGCCAGCGACTCATTCGGAACAGGGCTCCCCATGAAATATCTGACGCTGTCGGCGCTGTTGCTTGCGGCCTCCGCCTCCGCGCACACCCCGTATCTGGCACCGAGCACGTTCGCTCCGCAGCCCGGTCAGACCGTAACCCTGGATGCAGCGTTCGCCGAGACCTTCTTCGTTCCGGAAGCGGCGTTCGACCAGAGCCGCTTCAGCATCACCGGACCCGATGGCGGCGATACCGCACCATCGCGTGTGCAGGGGTTCGATACCCGCACCGTCGTCGAACACACCCTGGGCAAACAAGCCGGCACCTATCGTTTCAGCACCGGCCTGCGCGTGGGTGCGCAATTCCGCACCTGGGAGCACAACGGCAAACGCGAAACGGTGCGTGATCCGAAGATCCCGATGCCGCAGGGCGCCACGCTGGTTGCCAGCTTCCAGTCGCGCACCCTGGCACAGACCTATCTGAGCGTCGGCAAGCCCGATCGCACCGCCCTGGCCGCGAGCAACCGCGGCCTGGAGCTGATCCCGGTCACGCACCCCAACGATCTGTACGTCGGGGAGACGTTCGACTTCACGGTGCAGTACGACGGCGCCCCGCTGGCCAATCAGAACGTGGAGATCAGCGAGGCGGTGTGGACTTCCGACCGCAAGCCCAAGCTGGTCAGCGTGACCACCGATGCCACAGGCCGCGCACGCTTGAAGCTGGACCAGGCCGGCACCTGGCTGGCACTGACCCGCCATCGCACCGGCGCGCCGGCCGACGCGCCGGTGCGCGAGTACAGCAACAGCACCACGCTCACCTTCCAGGTGCTGGAGCAATAGCGCTACGCAACCGCTGCGGCGGTTGCACGTTCCACGCGGCATGCCGGTGTCGGCGCGCACGCATCGGCCGGCCACACCCTCACCCGCACGCGGCGATGTACCGGTAGACCCGGCGCCGCGGCCCGACATGTTCCCCTCACGAGGCAATCCATGAACCCTCGCTCCCTGGCCGGCGCGTGCCTGTGCGCGCTGCTGCTTCCCACCCTCGCCACCGCCCAATCCGCCCCGCGTCCGTTGCTCGGCGGGCACGGCAACAATGTGCAGGCCTTCATCACGCAACACGACGACGCCCACGACGGCCGGATCACCGCGGCCGACTTCACCAACCTGTTCGATGAGCGCTACTGGCAATGGGCGCGTATCCGCAATGTCACCCGTGGCGATTTCTATCTGTATGGCTATGCCACCGACGACGGTATCGGCCGCTATAGCGAGCCGGGGCGCAACCTGCGCGCCACGGTGTACGTCACGTTCTGAAACGCAACAGCCGCGGCGCACCGCTGCACGGCATTCGTGCAGCGGTGCAGGACCGAATGGAGAGTACCGAGTGAGCTGCGCATGCTGCGCTGCGCGAGGCTCCGATACGCCGGGTCAATCGACAGGGAGGAGGTGCCGCAACGCATGCGGCACCTCGACCATCGCCGCCATCGGCCATGGCATGATGCGCACCGCTGGCCGCGCACCATGCCATCGCCTGCAGCGCTACAGCAGCGTGCCGCTGAGGATCAGCGCGGCGATGCTGAAGTAGATCACCAGCCCGGTGACATCCACCAGGGTCGCCACGAACGGCGCCGAGGCGCTGGCCGGGTCGAAGCCGAAGCGTTGCAGCACGAACGGCAGCATCGAACCGGACAACGAACCGAAGGTGACGATGCCCACCAGCGCCGCACCGATGGTCAACGCCACCATCTGCCAGTGCGGGCCGTAGTCGTACAGGCCGGCGTTCTGCCAGATCGCGATGCGCACGATCGCCAGCACGCCCAGGATCGCGCCCAGGGTCACGCCGGTGGGCAGCTCGCGCAGGGCCACCTTCCACCAATCGCGCAGACGCAGTTCGCGCAACGCCAGCGAGCGGATCAGCAAGGAGGTGGCCTGCGAACCGGAATTGCCGCCCGAACTCATGATCAAGGGAATGAACAAGGTCAGCACCACTGCCTTGGACAGCTCGTCCTCGAAGTGCTGCATCGCGCTGGCGGTGAGCATCTCGCCCAGGAACAGCACGCTCAGCCAACCGGCGCGCTTCTTGATCATCTGCCCGAAGCCGATCTGCATATAGGGCTTGTCCAGCGCTTCCATGCCACCGAACTTGTGCACGTCCTCGGTGGATTCGGCGATCAGCGCATCCAGCACATCGTCCACGGTGACGATACCCAGTACATGGCCATGCCGATCCACCACCGGGATCGCCAGCAGATCGTGGCGGCGGATCAACCGCGCCACTTCTTCCTGGTCCAGCGCCGGATCCACGCTGATCGGCGGATTGACCTGCGCCACCTCCAGGATCGGCGCATCCGCAGCGCCGGTGATCAGCCGGCGCATGGTCACCACCTGCTGCAGCACGCGGCTGTGCGGATCGAGCAGATAGATCGCGTAGACCGTCTCGCGGCTGCGCTCCACCGCGCGGATGTGCTGCAGGGTGCGGCCCACCGTCCAGTCGGCCGGCACCGCCACGAACTCGGTGGTCATCAGCGCGCCGGCGGTGTTGGGCGGGTAGCGCATCAGCGCCTGGATCGACAACCGTGCCTCGGCGCTGAGCAGCCACAGCAACGGCTGGCGTTGCTCGGCATCCAGTCCATGGAAGATATCGGTGGCGCGGTCGGCGGCCATCTGCCCGAGCAGGGACGCGGCCTGTTCGGCGGGCAATTGCGCGACCAGCGCGCTCGCATCGCGCAGCTCGGGTTGCTCGAGCAACTTCACCGCACGCGGCAAAGGCAACGCGGCCAACAGCTGCGCTGCAGCGGCGCGATCGAGGGTGTTGAGGTACTCCACCGCATCGGCCGTGTTGAGTTCGGCCAGGGGGGCGGTCAATGCATCGACGCCTTGGGCAAGGCGCAGGGTCTCGTCGTACATGGTGGTTCGCCTGGTGACGACCGTCGTCGATGACGGCTGGCGAACCTCAAAGCCTCAGGCGCGCGCCAACCAGGTCATCGACCCGGGTCTAGGGTGACTGTCGCTGGACATGGTGAAAGGCTCCGAAAGGTGCGCACCGGCCGGTGATCCGGGCGGCGGCGCGGCGCAGTCTGCGCGCATGAGGCAGCTTGGTCAATGCCCTGTGCGATGCCCGCTCATGTTCGCCTCCGAAACGGGGGCATGGGCTGGGCAGCAGCCTGCCACACGGCACTGGCACAGCGGGCCAGCACCATCCGCTGTGCCGACCCGCGGCATCGAGCACTGCGCATGATGGCCACAACGGCCGGCGGAATGCCGGAATGCCGGACTTCGCCAGGCGGCCCTTGTCACCGCCGCATCCCTCGCCGCTAGCGCTGCCGTCGCGGTCATCCATTTGCCGCTACCGGTCGTCGCAAAGTGGCAACGGGTTGCTGCGCTCGCTGCTAGAGTCCGCTTCCGGCACGGCCGTCGAGTGCGTCGCGCGACGGCGCCGGCATCCACCACACCGCCACCACCCTATCTTCGGAGCCACCCATGCCGTCCTCCTTGTCGTCGCTGTTGCGTCGTGTCAGCCCAGCGTGCCTGTGCCTGATGGCCGGCTGGGGAGCAGTTGCCACCGCGCAGACCCAACTGCCTGCCAGCGCACCCGTACAGGCCCATGAGACTGCCCCGCACGACGCTCACGAATGGGGCTATACCGGTCCGGAAGGTGCCGAACACTGGGCCGACCTGGCCAAGGAAAACGCGCTCTGCGGCAACGGCCAGCAGAATAGTCCGATCGACCTGAAAGCCGCCATCGATGCCAACCTGGGCAGCCTGCTGCTGCACTACGGCGCCGTTCCGCTGGTGGTGAACAACACCGGCCACTCCATCCAACTGGACCTGCACGACGGCGGCAGCATGTCCACCGGCGGCAAGCAGTACCAGGCGATGCAGCTGCACTTCCACCACCCCAGCGAACACCTGTTGAATGGCCGGCGCTTTCCGATGGAGGCGCACATCGTGCATCAGGGCCCGGACGGCACCCTGGGCGTGCTGGCGATCTTCTTCGAAACCGGCAAAGCCAACCCGGCCTTCCAGCGCGTGCTGGATGCCATGCCCAAGGACAAACACCAGACCCAGCACGTCGCCGATGCAACGGTGCGCGCCAGCGACTTCCTGCCCACCGATCGCCGCAGCTTCTTCCGCTACGAAGGATCGCTGACCACACCGCCGTGCAGCGAAACGGTGGACTGGGTGGTACTGGCGCAGCCGGTGCAGGTGTCGGAAGAACAGATCAACGCCTTCGAACGCGTCTATCCGTTCAATGCGCGCCCGCTACAGCCGTTGGATCGGCGTTTCCTGCTCAAAAGCCACTGATTTCCTGCGTTGCGGGTCGGCGATGCGTGGTCTGCACGCATCGCCTGTCGCACTCACCACGCAAGTACTGCACTCAGTGAGTCAGCGCACCGTTCCCGCCATCGGTATCGTAACTCTCGCTACACATGTGACGCATCGTCACGTAGATGCACGTAGACACACGTAGTGTCTATGACAATCTGGGCTGGTTTCACCGACCTAATCGAAGCCAACTCAGCCTTCTAACAAGCCGCTGGAATACTCAAAGCGCGCACCTATTCAGGGAAGGGCCATTTTTTATGCCAGGGCAACTCACATCCTACCCACTCCTTACCCTCTGAAAGTATTCTTTTTATCTTCTCATATCGGCCAAACATTTTCGGATGCAAGATTTTATCTGAAATCAAAAACTCAATTGAGTTCCTCAGAATTGTCTTTTCTTCCGAGTTTTCCTTTATTTCAATAATGCAATCATGCTCGTCGTCAAACAAAGTCCACACCCAGTATCCAATCGACTTAACTGCGTTATCCTTAGACTCTTTTGGCCATTCATCTTCAAATTCATCTGAAGACAGTCGGTTTTCATCCAGCTTACGCAGCAATTCAATCCCGATGCTTCTAGCAGCATAATCGATCACTGAGTACCTCGACATTTTATAAAAGCATTCAGCGCTTCAACGTGCTCTGTTATTGCACCAACACCTGCCCCGAGAATACCAGCTCTCCTAACCACTGTTCCTATCCCGAGTCTGCCGATGGCTCTCCCAACCCCATTTCCCAAGTAACGTCTGGAGTAGCTCGTATAACGCCCACTTGGACCGCCGCCAGCCACCCCGCCGCGCGGCTTAATTGCTGATTTATTGACTACTTGCGCCGATCCACCAAAGAGCGCAGAACCGGCGCCAAATCCCACAATCGAATTGACTGACTCCTCCATGGAGTAGGTACTTAGAGCAGTATCAAGACAATCTTCTTTTGGTTTGTCTTCACAAAGACCAGAAGGATCCACGTGACTGACTGGGCTTCCTTCAACATAAACGTATGTACCGACTCCTGCTTTTAGCCCAATCGGATCACTCTGCCCATACCGACCAGTGGCCGCATCGTAATCCCGGAAGTAGTTCTGATTGAACCCGCTCGCTGCATCGAAACGCTGCCCCGGGAAGCGCATGTCGAACACCATCGCGGTGCCATCGCCATCCGGGTCCTGGTTGGGTGCGGTGTTGCCGAAAGCTTCGCCCTTCAGGCTCCAGCTCCACACCGCAACGTCGCGGGCAGCATCGACGACGACGCGCGGGCTGCCGAGATGGTCGGGTTCGATGTAGTGCAGTTGGCCGCCGTTGGCCAGCAGGCCCACCGGCAAGTCGTCCAGCCAGATCGCTTGCTGCTTGGGCGCGCCATTGGTGTCGTAGTCGCCCAGCCAATGACCGGCCTCGTCGTAGAGCGTGTAGGTATTGGTGGTGCCCAGGTAGCGGCGTACCTGCTCGCCGCGGCCGTTGTAGCGGTAGTTCATGACCGCGACACCTGCGCGCTTGACCTGGGTCATGCGGCCAGTGGTGTCGTACAGGTATTCGCGTGCCTTGCCGCCGATGGTGAGAGTGTTGCCCATCTTGTAGTAGGTGCGCGCCACGCCGGCGACCGCACTCAAACGATGGTTGGTCGTCGGATAGGTGTAGGCCTGAGTGGCACCGCCGATTTTGGCACTCAAGCGATTGCCGGTGGCATCGTAGCTGTAGCCGTCGATCACGGTATCGGTACTGCCCTCCTTGTTAGATTTCCCAGTTCATTCTCAAAGTGCTCCAGAGCACCCGCTCGACAGCTCAGTCAATTCTGCATCCATTACCACGATAACTATATCTGACACCAGCTGACCGCATTCACCCATATGGTTGTAGATCAAATTGAGCCTACCTTGATTGAGAAATCCAGAATACACCCCTTTCATATCATCTTTTTTAGATTTTACAATAAAAATATTTTTACTCCCTGCATAATATTCACTTAATCCGGTTATTTTATTGAAGAGATCTACGCTTATTTTCTCATAGTCTTTGTTTCCGAGAGCAGATCTGGCGGCATCAGCTTTTCCAGGAGAAACTACTAATATCTCGCCATCCCTTAATCTATACACTCCCATTGATCTATTGTAATTATCACCCCCACTAATATTAACTTCTTCGAAACCGCCAGCGGCGCAGCCAGAAATAAGAATGAGCGACACAGCGATATAAATTAATCGATTCATTTGCAATCCAATCTATCTTTTATGATATCTCTAACCCGATCATCAGGAAGCCCAAAATATTCACCCATAATATTCCCCTCCCACCCCGGGACTGCCTTCGCCTTTCTAGGGTTTTTACCTATTATGTCATACATATCGTGGCGAGAATTATAATAGAAATCCATTAAATGTCCGGCTTCATGGGCGGCAACCCATGGATCGTTGTCGGCACGACGCCCCCCCCAGTTTGAGTAGCACCTTGGTTTGGAGTCCAATTCCCTACCCCGAGGAGATTGGACGTGAAGAAGCGTTTT
>NZ_JAJGQG010000041.1:0-26715 GCF_020783795.1 Xanthomonas sp. NCPPB 1067
TGCCCCACCTGATGGCAACCGCGTGCTGGAACTGGAGACCACGCGCGCACTGCTGCAACCCGCACTGGCTGAGCAGGTGCAGGCGATTGCCGCCATCCGGCAGTCCCCGCAGGACGTACAAGGCGAGCAGACGCTCTACCGCTATCGCATCGTCGGCACCGAGTTGCAGCCGCAATGGCGTGAAGCGATCGAACTGGCGACGCAACGCACCCGCGAGGCAGAGGGACTTGCGGGCGATGGCGCGCTGCAGTTGCAGCGCGGCCCTGGTGGAAGCTTCGGCGCCGATAGCCCGATTGCGCATCTGCAACGTGGCGCCGATGGCGTGGAGCGCATCGTGGCGGTCACCAGCACCGAGGACATCCGCCAGGCGTTGCAACAGGTACAGGCCCGGCAACAGCCCACTGCACCTGGGCAGCTGCTGGCCGCAAACGCCCGTGCCTCCGATGGCACGACGGACTCCGATACGTCGGCATCGCCGCCCTCCAACCAGCATGCGCTCGACGGACACGCGCAGGTCCAGGCGGCCAGCGCGGTGGAGGCACGCCAGCAACAGCAGCAGGACCAGCAGGCACAAGAGCAACAGCTGGCGCAGGCACGCGCCCACGCGCTGCAGGCGCAGGCGTCGCACGACGTTCGGGCCCAGGCCGCGCAGGCACTACAACTGCACGCCGTGCTGGAACTGCAGCAACAGCACGCACAGCGACTGGAGCAGCAGGAACGTCAGACCCAGGACGCCCAGCAACGCGAGCAAGTCCAGCAACAGGCACAAACGAGCCGAGAGCGTGAGCAGGAGCAGCGGGAGGCACACGACACGCAGCGGCGCGAACAGACACCGCAACAGACCGAGCAGACCCAGCAGCGGGAGCAGGAAACCTGCCGCGCCTTGGAAGCACAGCACGGCGAACGACAACGCATCCAGACCCAGGACACGCAGTTGACGGAGCAGCCGCTCGTGCAAGGCCAGGAGGCTGCGCGACGCGAGCCAGCAACGGACCGGGACCAGCCATTCGATGCCATTGCGCGTGCGCCATCAGCGCTCCACGCACAGGACATCGCGCAGCGCGAGGCGGAACAGCGCCCCACCTGGGACGACCGCACTCACCAGCCCCAGCTGCAGACCGCCCGACATGAGCAGGTTCAGACGGCAGAATTGACGCCGCATACGGTAAACCCACCGGCTCAGGAACAGCCCGCACACCAAGCGGAGCGGCAGGCAGCGATCGCGTATGCGCCTGCGGCACTTGAACAGCAGGAACTGGCAGCACGCCGCCAACGGAGCGCAATGCAGCCGGAGGTCGCTCGCGACGAGCTGTCCGTGCCAGGTGCGGATGCACCTCCCGATACGCGCACTGTGCAGTTGATGGATACCCCCTCCTTGCAGTCGCTCGCACCACCGATCGCCGAAGCGCAGCGCGAACAGACCCAGGCACGGGTAGAACAGCTTGCCTTAGAAGAAACGCCGGATCCCCCTGCAGTGCTCACTACATCCGCACATCGTGTATCAGCGACCGAGGCATTCGAGCCCGAGACAGATGCACAGGATTCTCCTGCCGCTGCGGTGCCCGCGGATCCGAACTCCTGGGCGGAGATCACCCGATCCATGCAGGCGCTGCGCATCCAGATCGAACAGGATGCCGAGATAGACAACCGTATCTTCCAGGCGCGACAGGCGCGCAAGGACAGAGGCGAGCAGCCTTATACCGATCTGGAATTACGCGAAGGCTATGATCCGGATGGTCCCTCTGGGCTGAGACCCCCACGCGCCCCGCCAGCAGACACGGTGCCACAATCTCTTGCCGCTGGCGAACAGGAAGATCGGCCGCCGCCCCGGCGTAAGAACATCACCGGCGATCCAGATGTGGACGAGTTGCTGTACGCCATCGATTGCAAGAACGAGCTGGCAATCGAACAGGCATTGAAGCGGGTCGCCAACAGCCCCTACAGCCAGGCCCTTGCCAAGCGGGGCCATGAATTCCTGGATGCGCAGGCCCTGCAGGAGGCCGAAGAGCAGGCAAACACGCGCCAGGCGTTGAACATGGACGTCTCGACAGAGGTGCAGACCAGCCGTGGCCCGGTAATGGTGATGACGCTACCCCAGTTCGCCAGGGGCCCGGCGATGCAAGGACCAGAGGGCGACGGCGGTGGAGGTGGCGACGGAGGCGGCGGTGGCGGTGGCGGTGGCGGTGGCGGATAACCGAAGTACGTTTGGCGCATTGAACCCACACGAGAATACGATGGACACGCAGACGACCTCAGCGCTGCCCGAAGACGACGGATCGGAAAGCGCAATGAAAGCATCGATCCAGGCCATGTCAGCCCTGATCGGGCAGTTGCAACGGCGGGAACAGGTTCTGGAAGATCTGGTGCGCCAGCAATTGCAGCTTCTGCAGAATACGGCCAGCAGCGCCGATCAGCGGGTCACCCGGGTGGTCGAGAACGCACTGCCACGCCTGACGCAACTGAGCCAGCAGGCACTGACGCAAACGCTACAACCAGCGGCCGAGCGCTTCAACAGGCAGCTGGTCGATGCAGACCAGACACTGGAGAAGGCCACCCGACGCTATGCGCAGGCACAGCACACCCTGGAAACCACCGCCATGCGCCGCATGTGGATCGGCTTCGTGACGGTGATCGTCGGGAGCATCCTGTGCGTTGGCGGCGCATTCTATGCGGTCAAGAGCGCCCAGCCGGTGCTGGCCGAGGCCGCGCAGCGCCGTGCGGAGATCGCTTTTCTGGAGCGTGTTGCCCGCGCCAATCTGGTGCCGTGCGGCGAAGACAGATTATGTGCGGAGCTGGAAAAGAAGGGGCCGCGCTACGGCGATCGCGGGCAGTATCGGGTGGTCGCCCTGCGCAAGCCCGCTTCGGAGTGACGGCGTGTCATGAAGTATTGATCTGAATGCTTGCGTGCAGCTTGCTACCGTCATCGCTGCTGCGCCGTCCCGGCATTCGGACCAAAAGTTCGGTGAGATTGCCAAAGTAGTGAACGTAATGTCGGGAAAATTCTGCGCCGCGAAATGCGCGACGCGTTCAAGGGGGTAGCCTCCCCTACCCCAGCAGCGCGAAGAGGCCTGCGATCCTCGACGGCGCCCGCATTGTCTACCCAGGCCTTGCGGGCGTTCTGCTTTCATGCAAATACCCGCATGCGCTGCAGATAGGCCCGACGCACACACTGGCAACGGACTGCCGCGGCGATCGCGATCCACATCTTTTCCAGGTTTTATGCGGCAGGTGATCCGACGCCGCCAGCCAGTGTACGCATGGCACCGTTTGAGGCCTTGCGTGACGCTCATACGAGCGGAACCGAAGGCACTCCCGTCTATTGGAAAGCCCTTTTCGTTCAGTCAGATAGCGCCAGTGTAGGATCCGCTTGTGGAGCCCGCACCGCCCGCTGCGCCACATAATCCGCGGGCGCTCTCCTCGGGAAGACGCCCATGAACACGATCGAAAAACTTCAGCAGCACACCAGCCATTCCACGATTCGCACGCACACGAGCCATGCCGATACAGGCCATTGGCTTTTTATGCATGCCGACGCATCCACTGGAGTCAGACCATGCTTTCGCCCCTCGTTAATGAGGGACATGCATGCACACCTCGACGCGCTTTCCGAGCAGTCAGGGGAAGCTCCCAGTGGCCTGCGCAGCCTCGTCCTCGCCTCTGACGCAAACGCTTTCAATCTTGGCGGAGATCTGGACCTGTTCGGCCAGATGATCCGCTCACGCGACAGACAGGGGTTGCTACGCTATGCGCAAAGTTGCGTAAGCGGCGTCTTCCAGTTCCATCAGGGAATGGGGGGCGACTTCAGAACCATTGCGCTCCTGCAGGGGGATGCGCTCGGCGGCGGCCTGGAAATGGCGTTGTCGTGTCATACGATCGTGGCCGAAGAAGGCGTGGGCATGGGGTTGCCCGAGGTCCTGTTCGGGCTGTTTCCCGGCATGGGCGCGTATTCGTTTCTGTCCAGGCGAGTGACCCCGCAGATGGCGGAGCGAATCATCCTAGAGGGCCACGTCTACAGCAGCGAAGAAATGCACGCGATGGGAGTGGTGGATATTCTGGTACCGCGCGGCCAGGGCATCCAGGCCACGCATGAACTGATTACCAGGCAGCAGCGTGCGCCGCAGTCGTACTTGGCAATGAATCGCGCAAGGCAGCTGTGCAACCCTGTCACGCTGAAGGAATTGCTTGCCGTGACGGAGGTTTGGGTGGAAGCGGCGCTGCAGCTGGGAGAGAAATCTCTCAGGACGATGGATCGTCTGGTGAAAGCGCAGACGCGACGAGCCGCAAAGGGAATTGCCTGATTAGCATGACAGCATGCAACAAGGGGAATCAGGCCCGGCGTTGCGCCGGGCTTTTTTTACGAGACATCTTCGCCGGAATTCTTCTCGAAACGCTCTTTCGCCCGTGACTCGAGTGCAGTTCGGCCCAACTCCAGATTGCGTTGCAACTGGTTGACGCGCGCCTGCCATTCGGACTTGATTTGCGCATCGGACATGCCCATCAGCTCTCCCCCCTGCTGAGCCAGGGTGACCAGACCAAGATTGCTGGCTACCCCCTTGGTGGCATGCGCATGCTCGCGCAGACGCTCCCAATCCGATGCCGCCGCATCGCCAGACATCGCCGCGATGCACGCATCAGCGTCGCTCAGACACTGGCGAATGAACTCCTTTTCGAAATTCTTGCCCATGCCGAGCGAGGCCAGCTCTTCGAGCACAGTGACGTCGAGAATGCCATCGGCGGCCGAACTCACCCGTAGCGGAGGCACAGCCAGTGGGGTGAGTTTGCCCTGGGCGGCAATCTCCGCAAGCGTGTCCAGCAACTTGATGGCGATGACGGGCTTGGCCAGGAAGGCATATGCGCCGGCCTGCTCGCAGCTACGGATCGCTTCCGGCGTCACGTCCGCGCTGAGGACCACCACCGGCGTCCTGGGCTGGCTTCCCGCCTGCATCACACGCAGCTGCTTCAGCAGATCCAGCCCGCTCACTCCCGGCATGTGCAGGTCGACGATGGCGACATCGAAATCAGCGTCGGCAAGCGTATCCAGCACCTGCTCGCCGCCATCGACGCAGGTCACCTTGTGGCCGGCCTTCTGCAGCAGTCGCTGCAGAACCATGCGATTGGCGGCATGGTCGTCGGCCACCAGGATCTGCAACGTACGGACCCGCGCCCGATGGCGCAGGAACGGGTCGGTGAAGGCGATTACGTTGCCGTTGTCGCTCTCGCGCGGCTCACCGCCCTGCGGCAAGGCTGCACCGGAATCCAGCGCCTGCGCGAACGGCAACTCGAACCAGAAGCGACTGCCGCCGCCTGGATTTTCCTCGAAGCCGATCTGGCCATCCATCGATTCGACCAGGCCCTTGGCGATGGTCGTGCCCAGCCCGCTTCCCTCGAAGCGCCGCGCCAGCCCGTTGTCCGCCTGTTCGAAGGCCTCGAACAGGCGCGGACGCATTTCGCTCGGCACGCCGATTCCGGTGTCGACGATGTCGAAGCGCAGACGGATCATCCCCTCGCCCGGACGTGCCACGGCGGCGACCGTCACATCGACCTGTCCCTGGTCGGTGAACTTGATCGCATTGCCTGCCAGATTCAGCAGGATCTGGCGCAAATGCCCGGCATCGCCGATCAATGCATCGGGAACGTCCGCGGCAATGGCGACCGCATACGCCAACCCCTTATTGCGCGCCTGCGGCTGAAGGATCAGACCGATGTTGCCCAGCAGGTCGCGTAGAGCGAAGTCGCGCCGTTCAACGCGCACCTTGCCGGCTTCGATCGCCGAGATATCCAGCACCTCTTCCACTAGCGACAGCAGGCTGCGTGCCGATGCCTGGATGGTGTTCAGACATTCGCGCTGTTCCGCATCCAGCCGCGTGGTGGCCAGCACTTCGGTCATTCCGGACAGGCCATTGAGCGGGGTGCGGAACTCGTGGCTCATGTTGGCCAGGAAACGGCTCTTGGCCTCGCTGGCGCGGCGCGCCTCCGCCATCGCCCGCGTGAGCTTGCTCAGCAGGCCGGACAGGTACAACGGAATGGCCGCCAGACCGAGCCATAGCCCGACACCGAGCCCGAAATTGCGCTTCCAGTAGTCGTTGGTGAACAACGTGATGCCAAAGCTCGTCATCGCCATCGCCACGGCCAGATACAGATAGCGGCTGCCGAAGCGCAAGCCGTTGCCTACGGTCACCCACATCACCACGACGTAGATGCAGGCCATCGGCTCTCCGATCGCGCTCATGGCCATGGACATCAGGCCGTAGTCGGCCAGCATCCCGAGGATGCGACGCGGGTGCGAGCGCTGCGGCCTCAGCACGATCCAGGCAAAGATCACCAGTGCCAGCGCCTGGCTGAGCAGGGTCAGTCCGATGACATAGAACACCTGCGTGGCCGGTAGTGCCCAGCGACCGGCGAACAGTGCTTCGTACACCAGAATCAAGGCCACCATCGCAATGCGGATCAGCGCCTGACCATGCTCGCTATCCTGACGGAGTGCGAGCCTGCTGCGCACGTCTCGGAGCATGCCGGACATGCTCACACCCCGGGTCGCGCCGATGCGGTGGAGAACTCCCCGCAGATCTGATCGAGCTGGGCGCGGCCGCGCAACAAGGCATCCACGCACCGCGGGTCGAACAGGCGGCCACGCTGGGCATACAGATAGGCCAGTGCTGCATCCATGGTCCATGCTTCCTTGTAGGGGCGCGGCGACAGCAGGGCGTCGAACACGTCCGCCACCGCCACGATGCGTGCTTCCAGCGGGATCGCCTCGCCAACCAGGCCGTCCGGATAACCGGTGCCATCGTAACGCTCGTGATGGCGCAGTGCGATCAGCGCGCCGACCTGGATGAACCGGTTCTGGCTACCGCTGAGCAATTCGTAGCCGATGCGCGGATGGCGTTTCATCACGCTCATCTCGTCGTCGGTGAGCTTGCCCGGCTTGAGCAGCACCGCGTCGGGAATGGCGATCTTGCCCATGTCGTGCAGCGGCGCGGCCATCTCGATGATACGCACTTCTTCTTCGGACAACCCCAGCTGCTCGGCGATCAGGCCGGCCACGTGCGACATGCGCTCCAGGAACGCACTGGTGCCCGAATCGCGGTATTCGATGGCGCGCGCCAGCCGCGACAGGGTCTCGCGCTCGCGCTCCTCGACCTCGTTCATGCTGGCCAGCAGACGCTGCTCCAGCGACAGCGCCCGTTGCTTGACGCTCTCGCTCTGCTGGCGCAGCTGCAGCAGGTTGGCGCAGCGCGCGCGCAGTTCGCGCGGGCGGATCGGCTTGACCAGGAAGTCGATCACCCCCGCTTCCAGCGCCGCCTGCCGGATCGGCTCGTCGCCGACGATGGTGATCAGGATGATCGGAATGTCGCGATGGCTGGGCAGCCGGCGCAGGCGCCGCGCGAACTCCAGCCCGTCCATGCCGGGCATGCGGTAGTCGAGCAACAACAGGTCCACGCGCCCGGCCTCGCACCAGGCCAGCGCGTCCAGCGGATCGCCGAAATCGAACACCTTCAATTCCGGGGCGATATCCTCGATGACATGGCGCAGCATCGTCCGCGCAGACATCTGGTCATCGACAATGACGATGTTCAATCCCAGATCCGCCTTTTCCGCCCAGCTTCCCCATGTATCCGCCGACACCATGCCGCCCGGACTCCCTGAAACATCCTGCATAGCCGTTGCTCCTCTATCACGAGAACGGAAAAGCGATGATGCCGACCCCTGTGTCGACTCCCGGGCACCGCACGCGGTGCCTGGCTCCGCCCTAGCATATGCAGTATCCGTGCCGTCGGCACGCCTGTCGCACAAAAAAAGTCAGGCTTCCGGACGCATGTAAGGGAAAAGCAGGACATCGCGGATCGAGGTGCTGCCGGTCAGCAGCATCACCAGACGATCGATCCCGATGCCCAGGCCGCCGGTCGGCGCCATGCCGTACTCCAACGCACGGATATAGTCGGCGTCGTAATGCATCGCCTCATCGTCGCCGCCGTCCTTGGCCTGCACCTGGGCCTGGAAGCGCGCAGCCTGGTCTTCGGGGTCGTTGAGCTCGGAGAAGCCGTTGGCCAGCTCCTTGCCGTTGATGAAGAGCTCGAAGCGATCGGTGTAGCCCGGTTCGGTGTCGCTGGAACGTGCCAGCGGCGACACCTCGACCGGGTGGTCGGTGATGAAGGTCGGCTGCACCAGGGTGTGCTCGACGGTGGCTTCGAAGATCTCCAGCAGCAGCTTGCCCCAGCCGTAGGACGGCTTGACCCGGATCTTCAGGCGCTCGCAATGCCGCAGCAGCGCCTCACGGTCGGTGCAGTCGGCCACACTGATCTCGGGGTTGTGGTGGCGCACCGCCTCGTCCATGCGCCAGCGCCGGAAAGCCGGCGCCAGATCGATGTCGGCGCCATCCCAGCTCACCCGGGTGGCCCCCAGGACGGTCTGCGCGGTGTCGCGGATCACCTGTTCGGTCAGGTCCATGATCTCGTGGTACGTGGCGTAGGCCTCGTAGAGCTCGAGCATGGTGAATTCGGGGTTGTGCCGGGTCGACACGCCCTCGTTGCGGAAATTGCGATTGATTTCGTACACGCGCTCGAGCCCGCCAACCACCAGGCGCTTGAGATACAGCTCCGGGGCCACGCGCAGGTACAGGTCCAGGTCCAGCGCGTTGTGGTGGGTGGTGAACGGCTTGGCAGTGGCGCCGCCGGGGATGTAATGCATCATCGGCGTCTCCACTTCCAGGAAACGGCGCCCATCCAGCCACGCGCGCAGCGCGCGGATGATCTTGGAGCGCTTGATGAAGACCTCGCGCGCCTCCGGCGTCACGATCAGGTCGACGTAGCGCTGGCGGTAGCGCTGCTCCACATCCGACAGCCCGTGCCACTTGTCCGGCAGCGGGCGCAGCGATTTGGTCAGCAGCCGCAACGCACTGGCCTTGACCGACAGCTCGCCGGTCTTGGTGCGGGTCAGCCCGCCCTCCACCGCTACGATGTCGCCCACGTCCCAGCCCTTGAAGGCGGTGTAGGCATCGCCCAGCACGTTGCCCTGCAGGAACAGCTGCACGCGCCCGGACTCGTCCTGGATCTGCGCGAAGCTGGCCTTGCCCATCACCCGCTTGGCCATCAGGCGGCCGGCCATGCGCACGGTGCGTCCGGCCGCTTCCAGCGCGTCGGCCGTCCAGGTGTCGGCATCGGCGAACTCGGCCTGCAGATCGCCGGCGAAGTGCTCCCGGACGAAGTCGTTGGGGTATGCGATGCCCTGGCCGCGCAAGGCGCCCAGTTTCGCGCGACGCTCGGCGATGAGGCTGTTCTCGTCGGCGGGGATCTGCGGCGCGGGGGTCTGCTCGGTCATGGCGGGAATCGGTCTACTGGTGGGGCGGGCACTGGCCCGGTGGGGATGACGGCCGGCGATGCCGGCCGGATTGCGACACTGCAGCGGCGGTGTCGCAGATGCTGCGATGGACACTCGCCAGTGGCGGCCAGGCCGTCACCGACGCGCGCGGTGCTGCAGCCGATGCGCCAAGGTCGCCACATCGGCGCTGCGGTCAGGCATCCAGGCGTTTGGAGCCTGCCGCCAGGCCGGCCTTCAGGCTGGCCTCGACGAAGTCGTCCAGGTCGCCGTCGAGTACCTTCTGCGTATCGCTGCGTTCGACGCCGGTGCGCAGATCCTTGATGCGGCTCTGGTCGAGCACGTAGTTGCGGATCTGGCTGCCCCAGCCGATGTCGGACTTGGTGGCCTCCAGCGCGTCCTTCTCGGCGTTGCGCTTCTGCACTTCCAGTTCGTACAGCTTGGCGGCCAACATCTTCATCGCGTTATCGCGGTTCTGGTGCTGGCTGCGGCCGGTCTGGCAGGCGACCACGACGCCGGACGGAATATGCGTGATGCGCACCGCCGATTCGGTCTTGTTGACGTGCTGGCCACCGGCGCCAGAGGAGCGATACACGTCGGTGCGCAGGTCGGCCGGGTTGATGTCGATCTCGATGTTGTCGTCCACTTCCGGCGACACGAACACCGAAGTGAAGCTGGTATGCCGGCGGTTGTCCGAGTCGAACGGCGACTTGCGCACCAGCCGGTGCACGCCGATCTCGGTCTTGAGCCAACCGTAGGCGTACTCGCCTTCGATGCGCACGGTGGCCGACTTGATGCCCGCCACTTCGCCGCCGGACACTTCCATCAGCTCGGTCTTCCAGCCGCGCGACTCGGCCCAGCGCAGGTACATGCGCAGCAGAATTTCGGCCCAGTCCTGTGCCTCGGTGCCGCCGGCGCCGGCCTGGATGTCGACGAACGCGTTGGCGCCGTCCATCTGCCCGGAGAACATGCGCTGGAATTCCAGCTTCTCCACGTGCGCCTGGTACTTGTCCAGATCGGCAATCACCGCCACCGCCGTGTCTTCGTCCTGCTCGCTGTCGGCCAGCTCCAGCAGATCGCCGGCATCGGCCAGCCCGGCCAGCACATCGGCAATACCCACGACGGTCTTCTCCAGCATGGAGCGCTCACGCCCCAGGGCCTGGGCACGCTCGGCGTCGTTCCACACATCCGGGCTTTCCAGTTCCCGGCTGACTTCCTCTAGACGCTCTTTCTTGGCGTCGTAGTCAAAGATACCCCCTGAGCGAGAGCACGCGATCGTTGAGATCGGTGATGCGCTGGCGGATCGGATTGGTTTCGATCATGACGAATTTCCGGCAAACAAGCGCGCTAGTTTAGCAAGCGGGCCGCATCCGCGTAACGCGGCAGTGGATGGCGTCCGACCACGGCCCGGCACCACCTCATGAACCGTCCAGCAGCGTGCGAACCCCATCCAGCGCGTAACGCCGCGCACCGGCTGCCTCGCTGGGAAGGACCAGACCCGTCGTTCGGTGTCCCCGGGACCAACGACATCACACGCCGCCGGCGCCTCGATCCTGCACGCCCCTGGGCATGCCCGTGTAGAACACTGCACCGCCGCTGGCGGGCGCATGCTTCAGGCAGTCACCGCGTCCGGCCTGGATGTGCCGACCACCTGGCCGGCCCGCGCGCGCAAGCCGGCCAGATGGCTGCGGCTGCACGGCAACACCGTCGCATCGCGCAGGTGCACGCGCGCGTCGCCGGAATCGGCCGGTTCGATCGCCTGGACCTGGCCCAGATTGACCAGATAGCTGCGGTGGATCCGTACGAAGATAGCCGCGTCCAGTCGGGCCTCGATCGCTGCCATGGTGCTGCGCAGGGGATAGTCATGACCGCGCACGCGCAGGTTGACGTAGTTGCCGGAGGCCTGGATCCATTCGATATCGGCCGTCGCCACCAGGAAATCGCGGCCGAGCTTGCGCACCAGGAAGCGTTCCGGGCGATCCAGCGGCTCCACCGGCGGCCCCTCGTCCGGCGCGGCGAGCAGATGCGCCTCGCCCTGCCGCCGCCGTGCATACCAGCCCAGTGCGTGCTGCACCGCCACCAATAGCGCAAAGGTACGCAGATCCTTGGATAGCTCATACACCCACTGCAACCAGCCGCCGAAATCGTAGTGCGCGCCGGCGAGTGCGTAGACCAGCTTGCGCACCAGCACCATGCCGGCGACATGCGCCAGCCACCACCCCAGGGCAGCGGCCAGGTACAGCGGCACACGTCGCAGCCAGGCATCGGCATGCAACGGCCAGCGCGCGCATAGCCACAACACCGCCGGCAGCAGCAACAGCGCGGCGGTGGCGCTGCTCAGTTCCCAACTCAGCAACTGCCACAGCACGATCGGTTGGCCGTCGCGGCGCGCAGCCAGACAGGCGGTCCAGACGTTGCCCAGCGCACTCAGGTAAAACACCAGCGACCAGATCGCCACGGCCCAGCGCGTGGCTGCACGGCCGGCCCGGTCCCGGGCGATTGGCGGGCGTGACCCGGTCGATTCCATTGCACACGTCCGCAGTTGGCAGGTGCCGATCATAGAGGCCCGCGCGGCAAGGCGAAACCACGGCCCCGGCCGTCCCCATTCGTCCCTGGATGGGCGCAACTGGTCACTGCGGGCGGTGGTTTCCACCCCTGGCCCCACCTGCGGCAAGGGCTGGTGGGCAGGATGCGTCCACTCCTCCAGTCACCGCCAACCATGACCGAGCGCCGCCACGATCTCGATGCCCTGCGCGTCTTCGCCTTTGCCCTGCTGATCCTCTATCACGTGGGCATGGCCTATGTGGCCGGCTGGGACTTCCATTTGAAGAGTGCCTACACAACCGACTGGCTGCAGCCGCCGATGATTGCGCTCAACCGCTGGCGGATGCCGCTGTTGTTCATGATCTCCGGCATCGCGATCGGCCTCGCACGTGCCGAACGTGCGCCCTGGCAGTTCGCATGGCGGCGCTGCGGGCGCTTGCTGCCGCCCCTGCTGTTCGGCATGTTCGTGGTGGTCTCGGTGCAGGCCTACTGCCAGGGCGTGAGCAACGGCAAGGTGGTTCCCGGCTTTGGCAGCTTCCTGCTGCGCTATTGGCAGGTCCGGCCATGGCCGGCCGGCAGCTTCGACGGCTGGGAACATGGCATCACCTGGAACCACCTGTGGTACCTGGCCTATCTGCTGCCCTACACCTTGGTGTTGATGGCGATGATCGCACTGCGCCGCGCTTTGCCGATCACCCTGCCGCCGCTGCCCGCCTCCATGGCGGTCCCTGCCCTGCTGCTGGTGCCGATCGTGTGGGAAGCCTTCTGTGTGCTGTGGGTGTTGCCACGTCATCCACCGAGCCATGCCCTGGTCGGCGACTGGTTCGTGCATGCCGAATCGTTCCCACTGTTCGTGCTTGGGTATGTGCTGGCCCACGCCGCCCGGTTCTGGACGTGGGCGGTGCAGTTGCGCTGGCCGACACTGCTTGCCGCGCTGCTGGCGATCGCCACCGAGCTGAGCATTCGTCACCTGGGCCGTACCCTGGATACGGCCCAGCTCAGCGCGACACTGGCCAGCGTGCGCTGGGATGTGATCGAACGGCTGGCGCGCGCGGCCTATACCTGGCTGGCCTTGCTGGCGCTGCTGGGGTGGGCACGGCATCGTCTGGAACGCCCGTTCGCCTGGCTGCCGTATTGCACCCAGGCGGTGTTCCCCTGGTACATCCTGCACCAGAGCCTGATCATCCTGGCGCTGTACTGGCTGGCACCGCTGCAGTTGGGTCCCTGGCTGGAGCCGGCGCTGGTACTGCTCATCACCGTGGCGGGTTGCCTGCTGTTGCACGAAACCCTGATCCGCCGCGTGCGCTGGTTGCGGCCGTTGTTCGGCATGCCGATGCGCGAGCCCGCTGCCCGCACACACGTAACGACCCCGGCGGCGGCATAGCCGTGCATGGCGAAGTCGCGCGTGTCCGTGCACGACTTGGCTCCATCGATGTATCGCGCCGAGCAGCCATGATGCGATGTGGAGAATCCATATACGAACATGCCGCTGCGTGTAACACGACCGGACCGGGTGCCATCACCGCCTGCACGCAGCGCTGCTGCAGGCGACGTGCTTCCACACCATGAATGACGATCACCACCGATGGACGGGCTGGCTGGACGCACCGCACATGGCATCGCAAGATGCCCGCCCGACCTGCGTTCAAGGAACCACGATGCGCCCCGCCCTGCTTGCCGCATCATTGCTGCTCAGCTCCATGGTTGCCCAGGCCGCACCGGCCACCAGCGTCGACTTCACCCATGACGACTGGACCATCGCCTGCGACAACACCCGTATCTGCCGCGCTGCCGGCTATCAGCCGGACGAAGGCGAGCACCTGCCCGTATCGGTGTTACTGACCCGCAAAGCCGGTGCCGGCCAGGCGGTCACCGCAGAACTGATGCTGGGCCAGTACGACGAGGTCAAACTGCCGGCTTCGCTCAGCCTGCAGATCGATCAGCGCAATCTGGGCAAGCTGGCGCTGGACGGCAACAGCGGCACCGCGTCGCTGAGCAGCGCCCAGGTCGCCGCACTGCTGGCGGCCTTGCCACGCAGCAGCACGATCGTCGCACTCGGCAACGATGGCCGCCGCTGGCAGCTATCCGACAAGGGCGCGTCGGCGGTCTTGCTGAAGATGGATGAGTTCCAGGGCCGGCTGGGCACGCGCGGCGCGCTGGTGCGCAAGGGCGACCGCGACGAATCCGCCGTGCTGCCACCGCTGCCGGTACCGCAGGTCCGCGAGGCCAGGCTGGCGGCGCCGCAGGCAGACGACGCACGCCTGGCCACGTCGCCGGCGCTGTATCAGGCCCTGCGTGCCAGCCTGCCTGCCGATGAGCAATGCAAGGGCCTGGAGCCCGGCGATGCATCGGAACCACTGACCATCACCCGCCTGAGCAGCGACAAGCTGCTGGTCTCCACTGCATGCTGGACGGGGGCCTATAACGCTGGCAGCGGCTTCTGGGTGGTCAATGCACGCGCGCCGTTCGCGCCGACCTTGGTCACCTTGCAGGGCAGCGACCTGGATGGCGCCACCATCGTGGCCTCGCACAAGGGCCGCGGGCTGGGCGATTGCTACAGCCACGCCGCGTGGACCTGGGATGGCCGCCGCTTCGTGCAGACCTCCGAATCCACCTCGGGCCTCTGCCGACTGGTCTCTGCCGGTGGCGCGTGGGAGCTGCCGACCGTGGTCACCGAAGTCAAGCCGTCGCATTGATCGAAGCGCCGGCAGTGCATGCCTGCGCTGGCTTGCGAGAGGACCAATGGCGATGATGGATACGCGTGGCGGGATGGATGCCGCCATCGAGCCTCCACGGACGGATTCACGGCGTGTCCCACAAGCGGTGAGGGCATCGCACACTCGACGCTGCGCATTTGCTGCTGGGCCCTTGCCCGCCCACCATCGCGGGACACGCTGCAAGTACGTCCTTGTAAGCTCCCTGGCGGCCTCCATGCCGCCAAGGGTCCGGCGACGGTGGGCGGGCAAAGACCAGTCGAGATGGTCGGTTTGTCAGGGCAAGCGATACTGATTGCGGTGCCTGGATAACGACGCGCGCGAAGCTCTCAGCCTGTTGCCGGCTCGCAATGCTCGATGATCAACTGCACCGCGGTGCCGCCGCGGTAGTCGTCGCTGACCAACCGATAGGCGATGTGCAGGACGCGCGCCGGCGCGCTACCCTGCCAGCCGTTGAAATGGATGGCATTGAGCGGCTCGGCACGGCCGGCGCAACGCAGCGTCAGCTTGAGGTGGCGCTCCTTGAGCACGCGATGCTGCAGCACTTCGAACTGCCCATCGAACAGTGGCTCGGGAAAGCCCTGCCCCCACGGGCCGGCCACGCGCAGCGCTTCGGCATGCAGGTGATCGAGTTCGTGCGCGGCCAGTTCGCCGTCGCTGTGCAGTTCGGCCTGCAACAGCGAGGCGTCCACCATCGCCTGCACCTGCGAACGAAACGCCTGCTCGAAGGTCGGCAACGCGGCAAGTTCGATACTCAGCCCGGCCGCCATCGCATGCCCGCCGAATTTCTGGATCAGGCCGGGATGGCGCGCATCCACCGCCGCCAGTACATCGCGGATATGCAGGCCCGGAATCGAGCGCGCGGAGCCGCGCAACTGGCTGCTGCCCGGCTCAGCCGGCGCCAGCGCGATCACCGGGCGGTGCAGCCGATCCTTCAGCTTGGAGGCCACCAGACCGATCACGCCCGGATGCCAGTCCGGGTCGAACAGGCAGGCGGCGATCGGCAAGACGCCGTCGGCGTCCAGCACCACCTTCGCCACCGCCTGCTCGGCATCGTCGGTCATCAACTGCTGCACCGCACGGCGTTCGGCGTTGATCTCTTCCAGGGTGCCTGCGATCTCGCGTGCGCGGTTCCAGTCCTCGCAGAGCAACAATTCGATGCCCAGCGCCATGTCTTCGAGACGGCCAGCCGCATTCAAGCGTGGGCCGAGCGCGAACCCGATATCGCTGGCGCTCAGCCGCGCCGCATCGCGGCCGCTGGCATCGATCAAGGCACGCAGGCCGATGCAGCCGCGCCCCTCGCGCAGGCGCCGCAGGCCGGCCGATACCAGCGCGCGGTTATTGGTGTCCAGCGGCACCAGGTCGGCCACCGTGCCGACCGCCACCAGATCCAGCAGCGCCGACAGATCCGGTTCGGTGCGGTCGGCGAACACGCCACGCGCGCGCAGCACGCCACGCAAGGCCAGCAGCACGTAGAAGATCACGCCCACGCCGGCCAGGCTTTTGCTCGGGAAATCGTCGACGGCCAGATTCGGATCCACGATCGCATCGGCCGGCGGCAACACCTCGCCCGGCAGATGGTGGTCGGTGACCAGCACCGTCCAGCCACGCGCCTTGGCCGCGGCCACGCCGGCATGACAGGCGATGCCGTGATCGACGGTGACCAGCACGTCCGGCTGCAACGCGGCCAATTCATCGACCAACGCAGGCGACAGGCCATACCCATGCACCATGCGATTGGGCACGGCGTGATGCACATCCAGTGCGCCCAGCATACGCAGGCCGCGCACGCCGACCGCACAGGCGGTGGCGCCATCGCAATCGAAATCGCCCACCACCAGGATGCGCCGTTGCTGGGCGATCGCATCGGCCAGCAAGGTGGCGGCCACGGCGCTGTTGTGCAGCCGCTCCGGCGACAGCAACTGCCCCAGCCGCGGCTGCGCGCCCTGCGCATCGGTCACCCCGCGCGCCGCGTAGAGGCGGCGCAGCAGCGGCAACATCGCATCGGGCCAGCTACCGGCCTGCCCCGCCGGGCGCCGGACGATCCGTGGGCTGGCCGTCATTGCGCCAGCTGTATCCGAGGCGAACGCCAGAACCGCCAGCGCTGCGTGCGCGTCAGCGACAGCGTTTCGCCATCCTGGAAATCCAGTACCAGCCGATCCAGTTCGCCGCGCGCCATCGCCGCCAGCAGCGGAGCCACCGCGTCATCACCGAATTGCTGCAGCGAGCGCAGATGGCGCAGATCCACCAGCGCATCCACGCGTTGTTCGCCCTGCGCATCGGCGCCGGCCGCCAGGGCCAGCGCACGCAGCAGCGACTCACGGCTGCGTACCTGGCGATGCGGCGAGGTCACCGCTTGCGGCAGCACTCCGCCACCCCAGAACCACAACGAATTGATCGCGGGTTTGCCGCTGGCCACACGCACCTGGTTCCAGGGATGCTGGTGCAGCAGCACCTGCGCTTCGGTCAACAGCGCACGCCAGCGCCGGCCAAGATCGCCGGCGGGCAGATGGTCGAATAGATCGTCACCGATGGCCACCTCCGGCGGCACGAACTCGGGCAGCTTCGCATCCGGCGACAAGCGCAGATACCAGCGCGACGGCGTGGGCGCATCGAGCAGGAATCCCGCATCGCCGAACATCGGCTTGAGGATCGGCAGCAGCATCGCCAGGTCTTCGGCGGTGGCACCGAGCGCTTCGCCGTAGCCCATCAGCCGCGCGCCCTGCATGTCCGGCACCACATAGGCCGGATCGGCGCGTACCCAGGTCGCGCCGGCCGCATCGCCGGCGTCCAGCTGCCGGGTCAGCGCGGCCACCGGCCAGTGCGCGGGCGTCAGCGTGAAGTGCCGCTGCAGCTGCGCCACCTCGCCGGCGTTGGCGTCGTGCCGGTCGGCGCGCGCCAACGCGCGCGTCACCGCCGCGGTGTCCAGGGTTCCGGGCAGGCGGCGTTTTTCCGGCAGCAGCAGCGTGGCGGTTGTCATCGCGTGGACGTTCCTAGAATCAATCCAGGTAGGCGACGCTGACCACTTCGTATTCGCGCTGGCCGGCCGGCGCGTCGATGGTCACCGCATCGCCTTCCAGCTTGCCGATCAGGGCGCGTGCCAGCGGCGAGGAGATGGCGATCAGGCCCATCTTGATATCGGCTTCCAGGTCGCCAACGATCTGGTAGCGCTTCTCTTCGTCGGTTTCGACGTCGGCCAGCGTCACCGTGGCACCGAACACGATCTTGCTGCCGGCGCCGAGCTTGGTGATGTCGATGATCTCCGCGTGCGAGAGCTCGCTCTCCAGCTGCTTGATGCGGCCTTCGATGAAGCCCTGCTGCTCACGCGCGGCGTGATACTCGGCGTTTTCCTTCAGATCGCCATGTCCGCGCGCCTCGGCGATTGCGGCGATCACCTCCGGACGCTTGACCGACTTCAGCTGATCGAGTTCCTCGCGCAGCCGCTGCGCGCCTTTGGCGGTGATGGGTGCTCTCATGCTTGTAGCTCCTTGTGCAGTTCCTGCAGCGACCAGACGGGGCCGGTGCCGCGGAATTCCAGCGAATGCACCAGCGCCTTGGCGCCGGCGACAGTGGTCGAATAGGTTACCCGGTGCTGCAGCGCTTCACGCCGGATCGAGAACGAGTCGGAGATGGCGGCGCGGCCTTCGGTGGTGTTGACGATATAGACGATCTCGCCGTTCTTGATCGAATCGACGATATGCGGGCGGCCCTCGGCGACCTTGTTGACGATCTCGCAGCTCAGCCCGTTCTGCTGCAGCCAGGCACCGGTACCGCGGGTGGCCACCAGGGTGAAGCCGCGTTCCACCAGCGCCTGCGCCACCGGCAGCACGCGCTGCTTGTCCGGATCGCGCACCGATACGAAGGCCTTGCCCACCGGCGGCGCCTTGATGCCACCGGCTTCCTGCGCACGCGCGAATGCGGCACTGAAGCTGCGGCCCACGCCCATCACCTCACCGGTGGAGCGCATCTCCGGCCCGAGGATCGGGTCCACGCCCTGGAACTTGGCGAACGGGAAGATCGCTTCCTTCACCGAGTAGTAGTCCGGCACGATTTCCTTGGTGGCGCCCTGCTCGGCCAGCGTCTTGCCGGCCATGCAACGCGCGGCGATCTTGGCCAGCGGCATGCCGATGGCCTTGGACACGAACGGCACCGTGCGCGATGCGCGCGGATTGACCTCCAGCAGATACACGATGTCGTCGCCCGCATCGTTGACCTGGACCGCGAACTGGGTGTTCATCAGGCCGACGACATTCAGGCCTTCGGCCAGCATCACCACCTGGCGACGCAGTTCGGCCTGGGTCTTGGGCGAGAGCGAGTACGGTGGCAGCGAGCAGGACGAATCGCCCGAATGCACACCGGCTTCCTCGATGTGTTCCATCACCCCGCCGATCAGCACCTTGCCGTCCTTGTCGGCGATGATGTCCACGTCCACTTCCACCGCGTTGTCCAGGAAGCGGTCCAGCAGCACTGGCGAATCGTTGGACACCTTGACCGCGTCGCGCACGTAGCGCGCCAGGTCGGATTCGCCGTACACGATCTCCATCGCACGGCCGCCCAGCACGTAGCTCGGGCGCACCACCAGCGGGTAGCCGATCTCGCGCGCCAGCACCAGGGCCTCTTCGGCATTGCGGGCGATGCGGTTCGGTGGCTGCTTCAGGCCCAGCTTGTCGACCAGCTGCTGGAAGCGCTCGCGGTCCTCGGCCAGGTCGATCGAATCCGGCGACGTGCCGATCACCGGCACGCCATTGGCTTCCAGCGCACGCGCCAGCTTCAACGGGGTCTGCCCGCCGTACTGCACGATCACGCCCTTGGGCTGCTCCAGCTCGACGATCTCCAGCACGTCTTCCAGCGTCAGCGGCTCGAAGTACAGGCGGTCGGAGGTGTCGTAGTCGGTGGACACGGTCTCCGGGTTGCAATTGACCATGATGGTCTCGAAACCATCGTCGCGCAGCGCCAAGGCCGCGTGTACGCAGCAGTAATCGAACTCGATGCCCTGGCCGATGCGGTTGGGGCCGCCGCCGAGGATCATGATCTTGTCGCGACCGGTAGGCAGCGCCTCGCATTCGTCCTCGTAGGTCGAATACAGATAGGCGGTGCTGGTAGCGAATTCGGCTGCGCACGAGTCCACGCGCTTGTAGACCGGACGCACTTTGAGCGCACGCCGCAAGGTGCGCACCGATTCCTCGTTGCTGCCGGTGAGCTGGGCCAGACGCGCATCGGAGAACCCGGCGCGCTTGAGCGTGCGCAGACGCGCTGCATCCAGCGCCGCCATGCCGTCGTCGGCCAGTTGCTGTTCGTGGCCGATGAGCTCTTCGATCTGGTCCAGGAACCAGGGGTCGATGAACGAGAGCGCGTAGACCTCGTCCACCGTCATGCCGGCCCGGAAGGCATCGGCCACGTAGAACAACCGCTCCGGGCCCGGTGCCTTGAGCTCGCGCTTGAGCACGACCAGATCGTCTTCGCTGCCCAGATCCAGGCCGGTCGGATCCAGCCCGATCTTGCCGGTTTCCAGGCCACGCAGCGCCTTCTGCAGCGATTCGGAGAACGTGCGGCCCATCGCCATCACCTCGCCGACCGACTTCATCTGCGTGGTCAGGCGCGCATCGGCCTGCGGGAACTTCTCGAACGCAAAGCGTGGAATCTTGGTGACCACGTAGTCGATCGACGGTTCGAACGAGGCCGGGGTCAGCCCACCGGTGATCTCGTTGCGCAACTCGTCCAGCGTATAGCCCACCGCCAGCTTGGCCGCGACCTTGGCGATCGGAAAGCCGGTGGCCTTGGAGGCCAGCGCCGAGGAGCGCGAGACGCGCGGATTCATTTCGATCACCACCACCCGGCCGGTGGTCGGGCTGATGCCGAACTGCACGTTCGACCCGCCGGTGTCCACGCCGATCTTGCGCAGCACCGCGATCGAGGCATCGCGCAGGCGCTGGTATTCCTTGTCGGTCAGCGTCTGCGCCGGTGCCACGGTGATCGAATCGCCGGTGTGCACGCCCATCGGATCGAGGTTCTCGATCGAACAGACGATGATGCAGTTGTCCGCGGTGTCGCGGACCACTTCCATCTCGAATTCCTTCCAGCCCAGCACCGATTCTTCCACCAGTACCTCGGTGGTCGGCGACAGCTCCAGACCGCGGCCGACGATCTCGATCAGCTCTTCGCGGTTATAGGCGATGCCGCCGCCACTGCCGCCCAGGGTGAAGCTGGGGCGGATGATGGTCGGGTAGCCGACGCGGGTCTGGATATCCAGCGCTTCTTCCAGCGTGTGCGCCACTTCGGCCTTGGGACATTCCAGGCCGATCTCGCCCATCGCCACGCGGAACAGCTCGCGGTCTTCGGCCATGCGGATCGCTTCGCGCTTGGCGCCGATCAGTTCGACGTCGTACTTCTCCAGCACGCCGTGATCGGCCAGATCCAGCGCGCAGTTCAGTGCGGTCTGCCCGCCCATGGTCGGCAGCAGCGCATCGGGCCGTTCCTTGGCGATGATCTTCTCGACCGTCTGCCAGTTGATCGGCTCGATGTACACGGCGTCGGCCATGTTCGGGTCGGTCATGATGGTGGCCGGGTTGCTGTTGACCAGCACCACGCGGTAGCCCTCGTCGCGCAACGCCTTGCACGCCTGCGCGCCGGAGTAATCGAACTCGCAGGCCTGGCCGATGACGATCGGGCCGGCGCCGATGATGAGGATGGTTTTAAGGTCGGTACGACGTGGCATTTTTCAGTAATCCTCAACGTTCTCTGAGATGCGGGACCCGGGACCCGGGACTCGGGAGCCGGATTCAAGCCGACGCTGCAGTGACTGCTGCAATCTGGAAAGCATTTGACTCACACGCTCGCAGAGCTGCAGCGCGCTGTTCAGTCCTGCAGGCTCGCCCATTGCAAGCCTTTCGACGAGTAGCAACTGGGTCTGCAGTTCGGCGCACGACCCCATGGCGATCGCGACGAAACGTGCGTAATCCCGCGTAAAGCCTCGTGCATTGCCTTCGGCGATATTGGAAGGAATCGACACCGCGGAGCGCTGCAGTTGTGCTGTCAGACCGTAACGCTCGACAGCCGGCAACGATGCAGTAAGCAAATACACATCTTCGGCGAGCTGCATCGACAGCTGCCACACTTCGAGCTCCCGAAAATGGGAGACCGCCATCAAACTGCCTTCTCCGGGTCCCGGGTCCCGGGTCCCGGGTCCCGACGTGCAGCGTCCCGCATCAGCGCAGTGAACCGATCGAACAACGGCCCCACATCGCGCGGGCCCGGCGATGCTTCCGGGTGGCCCTGGAACGAGAACGCCGGTGCGTCGGTCAGCGCGATGCCCTGATTGGTGCCGTCGAACAGCGAACGGTGAGTCACGCGCACATTGGCCGGCAGCGTGCTCTCGTCCACGGCAAAACCATGGTTCTGCGAGGTGATCATCACCCGACCGCCATCCAGATCCTGCACCGGGTGATTGGCGCCGTGGTGGCCGGTGGTCATCTTGAGCGTCTTCGCACCGGCGGCCAGCGCCAGCAACTGATGCCCCAGGCAGATGCCGAAGGTCGGCACCTTCCTGGCGACCAATTCCTTGATCGCAGCGATGGCGTAATCGCAGGGCTCCGGATCGCCTGGGCCGTTGGACAGGAACACGCCGTCTGGATTCATCGCCAGAACCTCGGCGACCGGGGTCTGTGCCGGCACCACGGTGACGTCGCAACCGCGCTCGGCGAGCATGCGCAGGATGTTGAGCTTCACGCCGTAGTCGTAGGCGACAACTTTGAATGCGAGTCCCTCGCCAGAGCCCGCACTTCCATGTGCGGACTTTCCACTATTCAATGCACCGAGACCCAGAAAGGCGCCTGAGTTCAGGTCCAGCTGGCCTTCCTGCCAGGCGTAGCTGGTCTCGGTCGAAACCACCTTGGCCAGGTCCATGCCCTTCAGGCCGGGAAACTTGCGCGCGGCTTCCAGTGCGGTGTCGACGTCGATCTCGCCGGCCATCAGCGCGCCGTTCTGCGCACCTTTTTCGCGCAGCAGACGGGTGAGCTTGCGGGTATCGATGCCGGAGATGGCCACCACACCACGTGCCTGCAACCATTCCGGCAGGGCCACCTGGCTGCGCCAGTTGCTGGGACGGCGCGGCACATTGCGCACGATCAGGCCGGCGGCCCAGATCTTGCTGGCCTCGTCGTCCTGGTCGGTGAAGCCGGTGTTGCCGATATGCGGATAGGTCAGCGTGACCATCTGGCGGGCGTAGGAGGGATCGGTCAGGACTTCCTGGTAACCGGTCATGGCGGTGTTGAACACCACTTCGCCGACGGAAAGCCCGTTGGCGCCTACGGATTCGCCCTCGAACACGGTGCCGTCTTCGAGGACAAGGATTGCGGGTTGGGTCACGTGGGGTCTCGCTCTGGCTGCCTGGGACTCCGATGCGCTCCCGGCCAAATTCCGGTTGCAGCAAAGCGCGGACGCGGTGCTGAGGACCGGTCCGACGCTGGTTCGGGCAAGCGAGAATTGTAATGGCAAGTGCCCTGGCTTGCCAGTCCGCACGGTGCGAGCGGAGGCAATGGCAGCGCAACATGCGGGTGAAGACGGCAATCGCCACAGCAACCGTTCATGCCCGGTTGCGCAGTGGCTACAACACCAGATCGCGTACCCGGTAACTGCCGGCCGGCCGGCCAGTCAGGCGCTTGGCCGCATGCAGCGCCCCGCGCGCGAAGATATCGCGGTTGGTGGCGCGGTGTACCAGCTCCACCCGCTCGCCCAGCCCGGTGAACTGCACCGTGTGTTCGCCGACGATGTCGCCGGCACGCAGGCTGGCAAACCGCGGCTGCGCACCGCTGCCGGTCGCAGCTTCGCCCAGGGTCAGGGCGGTGCCCGAGGGCGCGTCCTGCTTGTGCACGTGGTGTGCCTCGATGATGTCGCAGTCCCAGCCCGGCAAGGTGCCGGCGGCCCGTTCGACCAGCTCGGCAAGCACCGCCACACCCAGGCTGAAGTTGGACGCCCACACCAGCGGAATCTGTTGCGCCGCTTCCAGCAATGCGCTGCGCTGCGCCTCGTCCAGCCCGGTGGTGCCCGATACCAGCGGTTTGCCGCGCTGTGCACACAAGGCCAGGATCGGCGCAAAACCCTGCGGCAGGCTGAAATCGATCGCCACATCGAAGGCCGGCGCTCCGCCCAGCTCGCTGGCAGCGAAGAACGGCACGCCCTCCACCACGCGCTGCGCAGGAGAGCGCCCCACCACCGCGCCCACGACCTGCAGGGCATCGTCTTCAGCCGCCAGACGCAGCAAGGCCTTGCCCATCCGCCCGGAGGCGCCGTGGATCAATACTTTTACAGGAGACGTCGTCATGCCCGCAGGCTAGCGAGGCTGCGGGGGTTGCACAAGGTGCCGGGAATCGGGATTCGGGATTGGGGATTCGAAAAAAGCCGACGCCGGAAGCCGTATGTGGATGCAGAAGGTCGTGGGACGTCTACTGCGAGGCGCGGGCTGCTGGCTGGACGAGCGTGAGCGCTGGCAAGCGGTGCTGCTTATTCTTCCAGGCCGTCCAGACGCTTGCTCCAGCTTTCGATCTGGCTGCGTTGCAGGCGACGTTCGAACAGGCTACGCCACGCTGGCACCAGCGGCAGTGCCAGCACCTCGGCGATGGCGGCTTCGTCCACTGCACGTGCGTAGAGCAGCTGTTGCAAGCGCGACAGCGGCCAGCGCGGATACGGACGCGCCTGCAAGGTCAAACTGTCGCCTGCAACCACGATGCCGGGCTGCAACACGCGGTAGTACCAGCCGGTGCGGCCGCTATCCTGCACGCGACGCGCCATGTCGCGTACGCCGAAGCGATCGGACAACTTCCAGCATGGCTGGCGTGATTGCGACACCTCCACCACCGCCGTGCCCAGCGCGAAGCGATCGGCCAGGCAGACGTCGGCTTCGGTCAACCCGGTGCTGCTGAGGTTTTCGCCGAACGCGCCGGCCGCCTCGAGCAGCGCATGCGCACAAAGTTCGTCGCGCCAGGCGGCATAGTGGTCGCGCGGGTAATGATGGATTGCCTTGTCCGGCCCGCCATGCACGCGGCGGTCGCCTTGCTCGTCGCCCTCCAGCCCGCTCACATCCACGCGCACCGGCCCGGGCACCACGCGCTTGTCGATCGCACTGCGGGTGCCCGGACGGGTGAAATCGCGCGCGATGCCGATGGCGACGCTGTCGATCAACGTGGCGACCGGCGCCTGCAGGACTGTCTCCTGCACCATCACGCGCCCTGCCCCGGCATCTCGGCCAGCGCTTCACGCACTACCTCGCCCAGCACGCGAATGCCGGCATCGATCTTCTCGCCCGGTACCGTGACGAACGACAGGCGCAAGGTATTGGCCTGCGGCAAGGTGGCGAAGAACGGCGCGCCGGGCACGAACGCGACATTGCGCGCGATCGCCCGCGCCAACAGCGCGGTGCCATCCAGCCCCGGCGGCAGGCTCACCCACAGGAACATCCCGCCTTCGGGGCGGTTCCACCGCACCTGAGCCGGGAAATGCCGGTCCAGCGCTTCCAGCATCAGGCTGCACTGGCGTGCGTACAGGGCGCGGATCTGCGGGATATGGGTCTGGAGAAAATCGTCCTGCAGGGTCTGGTACACCACGCGCTGAGTGAACGATGGCGTGTGCAGATCGGCCGCCTGCTTGGCCTGGATCAACTTGCCCAGTACCGCTTCAGGTGCGACCACGTAGCCCAGCCGCAGACCGGGCGCGAGCACCTTGGAGAACGAGCCCATGTAGACGACGCCCTCGGGATTCATCGACAACAAGCTCGGCAACGGTTGCCCGCTGTAGTACAGCTCGCCGTAGGGGTCGTCTTCGACGATGGGCACGCCCGCCTGCGCTGCGCGCTCCACCAGCATCTGGCGCCGCGCCAACGGCAGGCGGCGCCCGGTGGGATTCTGGAAATTCGGCAGGCAGTACAGGAAACGCGCATCGGCCAGCAGTGCAGGATCCAGCGCTTCGGCCACCACGCCCTCATCGTCGGAGGGCATGCCGACGAAGCTCGGCTGGAACAGCGAAAACGCCTGCAAGGCGCCGAGATAGCTCGGCGTCTCCACCAACACCTTGCTGCCTTCGTCGATGAACACCTTGCCCAGCAGATCCAGGCCCTGCTGCGAGCCAGTGGTGATCAAGACCTGGCTGGGCCGGATGCTGGCGCCATCGCGGCTCAGCCGCGCGGCCACCCATTCGCGAAGCGGCGCATAGCCTTCGGTCGGGCCGTATTGCAGCGCGGCCTGCGGCGCATCGCGCAGCACCTGGTCGCTGGCCGCGCGCATGCGCTCCACCGGGAAGGTCGCCGGCGATGGCAGGCCACCGGCGAAGGAGATCACCTCCGGCCGCTCGGTCACCTTGAGGATTTCGCGAATCGCCGAACTGGTCAGCGCCTGCGCACGTCGGGAGATCTGGAAGGAAGTGGTCATGGCACAAGCATACCCAACCACTATCGCGTTGACGCTGTGCACCGCAGCGTGCAGTGCATGCAGCCGTTGCAGATGGCATCGGGAAGTCGAACGCCCCGGCCATCGACGCAGACCTGGATCGGTCACGCGTGCTCCGAGCGCGCCGCTATCGCAGGTGCCAGGCTATTGGTAGGCCGGCCCTACCCAGGCCGTGCCTTCGCTGCGCACAATCAGTGTCTTCCAGCGCTGACGGATCAGCTTGTCGCGCGCGCGGAAGGTCATGCGCAGACCCGGCAGGCCGAGCGTGGCACGCGTTTCCACCAGCGCCGATCGCTCGTCGGGCGCGATCTCGATCTTGGTGATCGTCTGCTTGTAGTCGATCAGTTCTTCCGGCTCCGCCACATGGCGCATCCGGCTGAGCACCTGCGCCCATTCGCCGTTGGATTTGCAGTATTTGGCGCGATTGGTGGTCTCGCGCTTCTGATGGGAATCCATGCGGTACAACACCACCATTTCGAATTCCGGCGCCGTCATCCCGCACAGGGCCTCGCCATCCTGGCCCATCATCGCCTTGTCCTGCGCGGCGTAGAAATCGCGCACTTGTTTTTCGCCCAGCGAGTTACCGCCATAGTTGTACAGCCCGGCCACCGCGGCCAGGATCGCCAGCAACACCAGCAAACGCATCTGCCATCCCCTGTCATGCCGCGTCCTGCGGCCGCGCAAGTGTAGCCGAGCTTGCGGGGCTC